>CAYLLE010000029.1:0-19463 GCA_964384485.1 uncultured Spirochaetales bacterium | reverse complement strand
GGATCCGGGATCGGGGTGTAACCTGCACCGATATAGTACGGATCGGCGCGGTTAAAGAGGATCCGGCCGAATGTGCTTCCTGTACCGAAAAAGACTTAAGCCCATCAAAATGCGGCAGGTACAAGAATATTAAGAATAACTACATCTACCGGCTTAAGGAGAAACTTGAGCTCCTGGAAATCGGAACAATACTTCCCGCCGGAAACAGGCTGCGTCATGACGGTTGGAAAATCCGTTATTTTGATGATATCCGCGCGTCATACCGGCGCCCTCCGGCAGATATTCTATTATCCTCCGAGCCATTGTTTGAACAGGGAGCGGAGCGACTCTAATTTGATCGGTTTCGCGATATATCCGTCCATTCCGGATTCAAGAAAAAACTCCTTGTCCCCTTTCATGGCGTACGCGGTCATGGCGATTATGGGCGGGCATCCACCCTTCCGATCCCGATACATCTTCCGGAATTCCGAAGCTGTTTCAAGCCCGTTTAGACCCGGCATCTGTATATCCATGAGAATGATATCCGGTTTCATGGTTTGGCCTATCTCTAGCGCCTCCTCCCCGCTTTCCGCGGGCAGTGTTGTGAATCCCATCCTTTCGATGAGCATATTTATATTGAGCCGGTTTATCGCATTGTCTTCCACTATCATGATAATTTTATCTGTATCCATATCCTGCCCATCCCTTATTGGATTTTCAACAGCTTCCTTTTCTTCAGTTACTTTTTTTACCGGTACATTGAACATGAACTCCGTTCCCTCGCCCGGTGTACTTTTCACACTCAAACGTCCTCCAAGCAGACCGGAAAGGCGCTGGGCGATACTGAGTCCCAGCCCTGTTCCGGAGAAACGTTTGGAATAGTTTCCGTCCAGCTGCGTGAAAGGTGTAAAAATGTTCTTCAGTTTATCTTCAGGAATACCTTCTCCGGTATCTATTACAGTAAACACCAAAGAACCCTCACTGCTGTTACCGGTGTAGTCGGCATGTAGAATAACAGATCCGGTATCGGTAAACTTTACCGCGTTGCTTATCAGGTTAGACAGCACCTGTCTGATTCTTTCCTGATCTCCCAGGAAGGTGATCGAAGACGTTTCTTCAGTCCGTGTGTCGAGTACAATCCCCTTTTTTTCAGCCTGCGGCAAAAAGGGACGGATGGTGTTTGCAACAAGGTCATCAAGCAAAAAAGATTCTTCCCGGATTTCCAGTTTTTCCGCTTCGATCATGGTAAAGTCAAGAATATCCCGAATAATCCGGGTGAGGCTGTCCGCGGATTCCTCCGCAATTTTCAGAAACCCGCTCTGTTCCTCAGAGAGATCGGTAGTTTCCAGGAGCTGGTGGATTCCAACTATCCCGTTGAGCGGAGTCCGCAGTTCATGACTCATGTTCGCGAGAAACAGGTTTTTCACCTTATTCGCCCGTTCCGCCCGTTCCTTCGCCACTTTCAGCTCCCGGGTCCGGTCCCCAACCTCCCGCTCCAAATTCTCACTGTGCCGGATCAGGGCGCTGTTCTGTTCCTGAACGGTATCCGCCATCCGATCCAGGATACCTGAAAGCCGTCCCAGCTCGGTCCGTTCGGTACCGAAACCGCTCCGGGCACTCCAGTCTCCCCTGGAAAGACGGTCCGCCTGGAAAGTCAGCGTGTTAATTCCCTTGAGGATCAATCTGCCGCTGGCAACATAGATGAGAAAAAAACTGAGAAGGGCGATAAAGGCCATCATAAGGAATCTGCGCCGGGCGCCGCTGAACACCGGGCCGGTAACGTCGGACCGGGGACGGACAGCTGCGATAAAAAGACCTTCAGGTACCTCTTCAAGAACCGAAAGAGCTAAGATATTCCTGATTCCCCCTGAATCGGTATACTCGATTGAACCCTCAGCCTTTGTTTTAACGTCGGCGGCGGATCTCGCGATGTCCCCGGGAATATCGGAACCCACAGGCAGTCTTTCTGAAGGATGGGAAGCGATAACCATCCCGGAACTGTCAAACAGATACAGTTCCGTTTCCGGAGACAGCATGAGATCGGCCAGGAAATCATCGAACCATTCCAGACTGAGTCCGGTATTAATTACCCCCGTCACCCGCGCGTCCGGTCCGTCATCCCGGTATACAGGATAAGATAGAACAATAACAGGTTTACCGGTTATCGGTCCGACCACAAATCTGCTTAACGATAGCCGTTCCTTTGAAAAGGCATTCACGATATTTACCGCTTCAGACACATCCACAGGCGCGTCCAGCGGTGTCGAGCTTGCCACGATAAATCCGGCTTCGTTCACCTTGGAAAAATTGGTGTACTTGCTGAATTCTTTACCCACATCGGAAAGCAGGCCGGACACACTTTCATTCGTTCCCGTCTTTACCGTGTCGAGCTGGGCCAGCGCGACCAGCAGTTCCCCGCCGGACAGCAATAGTTCTCTCAACTCATATTCCACAGCCTGTGTCACACTCCTAAGCTCATCTTTTGAACGGTCAATTTCGTTATTTATCTCCTGATACAGAAAATAGATGTCTTTAATAACAATCAGGACAAGAAAAAAAAGCAGTAAAAAAGTTAGACGGAATCGGATAAAACCCCATATGGGAATCCGGGAAGAATTGTTCATACTGCTAAGTATTGCGGCCGAGGGTCCTCCTGTCAATTGCCAATGGAACCAATTCAAGGTATAGTCATTTTATGAAAATAACAGCTGAAGAAATGAAAAAATACGCCCGGCTTCTCCTGGGAGCCGCGGCAGTGAAACCGGGGAATTGCCTTATGATCCAAGCCGAACCGGTACAGTGGGAGTTTGTAAACGTGCTTACCCGGGAGGCGTATTCAGCCGGCATCAAATATGTACACACCGAAATACAGCATAAAAAGCAGATTAAGAACCGGATAGAAAATTCAAACGAAGACCATCTGGATTTTGTACCCGGGTTTTACGGGGAAATGTATAAAGAACTGATAAAAGATAAATGGTCCCTTATTTCCATATTCGGGGAGGAGGAACCTGATCTGTTGAAAGGGTCCGATTCCGCAAGAATTGCCCGGCTGACCAAATCAATCTCCAAAATGAGAAAACCGCTTCTAAAAGCAATACAGAACAATGAGCTTACGTGGCTGGTCGCGGCATACCCCACACCGGGGTGGGCCGGCAAAGTATTAGGAACAGAACCCAGTCAAACCGCTAAAGAGAAACTGTGGGAAATCCTGGTCCCGATCCTCCGTATGGAGAAGAATGATCCCCTGGAAGACTGGACCTCTTACACCGAGGTATTAAAAAAACGGAGCGAAAAACTGACCCTCCTCAAACTCCGGGAACTCCGGTTCACCGGACCGGGTACTGATCTGACCGTGCACCTTTCGCCCAAAGCCGTATGGGCAGGCGGTCCGGACTACGCCAGAGACGGACGGCGGTTCATGCCGAATATACCGACTCAGGAGGTATACACCCTGCCCGATTACCGTAAAACAACGGGGACCGTCAAACTGACCATGCCGGTAAAAATCATGCAGGAAATGGTTATCGGGGGAAGCCTTACATTTGAAAACGGTAAGGTCACCGCATTCAGCGCAGAAGAAGGGGAAGAAGCTCTGGGTAAGTATTTGGAGCTGGACGAATCGGTAAAATATATCGGTGAGGTGGCGCTGGTCGATTCAGGGTCACCCATATTCCGGTCCGGAAAGGTCTTTTACTCCACCCTGTTCGATGAAAACGCCGCTTCCCACATCGCTTTAGGCAGCGCGTATCCTACCTGTCTCGAAGGGGGCGAATCCATGAGCGAGGAAGAGCTGAAACAGGAAGGGGCTAACGTATCGCCCCATCATACCGATATCATGATCGGTTCGCCCGAGATCGAAGTGACCGGAATAACCCGGGACGGCAAAACAGTCCCCATTATCTCATCCGGTTCATTTATGGTATAGGACAGCAAAAAAATTACTCACCTAAAACCTTGATGATTTTAGATGAGTAAGGCGGGTTTATTCTACTTTAATTTCGTTTGCGATTTTCATGCCTTTCGGCGACTGGTGCTCAGCAATTTCCTGCGCCCGGGCTTTCCCGTCCTCTGACGCGGTTTTACCAAGCAGATGAAGAACATCCTCTCCGGATTCCCGGTCAACGGTCAGAGAAATATTATCATTTTCCTGAATTATCGGGTCATCTTTCAATGCCTGCCGGATAAGCGCGATAAGCCGGTCCCGGTCTTCGTTTTTCATAATGCCGGTCCATGCCATTGCTTTAAAAGGTCCGGCAATTCCGGCTCCGGTTCCCCAACCGTTGTGTGGATAGTTGCTCATAATTTGACTCCTTTCTGTTTACCTAATAGAAATGTACTAAGAAATAGATAGGAAGACAATCAGCCGGCCGACTCCTTAACCTTCCTCGCGAGAGTCCGGACCTGCTCGAGAAGCCGGCTGGTATCATCCTGGGAGGGAGCACCGTTCCATTCCACCGGCTCGAGATAGTCCCATTTTAGTTTTTCGGTAAGCGCGTCACACTCTTTCTGCGCGCCCCCCGACCACCCGAAGGAACCGAATCGGAGCACCTTTTTATTTTTGACATGTTTCCGGTCAAAAAGGTCTAGTACATTCGCCATAGGCGGAAACATCCGGTACTCATACGTAGGCATTCCGATGATCAGTCCTGCCGATTTCCAAGCTGAAGCAAGAATATAGGATGAATCATCCTGGGGAACCTGGTGGACATGGATTGGAACTCCCTCCGACCGGACCGTCCGGATTATTTCATTCACCGCGGATCCGGTATTCCCGTACATGGTTCCCCAGATCAGGGTAATTTCCGGTTCCGCCGGTCCATCCATATACGAAGCATATTTTAGGTACCGTTCAATAATTACCGAAGGATTTTCCCGCCAGATTATACCGTGGGACGGCGCGATCACATTGATTTCGACGCCTTCCAGCTTTGCTGCTGCCCGTTCAACAAACTTGGAAAAACTCGCGACAATGTTGGCATAGTAACGCAGTGCTTCCCGTTCGTAAAATTGGCTGTGCTCCTGGGACAGCTGGTCGTCAAATACCGCGTCTCCCAATGCCCCGTAAGATCCGAAGGCGTCGCACGAAAACAGTACCTTTCCCGAGGTCTCATACGTTACCATGGTTTCCGGCCAGTGAACATTGGGAGCTTCTATAAAATTCAGCACCCTCCCGTCTCCTAAATCCAGAGAATCTCCCGTTTTAACCTCACGCACCGCTTCTTCTATCCCGTAAAACTGTTTAACCAGAGCTGCCCCTTTCGGGGTGGTAATTATTTCGACCCGCGGATTTTTTTTCTTAAATTCCCGGAGCCATCCGGTATGATCGGGTTCCAGATGATTCAAAATAAGGTAATCGATATTTTCCGCGGAAAGACCGATGCTCCGCAGTTTTTCGGTAAATCCGGCGGGAGCATCATTCCAGTCCCTGACCAAATCTATTACCGCGTTTTTTTTTCCCTGCACAACATAGGAGTTCAAAGAGACCCCGTCGGGGATGGGCCAAAGTCCTTCAAATAGATCGTTGTTAGTTATATTGACGCCGATATGATGTATACCTTCGGTAATTTTAACTGCCTTCATGGATTCCTCCTGATATGGTTATGCTACTAATATACGGAAACAAATTCCAGTCCGGGTATTACTGATTATCCCTATTTGAGCCGGGAAGTCAAAAATGAATCAAAGGAGGCCGCAAAGGCTGATATCTGCTTTCCGGTCATCGGTCCCGTGCCCTTCGGAGATACTCCTGATTCCCTCAGATCCCGGAGAAAGTTTCTGATGGAAAGACGTTCCCGGACATTTTCAACGGTTAAAAAATTGCCCCGGTCGTCAAGCGCCGTGCACCCCTTGGAAACCACTCCGTCGGCAAGGGGAATATCCCGGGTTATGACCAAATCTCCCGAAGACACATTCGCCAAAATATAATTGTCCGCGGCGTCGGCACCTCCTTCAACAGTAACCATCTTCCCGGCTTTCTCGTAAATCGGGAGAGCCCGGTCGGCGACAAAGACAGCGGGGAATCCGGTTCGAACCGCACCGTCTTCAATAATCCGTCTGATCCTTGCCGGACAGCCGTCGGCGTCAACCCAGATCGTCATGTCCGCTCCGCGGCTCCTGTTCCGGCCCGGAAGATCATCCCTTCTCCTGACAATGTGTAGCTTCCCTGATCGGCGGTGATGAAAAGAGAATGCCCCCTGGCGCACCGGACTTTTCCGTCACCAGCGCCGGAGGCATGGAATTCTCCCTCAGTACAGAGCAGGATCTCGGGCGAATCCGAGGTGTTCAGTTCAAGCTTTCCGGCGAGCGATATGACGGAAAGGCGGAATTCGGGTGCAGGAGCCGTGTAATGTTTTACCGCTCCCGCGCCTCTGGGACTAAGGATCTCGGGTTTACCCGGATCAAAGGTGAGCACATTCATCAGTTCAGGCACGTCGATATGTTTCCGGGTGCTCCCGCCCCGGAGAACATTATCCGAATTGGCCATTATCTCAATGCCGCCGCCTTTGATATAGGCATGCAGTTCCCCCGCGTCTAGAAACATGGCCCGGCCGGGAGATAGTTCAACCGGATTCAGATAGAGGGGGCCGAGGATTCCGATATCCCCGGGATAATCGGCGGCAATGCCGGAAATTATCCTGCGGGTCAGCTCATCAGTATGTTCTTTCTGTTTCAGGGCTCCGGCAATGAGCCGCTGCCGGAGATCCGGCGGCGATTCCATAACCGTCCGGAAAAAGCCTGCAAGAGCTTCCCGGTTCCGATTCTCTTTCAGGTTTTGTACAGCTTCCGACAGGTCGGGAAAAACCTGTTCAGGGAAATTTATAAGGATTTCATCTATCGGCCTGAATCCCCGGAGAGCCAGAAAGGGAGTCAGGGCGCAGATAAGTTCCGGTTTGTGGTTGGGATCCCGGTAGTTCCGGTTGGGGGCATCCAGGGGGATTCCCGCTTTGTTTTCCCGGTCATACCCGATTCGGGCCTGTTCCGCATCAGGGTGTGCCTGGATTGAGAGACTTTTTCCAGCCGTGAGTACTTTAAACAGGAAGGGCAGAGTTCCCCACCGATCGGCCGAGACTTTTCCGATAACGGATTCCGGATTTTTATTTATGTAATCATCAAGGAGGGCCTGTGTTCCGCCGCAGGTGATAAGGGAGGGCGCCTTCGGATGGGCTCCCATCCAAAGTTCCGCTTTCGGACCTTCAGAACCGCTCTCGATATCCAGCAGCCGGGACATAAGATCCGGAGAGCCCCACGGGTAATGCTGTACCGTATTTTCCATTTTACAAATCATGGCTATTAATGTAGCGAACTGGACAGAAGGGGTCAATGTGTGGCACCTTTAGCACATATCAGAACCAGGAGGTACCCTATGTTTTCAAATCAGACTCCCCACCGGAGGTATAACCCGCTGACGGGAGAATGGATTCTGGTTTCACCCCACCGTACAAAACGGCCCTGGCAGGGACAGACCGAAGATTCACAAAGAGAGAAAACCCCGGAGTACGATCCTGACTGTTATCTCTGTCCCGGCAACTCCAGAGCGGGAGGAGCAGTCAATCCCGACTATACCGGTACATTTGTATTCACCAATGATTTTTCCGCCCTTTTGCCGGAAACTGAACCGGGCAGGAAAGATGAAAGCGAACTTTTAATCGCGGAGAACGAAAGGGGTATCTGCCGGGTCGTCTGCTTCTCTCCCCGTCATGATTTAACAATACCGAGGATGGACCGGAAAACTCTGCGGTCCGTCGTTGATACCTGGGTCAAGGAATATCAGAATCTTGGACAGGAAGATTTTATTAGTTATGTACAAATATTTGAAAACCGGGGAGCCGTGATGGGCTGTTCCAATCCCCACCCCCACTGTCAAATCTGGTCAAACGAATCAATTCCGGTTATCCCCGGTCTGGAAGACCGGCATCAGCGGGAGTACCGGGAAAACAAAGACTCCTGCCTTCTTTGTGATTATCTTACACTTGAAAAGCACTACGGAACAAGAATAGTGCTGGAAAATGATTCCTTCTGCGCGCTGGTTCCATTTTGGGCGGTTTGGCCGTACGAGGTGATGATCATTCCGAAGAGTCACCACGGGGATCTTTCCCAAACCGGCGGAAAGGAACGGGACGACCTGGCCGTAATCATGAAGCAGCTGGGTATACGTTACGACAATCTGTTCAAAACCAGCTTTCCCTACTCCATGGGTATCCATCAATGTCCCACCGGCGGAATAAACCGGGAATGGTGGCATTATCATTTCCATTATTATCCTCCCCTGCTCCGTTCGGCCACCGTAAAAAAATTCATGGTAGGGTACGAGATGATGGCTATGCCTCAGCGGGACATAACTGCGGAAGGGGCCGCCGAAACACTCCGGAGTCTGCCGGAAAAGCACTACCTGGACAAGGAGTAAAAACATGAAAGCTGCTTTACATGAGGTATATCCGGTCCGGACGCAGGATGCCCGGGACAGGTATAACAGGATGGCGGAAGGTTTCCGGCAGCGGACAGGGGGAACGAATCCCAGGTATTTCTCGGTCCCCGGCCGCACGGAACTGGGAGGTAATCATACCGATCATAACCATGGTATCGTATTGGCAGCCTCGATTGACAGTGATTCCGCCGCGGCGGCTGCGACAAGGGAAGACATGACCGTCAATCTTTTTTCAGAGGGATTCGGATCCATCACGGTCGATCTTTCCGGACTCCAGCCCCGGAATGACGAAGAAGGCACACCGGCCGCGCTGATACGCGGAGTAGCCGCGGCGTTCCGGGAAAGGGATTACAGAATCGGCGGATGGGACGGATACCTTTCCGGTCAAGTTCTTCCCGGATCAGGATTGAGCTCCTCTGCGTCCATAGAGATGCTGATCGCCTCCATTTTCAATCACCTTTACAACCACGATACAATCGACACCGTAACCATGGCGGTTATGGGACAATACGCGGAGAACAATTTCTTCGGGAAACCCTGCGGACTTATGGACCAGATTGCCTGCGGGAAAGGCGGTGTGGTATCTATCGATTTTGCCGACCCGGCCGCTCCCAAAGTAAAACAGGTATTAAATAGTAAAACGGGACATACCCCGAAGTTTGAGGATTGGGGCTGCAGCCTGTTCATCATCAACACCGGCGGGAGTCACGCTGATTTAACACCGGAATACGCGGCGGTAACCGAAGATATGGCCGGGGTGTCCGGTTTTTTCGGCGCGTCCGCTCTGCGGGAAGTAAAGCCGGAAGAATTTTATTCCCGGATTCCCGAAGTCAGAAAGAGAGCGGGAGACCGGGCCGTCCTCAGGGCCATTCATTTTTTCCGGGACTGTCTCCGGGCGGAGGAACAGGCGTCCGCCCTCAGAACAGGGAATCCGGAGCGGTATTTAAGCCTGGTAAGGGAATCGGGAATTTCATCCATGTCCTATTTACAGAACTGCTTTTCAGCGGCTGTTCCTGATGCACAGGGAATACCCCTTGCCCTGGCCTTGAGTGAACAGCACATCGGCATTTCCGGAGCCGCGCGGGTTCACGGCGGGGGGTTTGCCGGAACCATTCAGGCCTATGTACCGCTCCGGAACGCGGAGGCCTACACCGCCGAGATGGAACGGGTGTTCGGAAAAGGGGCCGTTATGAAAACGGCGCTCCGGGAAATTGGCGCCGCCGAAGTCAGCTTGTAAGTACGGAATTTATTTTTTCAAGATTCAGCGGTTTCAGCAGAATATGATCGGCACCGGCTTTCAGGAAATCGGCACGGATATTAACGCCGGAATCTCCAGTCAGCGCAACCACCGGAACCGTTCTGCTTGTCCTGCCGTTCATCTGCCGTATCCGCCGCGTAGCCTCCACCCCGTTCATTCCTTCCATATGACCGTCCATCACAACAAGATCAAAAGATATTTTTTCCATTAAGGAGAGCGCATGACTCCCGCTGTGAGATACGGTTACCTTTGCCACATTTTTTTCGAATAATTTCTGTGCCATCTTTCTGCTTATTTCATCATCTTCCACAATCAGTACATGCATCGGCTTTTTTTCTTCCGAGACCGCCAGTATACCCGGTTCCTTCAAATTAGGAGCGGCTTTTTGCGGTACGAAATCAGCGTTAAAGGAAAAGGTGCTTCCTTCACCTTCCGTACTCTCTACTTTTATATCTCCACCCATGGCTTTTGCTAACTTTTTACAGATAGCCAGGCCTAATCCGGTTCCTCCGAACTTTCTCGCCGTAGAAAGTTCGGCCTGCGTAAAGGGGCGGAAGATTGTTTCCATTTTTTCCCGGGAAATGCCGATTCCAGTGTCGGTAACGGAAAAACTGATGACCGCTTTTTCTGTTGTCTGCTTTTTTAAAGCCGCGGACATCCTAATTGAGCCTTGGGAGGTGAACTTAACCGCGTTGCTTATTAAATTTGTGAGTATTTGGGTTAGCCTGGTGGGATCCCCCAACAGATGTCTCGGTACCTCCGGTTCAATAGAAACATCAAAGGTGAGGTTCGGATTTTCCTTTTTAATAGAAAAAATCCGCACCACTGAATTGATCAGATTTACCAGATCAAACGGGGTGGATTCCAGCTGTATATTTTCAGATTCCAATTTGGAAAAGTCTAGAACATCCTTTATCAATTCCAATATGGTCCCGGAACTCATTTTGAGTATTTCGATGTACTCCTGTATTTCTTCATCGTTACACACATTAGAATCTTTTAACAGATCAGCTACACCGGATACACTAGTCAAGGCGTTCCGGACTTCATGCCCAAAATCCGCGATAAAAAGACTTTTTCTGAGATTGGCCTCTTCAGCTTCTCTTTTTGCGTTCATTAAATAATGTTCGGTCTGTTTCCGCGATTCGATATCCGAAACCACTCCCATAATTTTTACCGGATCACCGTCTTCCTTCCGGTTAAGAGTTTTACCTTCCACTTGGATCCAGTGGCGGGAACCGTCTGCGCAGAGCGCATGAAATTCCTCTTCCACAGACGGGGAATTACCTGCTAAATGCCGGCTGATAGAAGCTTTAAGCCGTTCAATTCCGTCAGCACCGAGTACAGATGATAATTCATCATCACGCAACGCATCATCTTCCGGAAAATACCCTAACAGTGAAGGGATTTGACAAGTAATGGTTATCTTTCCCGCGGCCAAATCCCATTCCCATACACTTTTTCCGGCGGTATCAAGAGCAATTTTTAATTGCTCTTTGCTCGAAGCCAGCGCCGCTTCCCGTCTAATACGGTCTGTGATATCCCGCCCCACCGCGAAAATGATATCTTTTCCGTCAAATGTTACCGACTGGAGATTAAAATCCATAATGAGGGCCGTTTTCGATCTCGTGACTAATTCCAAATCAGTATGATAATGGCCTCCATTCGCTGCTCTCCGCAAAGCGGAAAAGAACTTACACAAATTATTCGGAGAAATGATTATTTCACAGGGAAGATGAATCAATTCATCTCTGGAATATTCGAGTTTTTCACAGGCCCAGTCATTTACATCATAGATCTTAAGCTTATTTCCTCCGGAATCAAAATTGAACATGAAAATAGCATCTAGGACATTGTTATAGAGAAACCGGTACTGCTTTTCCGATTCACAAAGGGCAGTCTCTGATTCTTTGAAATAATTGACTACGTCGTCATAGGAAAGGATACCTTTGAAATCATCCTGCTCCATCACCGGAAGGAATTCTATTTTTTCTGCAGCCATATATTCAAAGGCGGACTTTATATCCAATTCAGGCGATATTATTCTTTTCGGTTTTGCACAATCAACTGCCAATACTTTATTATTCTCTATAATATCCCGTATTTCTAAAATACCCTGGTAACTCTTGCCATCCATTAAAACAACGCAGGATTTGTCTAACAGAAGGGATTTAATTCGTTCCACACTGGTGTAGGAATTTACCACTGTATAACTGCGCCGGTAAACAGATTTAACGTTCATGGGTCATCATTCCTTTAATGGACTCCACAGATATCCGCATATTCAGCTTAACATTGAGTATTTCGTTATCCGACAGGTAAGGGAAAACCTCCCGCTTCAGTATTTCCAGGATGCTGTTTTTATCCAGTTTTTTAAGAACTGTTTTATTTATCAAAATCGCTTCAGCCGGTCCGTCATCTATACTGATCATCTCAAAGCAGCCCGGCGCAATAAGTTCAAAACAGAGAGAAAGTCCCTTTTTCCCCTGGGGCGACTTCCTTCCCAGCACCAGAACATCATGGATCGGAGGAAAAGCAATAGAACTAAAATTCAAATCGATACTGTATTTTTTACGACCTGTTTTTTCCATGGTTGTTAATAAAGTATGAGACAATTACAGAAATAATGGAAGGGCTTTTTTTGAACCGTTGCATTTTTATACGCCTCCCGTTAGAATTGGGGCTCACATAAAATAACAAGGAGATATCCGTGGAATATTCACCTCTTCAGAAAGACCGTTTCAGCTATACCCCTAATCTTCCTCCGGTATTGAACCGGGAGCTTTCCAACATAAAATTAAACCTGGGAGAACCCACCGAATCGGCCGGGGATCAGGATGATTTAAAACTCCTCTTTGCCCGAACCTACGGCAAACCCGCAGCGACCTTTATTCAAGGCGAAGGGAAAGATAAATCAGAACCCTTGATCGTGGGAGTGATTCTTTCCGGCGGTCAGGCGCCGGGAGGCCACAATGTCATCGCAGGAATATATGACGGACTCAAGAAGGGAAATCCCGGTTCGGTACTTCTTGGCTTCCGGGGAGGTCCCTCGGGTATCCTTAAAGATGATGTGCTGGAAATTACCGGCAATATAATAGATGAATACCGGAATACCGGCGGCTTTGACATGATCGGGTCGGGCAGGACTAAGCTGGAAACGGAAGAGCAGTTTCAGACGGCAATTAAAGTCCTGACCCGCCGCAAGGTAAATGCCCTGGTTGTGATCGGGGGTGACGATTCCAACACCAATGCCGCGCTTTTGGCGGAATATTTTGTAAAAGAAAAGGTTCCGATCCAGGTGATCGGCGTACCGAAAACAATAGACGGTGACCTCAAGAATCAGTATATAGAAACTTCCTTCGGATTCGATACAGCCACGAAAACCTATGCCGAACTCATCGGAAATATCGAACGGGACGCAAATTCGGCAAAAAAGTACTGGCACTTCATCAAACTGATGGGCCGTTCGGCATCCCATATCGCCCTGGAATGCGCGCTCCAGACACATCCGAACGTCACGCTTATCTCGGAAGAAATTGCCGAAGATCAGCAGTCCCTGGATGACATCATTGAGTGCATCGTTAACGTTATCGTTAAACGTTCGGAGAAGGGAGAAAATTTCGGGGTTGTGTTAGTGCCTGAAGGACTCATCGAATTCATCCCGGAAATGAAGAGGCTTATCGGTGAGCTGAACGACCTTCTTGCCCATCATCAAGCCCATTATGCCACCCTGAATACCTTTGAGGATCAGTCTGAATGGGTGAACAAAAATCTGAGCAGGGATTCATCTTACGTTTTTTCTTCCCTCCCCACCGACATTCAGCGTCAGCTCCTGATGGACCGGGATCCCCACGGAAATGTTCAGGTTTCCCGTATCGAAACGGAGAAACTTTTAATAGAGATGGTAAGTGACCGGCTGAAAGAGATGAAAAACGAGGGCCGTTTTTCGGGTAAATTCAGCTCCCAGAGCCACTTTTTCGGCTACGAAGGGAGATGCGCCTTTCCATCCAATTTTGACGCGGACTACTGCTACTCCCTGGGATTTACAGCCTTCCTGCTGATCGCCGAAGGATTGACCGGTTATATCTCCGCGGTACGGAATCTTGTCGAAGACTGCAGCAAGTGGGAAGCCGGAGGAATTCCTTTAGTGATGATGATGAACATGGAGCAGCGTCACGGATTCAAAAAACCGGTAATCAGGAAAGCCCTTGTAGAGACGGACAGCAATCCGTTTAAAACGTTCAAACAGCATCGGGAAACCTGGGCTCTGGAGACTTCCTTCCGGTACCCGGGGGCCATACAGTATTACGGACCGACCGAGATATGCAATTCTCCGACCATCACCCTGAAGCTGGAGCGGTCATAACCGCGCACCGGGAATTGCTTATCACTACCGAAGGACACCCGGCCGGATATGTACGGCGTTCATACCGGCGCAGCGGTGTCCCTTTTCAACCGCTCCGGATACGGAGGAATCTTTTAGAAAAGCGGAAGCAAAACCGGCGGTAAAGGCGTCTCCGCAGCCTATGGTGTTCACCGGATCCAGGCGGTCCGGTGTAAGCCGTTCCACAGTGTTACCTGAAACGAACAGTGTCGCGAGACTCCCCCGGGTAAGAACGGTTACACTCCCGAACTGACGGTACAGTTCGGTCATCTTTTTTCCTACTTCCCGCAGCGTCGCCTCATCATCCAAATGTTCGGTCAAGAAAGCGGTGTCCTGTTCCATAAAGGTCCGGACAAATTCCGACAGGTTCGGCATGATAACATCCGGACGGTACTTGAGGGCGCCAAGGAGGTCGGAGCCCCGGACATCCAGAATCACAATTTTATCGGCATCCTTTGCCGCTCCGACCATTTCCGGGATTAAATCATCGGTATACCCTGCTGCTTTGGAACCGGAAAACGTCACTATCTCGCATTGGGGAAGCAGATCCCGGTACTCTTCCAATAGACGGGCCTGAGTTCCCTGCTTGACCGGATACGCCTCTTCAATTATTTCAGTTGTCGTCTTATTCTCCCGGTTCAGCAAGGTATACCCGTACCGGATTTCCGAATTGGAGTTTACTCCCCGGATATGCAGACCGTCGCTCTCGGCAAGATTCAAAAACAGATCCCTGTTTCTCCCTCCGGCGTGGGTCAGATGAACAACCGGTTCACCCAGGTGGGACAGAACCCTGGTTGTGTTGATCCCCTTTCCGGAAGCGTCAAGGTAATACTCCGAGGAGCGGTTAACCTCGTTTTCGTGCAGATGCCGCAGTATAATCGTTTTCTGAAGAACCGGATTCAGTCCTATTGTCAGGAACATGGAAACTCTCCCTATTTAACCGTAATGTACCTCTACAGCGCTTCTTTTATAAGCTCGGTTATCAATCCGGTATCCAGATGCACCGGATGATTTTTCAAACTGCTCTTTTCAGCTATCAGTTCAGCATCCCGGTTTGAGAAACCGTAATCCCTCAGTGAAGATAGACCGCCGAGTCTGATGATCTCCCGTATTTTTGAAACAAGTAATTCACAGTTCTCCAGATCGCTTCCCGAATCTAACCCGGTGAACAGGACAGATGCTTCGGAATATTTCTTAACGGCGGGATGACAATTTCCGGCCTCCCTGCACGTCATTTCGATGCTGCCGGGGAGGAGGAGACCGCAGACCGTCCCGTGGGGAACGGGGCGGAGCGCTCCCGCGGGTGAAGCAATGCCGTGCACCACCCCGAGCCCGGCATTCGCCAGACACACCCCGGAGATGAATGCTGCATATGCCATACCAGCCCGGGCATCAATGCTGCTTCCCTCCCGGACAGCCCGTTCGAGAGATTTTCCTGCCGCGGTTATTCCATCCCGGGATAACATATCGGTCAGCCGGTTCGACTTTACCGAGACATAGGCCTCTATCAGCTGAGTCAGAGCGTCCAGCCCCGACGCGGCGGTCACACCGGGAGGACAGGACGCGGTGAGTTCGGGATCAAGAAAGGCGGCACCGGGGATATAATCTTCATGACGGAGAGATTTTTTAAATCCATCAGGTCCTACTGTAGAAAGGACAGCATTCTTCGTTGCTTCCGATCCGGTTCCTGAAGTAGTTGGAACAGCGGCGAAGAAACAGGCGTCCCCCGGCGGCTGTTCACTCCCAACACCTTCTAAGTAGGTCTTGACCGGCTTATCCATAGCTGTCCCGGCGGCAGCCGCTTTTCCGGCATCTATGACACTCCCGCCGCCGATTGAAATAATCCCAACGCATTTTTGGTCCCGGTATACCCGGACCAAATTATCCACGGTTTCCGGTGACGGTTCTCCAGTTACAGTACGGTACACGGCACGGATACCCGAGCTTTCCAGCCCTCCGGTTAACCTTCCATACGCGCCGGTACTGGTGAAGAATCCGCCGGAAACAACAAGGACCTTGCCGATTTTCCGCCGTGTTAAAATATCCGGCAGATCGGAAAGACAGCCTGCACCGAAATGTAATTCAGGGAAGCGGGAAAAGGTAAAAGGCATCATGATTATTCAGAAGTATATCTGAGGAGGAACAAAGCTGTCAATTAAGCCCGTATTATACCGACAATACCTGAAATAAAACAATCTATAAATTTTAATGCGAATTTGGTCACCGGAAATTACCGGCATCATGCTCATTTTTATACCGGATTAACACTTTTTTCATTTATTTTTCATATTCCTGGAATATTATTACCCAAAATGGTTTATAGCGATGAATTAACAGCATTTTCTCCCGGATTCTTTCAACCGAAGTACAGAATTCGAGGGAAGAAGAAATATTATATTGGATAATTGTTGAAATTTGTTTGCCAAATTTCGGTATGTCGGTGTATTATAGATAATGTAGAATAATAATCCAATTCATTGTGTAGGAGGAAAGAGTAATGAAAAAAGTCTTTATTAGTGTATGCATCCTTTTCTGTTTGAGCTTCGCTGCCTTTTCCCTTGATTTACAGGACGTAGATGTAAGTCAAATTGACTTAGACGAAGT
Organism: uncultured Spirochaetales bacterium; assembly: GCA_964384485.1. Classification (GTDB taxonomy): domain Bacteria; phylum Spirochaetota; class Spirochaetia; order CAYLLE01; family CAYLLE01; genus CAYLLE01. Next base: position 2,810 of record CAYLLE010000029.1, on the reverse strand, counting down.
CAATTTATCGGGTGCTGATTTCTATTTTCAAGGACCCATGGAAATCTATGTAACAGGCGTGGAATACCAAGGCACAACCTATGCCGCAATTCTTGATTATGACGGCATGGGAACTTTTACCGTAAAGGTGCCCGACACAGTCAGCACCGCGGGTAAACCCATGTCCATTGATCTGGCCGATGTTAAACTGCAGCTCACGGATGACGGGGTCAAACTATCCAATCTGATGATCGACGGCTACGATTATTCAGGATCTCTCGCGTATGTTCCGACGACCGATTTCGAAATTGCCGCCTTCAGCGGAAAGAAAGCGGAAGAAGGAACCGATATGGCGGCACAGAAAGAACTTGCGGCTATGCGGAAAAAAGTTAATGAACTTGAATCACAGGTAGAAGAGAAAGAACAGGTTATTGCCGAACGAGAAAGCATGATCGAAGAGAAAGATCAGCAGATAGCTGACCTGGAAACAAAAGCTTCCGCTGAACCGGCATCCGAAACACCGGGAATGACCATTGTGGGACCTGCCCAGCCTACTTCACGGAGAACAGACATAACAATTCCCGAAATGCCGACTCGGACCATTCTTTCTTCAATCAAGAATCCAGAGACGACCTACGGCGACTGGAGCGCGTCGGGAAGCGGTGTACAGCAGTCTGACAGCCAGATGCTGGACGCAAAATTCATCATGGACCTTGATCAGAATAAAGATGAATACCTTTACACGTTCATCGCATCATCCGAAGACGCAGTATGGACCGGTCACGGACTCCATTTTCTCAGCTCCGGTTCCGAAAAGAAGGGCGGCTACGGATACGGCAGTTCTTACCTTGTATGGGTAACCCAGGACGCGAACACCCAAAGCGAAAGACCCTACGTACAGCTCTACAAGTCATTTAACGATACCTGGATGATCGAACTTGCAAGCTATCAATTCAACGGCTCGGTCACCCGGCCGATTCAGGTTGATACCTATGTAAATACCGATACCGGACTTATCGGTGTCGCGGTAAACGGCGAAATAGCCTTTGCCTATTACGACCCCGATCCGATCCAAAGCGGTAATACCGTGGCCTTTAGAGCACTCAACAAAGCGAAATTCCAGAGTTTCACGGTAAAAGCGGAATAGCAGCGCGTACTACCGCATTCACAGAAGGCTGCCTGCTGTTAGGCAGCCTTTTTCTCTTGATACACTCCAAAATTCTGGTTTAAAAACCCACAGATATATTTTCCGGTCCAAATCACCTTTATTAACCTTTTTTTCCGTTTCTTTATATGCTAACCTGTGGTAGAATAGCGGAAACTGAAAAGTACAGTTCGGAGGGAGAATATAGGTGAGACCAAGCTGGGATGATTACTTTATCGGAATAGCCGATACTGTTTCTCACCGGGCTACATGCGACCGCGGGAAAAGCGGCTGTGTCATCACCCGGGGAAATAGAATACTGGTGACCGGATACGTAGGAGCCCCTTCCGGGCTGCCCCATTGCGACGACGCGGGCCATCAAATGAAGAAGGTTATTCACGAAGACGGAACTGAAACGCAGCACTGTGTAAGGACCGTACACGCCGAGCAGAACGCCATATGCCAGGCGGCGCGTCACGGTATCCCGCTGGAAGGGAGCTGCCTTTACTGCCGGATGACACCCTGCCGAACCTGTGCTATGCTGATTATCAACTGCGGAATCAGCCGGGTTGTATGCGAGAAGAAGTACCATGCCGGAGCGGAATCTGAAGAAATGTTCGTGAAAGCGGGAATTGAATTAATAATACTTGAAAATGAAGTCGTAAAATATGAGAATCAATAGAGAGAGAGAGAGCTTTTCAGTAGATGAGAATAATAAAACTTTAATATTTATATGATTATATTACGGGGGTTGTTTTTAGCACATTGTGTGCAAATAGAATATTTTTATTGTAAGCAGGAGGCTTAAACATGAAGCGATTTGGATTTCTACTGGTCATTATGCTCATGCTGGTCCCGTTTTTTGCCATTGCTCAAACTACTGTTGTCAGCGATGACTTTAACGACGGAAGCATGGAAGGCTGGACAGTGGGACACGGAGACTGGGACATCAACAGCCAGAGGTTGGTACAATCTGATACATCCACAGGATTGGCAAGGATCGACAGAATCGCAGAGCAGTCAGGTATAGTTCAGTATGAGTTTATTGTACGGTACCTTGACGGCGGTTATGAAGAAGGCACTATGGAAAACGGACCTTATCACGCAGGTTTCGGAATCCACATTGGTGTAGATAACGCCGCTCTGGGAAAAATGGCGTGGGGAAACGGAGATTCCTACCTACTGTGGCTGAACCTTGACACTGAAGTGCCCATGGATTCGGAACACTACGGCTTCCGGGCACAGGTTTACCGGAGTACAAGCAGCAGATCAATGCACTTGATGGAAGAATACAACATCGATATTGCCGGTGCTCTCGGATATTCTTTGTCTGAAATTATTGCGTCTGGAGTCGTCCGGAAATACCTTGGCATGGATGTGCCTATCAAAATTCAGGTTAATACAGAGACCGGATTGGTCAATGTCTATGATCCTTCCATTGATCCGGAAGTACACGGGTACGCGTACTCATACGCCTTTTATCTGGATCCGGAAATCCTTCCCGGTTCCTACATTTCCCTTAGAACGAATGATTTAGGGGTCAGATTTGATGATGTTACGGTAAAAGTAGCAGATACCGAATAATTTCGGTGTTTCAGTCATTCAGAGGGCATTTGCGTTTCCGTAAATGCTCTTTTTTTGTAATGCCACCGAACGTGGACATAAAAACACCCTAACCCTCAGTCGT
>CAYLLE010000028.1:0-33319 GCA_964384485.1 uncultured Spirochaetales bacterium | reverse complement strand
ATCTCCCCCGGACAGACTCGAACTGCCGACCTAGTGGTTAACAGCCACCCGCTCTACCAACTGAGCTACAGGGGATTGTTATTAACTCGACCTACAATACTGAAGATTTTTAATAATGTCAAGCAGACATGATATTAAACTACGGGTCTTAAAATTACTCGGTAATAAAGGTAATAAAGGAATTATTCACGAATGGACGGAAAATTGTTATAATAGATAAACGCGTATGGGCAAAGATAAAAAAGGTACAGAATTACTGACACGGAAGGATGTTGCTACAAAAGAACCGAGTATGTACAAGGTGGTTCTTCTCAACGATCACTACACCACAAAAGAGTTTGTCGTAGCGGTGTTGGTAAAAGTTTTTCATAAATCTACACCGGCATCTTGGAAAATAATGATTACAGCGCATACCACCGGTAAAGCGGTTGTCGGTCTTTATACGTATGATATAGCCAAAACAAAAGTTTCTCAGGCAAGAAACATGGCAAAATCCGAAGATTATCCGCTAAAACTCGTTATAGAAGGCGCCTAGTGCTGTTCCCAGGGTAAGGGGAGCGTCGACTTTGAAGGGTTCAAATCTTACCGCCGTGCTTCCTTTTCTGACCCAGATTTTGACCATTGGAAGACTGACACCATTTTCATCCACCATATTGGCTTCTTCTTCTATGCCCATTAAATCTGCTGTGCGGAACTCATAAAAAATGATATGACTGCTCAGTGGAGCGTGTATCAGGATGATTTTTTCCTTATCGTACGGGTGCTTCCTGGGAGTTCCGGTAAAAACCACTCCATGGGTGCGGTAATCCTTCCCCTCCTGAGACGGCATTAAATCTTTTAAATTAGAGATTACCATCGACCGGGATTCATGCATTCGTTTCCACCTCCTCTGGTCCTTCCAGCTCTTCGATATCTTCATCTTCAAGCTCTTCGACCGCTTCGGCCTCATCATCTTCAGACAGTTCCGCTTCATTGCCGGTATCATGAGGCAATTCATTAATCCCTTCATTCTCCTGATCAGCTTTTCCCGAAAGGGAGATGATCTGTCTGATTGTATGCTGTTCGAGATAGCTCTTAATATCATCAAGATCATCTTTTGAAAGATTAGAAAACATGAAATGCTGCTGACGGTTATTTTTCACCAGTTTACAGTCAATAGAAAGTAATTTTTCACCGACCCGGAGAGTACATCCCCTAAAAAGTCTGCCCGTTTCCATACCCGTTGTGGCGGCCGGATCGATAGGCTCAAAACTTACTCCTCCTGATGATATATCCCGGACGGTGCCGGTAACCAGGGTCAAATCATCAACACGAAAGTAGGAAAACGTTATTCGATCTACTTTCGTGGGAACAATTCTGTCGCTTCTTCGGTCTTCAGCGATATCTTTATACCGCTCCACCAGCTTTTTGAGTCTGATAAGTTCCTCTGCATCATCAAGATTTTCGTGGACGATTCCGTTCACGCCAAGATGGTTAGCTTTCGATGCTTCTTCAAGAGTTAAATTATCTCCCTTCAGCAGGATAAATACCGTTTCATTTTTCGATATTTCATTCCTTAGAAAAGTGAGGAAGGGTTTCCAATGACGGGGATAATCCTGAGCACTGAACAGAACAAGATCGGGTGATACCTCTTCTAGATTATCCATGGCTTTAATTGGATTCCAGTACTGAATTATTTCCGATCCATGGGGCCGGAAATGAAGATTGATATAATCTCTGAGCATTTCCCGTTCAGCAATCAGTAGGATTTTCATATTATTCGGTTCCTAAATTAATAACATCGTAATTATATATTTTCCAAATGTCATCTCGACGTTCAAGATAATAAATATATTTCTTAACTTCCAGGTACCCGGTATTCTGGAATGTTTCTCTTACTTCTACTTGTCCGAAATCAGGGGTATAAGAGGTTCGTATTATCTGAAAATCCTTGGGAACTACAACGATGTCGGTATCAATAACCTGCCTCCGGAGGTCCTGTTTGAACTCTTCTATCATCCGGCGCTGCTCCTCTTCCGAAGAAGCCGTATACCGCCGCTCTCTGGACGGATTATTTCTAAGAAGGCTTTCCACATCCAAATAGAGAAAAAACTTTTCCCACTCTTCTTTCTGACGCGCATTCAGCATGTAGCGTACAACTTCATCAGGAGCGCGGGATACAGCCCTCAGAACTTCTCCGGTTTTTTCATCAATTTCATTCCTGACTTCTTCAACTTCTCCGGCATCGGGTCTTACCGATAAGGTGAGTTTATTTGATCTCACCGCTTTTGAAGCCATGTTCCGGTACAGTTCGGGATAAAAATTGGCAGTTATAACAAAGATGCCGGATCCGGGGATTTCTATATATTCAGAAAAGTTTTCTATAAAACCGTATTCCTCGCCCGGCTCAAGACTCACTTCCCGGAAGTATACCTGTTGATTAGCATTACGCTCTGTGATAAATTCTTCCGAGTGTTCAAGCACCTGATTCTGGAGCGTTACCGCGTCAAAATCAATGCTGAACATCCGCTGTTCCGCTAGTTTAAAACGGTACGTTTTTCCGGTATTATTGGTTATCAGTGCTTTGACATGGATATCACTATCGGGATAATAAATTTCTTTATCGTAAAATTGAATTGTAAAGTCCACCCCTTCAGGTATCTGGGAAAACAGAAGCAGAGGAAGGGAAAATAGAAGGATCAGGATAAAACTGTATGTCTTTTTCAATGGAAAGTCTCCATACAAATTAGATTAACGTTCATTATAATAATCGGTAAAATTTATGATAACCTTATTTTACAATCAATTATCGCACAGAATACAATCATATGCACCCTTTTCAGAATTGTCCAGGCGAATTAAGGACCGTGATTATCCTGTCGAATTGACCGGAACTCAGGGAAGTTTTCTCGCTTTTCTTTTAGATTATATCCATAAAAAAACCGGAAAACCGATGCTCGTGGTTATGCCTACGGAACATGAAGCAAAAACCTTGACCGGCGACATAAGACTCTTCGACGGAACGGTGAACCATTTCCCCTGGTGGGGGAAGATGCCCTATTCCCCCACTCCCCGGCATGACCGGATTTTCGGAGAACGGGTCCGTATTCTAACCGAGCTTTCTCTAGAAAAAGACGTCATTACCGTTGCATCGGTACGGAGTTTTCTTTCCTATCTGCCCCCGCGGGATTACATAAAGTCGCGGATTTTTACCATTTCTAAAGGTGATGAAATTGATCCCATTGGGTTAAGCAGAACCCTTCAGGAATACGGGTATTTGAGAGTACCCCGGGTGTCCATGCGTGGAGAGTTTGCTCTCCGGGGAGAGGTGCTTGATATCTTTTTGCCGGGCACGGAAGATCCGGTACGGATAGTATTCGAATTTGATACGGTAGAAAATATAAAATCTTTCGATGTGGGCAGCCAGGGGTCGATCGCGCCTCACAAGAGTATCGACCTGTATGCGGCAAAGGAGCTGAGCTGGGACGAGGAGCGTATCGAAATCCTGAACGCGAACCTTTCTTCGTTCCCTGAATCTTCTTCAAGGGCTGATGAAATTGCAGAACGGCTCATAGACCATGGGTACTTTGAAGGAGAAGAAACATATTATCCCCTGGCTTTCAGTGAGCCGTCAACATTGCTTGATTATATCGGTGATGATTTACCCGTCTTTCTATGTGAATATGAACGGCTGATTAACGCCGGAGAGGCTCTTCGGAAGGAGTATCAGGGAGTGTACCGGAAACTCCATCGGAACGAAAGGGTCCCCAGGCCCGACCGGCTAATCAAAGATTTCCCGGACGAGGAGAGCCGCATCCGGAGTGCTGTTAAAATACCCCTTATAAAATCAGGCGGCGGTTCCGGTTCGGTACATTTTAATTATGACCCTCCCCGGTCCTTCTTTGGAAACATTTCTTTTCTCAAGGAAGAACTCGAGAATCTTATCAATTCCGGTTATTCCGTCTGGATCTTCGCGGAATCGGAGTCCCAATCCCTCCGGGTAGAACATCTGCTTTCGGAATTTAAAGTCAAGGTAATCCCCCTGGGCATCTCCGCGGGATTCGCTCTGCCCGATTTAAAATTGCTGGTTATCGCGGAAGGAGAAATTTTCGGACGGAGAAAAAGGGTTCCCCGCTCCATTAAAACAACCCGGAGCCAGGTAATTGAAACTTTTGTGGATCTTAATCCGGAAGATCATGTAGTTCATGTCAACTACGGCATCGGCCGATTTAAAGGGATCAAACGTATGAAGGTCGGTGATTCCGAAAAGGACTACATCCACCTGGAATACGCCGGTGAAGAGTATATCTTTATTCCGATCGAACAGGTCAACCTAATACAGAGATACATCGGTTCCCATGGCTCATCCCCCGCCCTGGATAAAATCGGAGGAAAATCCTGGGAGAACAGGAAAAAAAAGGTCGGGAAGAGTGTAGAGGATTTGGCTCAGCGTCTTATCACCCTGTATTCCAAAAGGGAAAAAAGCAAAGGATTCGCGTTCCCCCCCGACACGGAATGGCAGATGCAGTTTGAAGCCTCATTTCCCTACGAGGAAACTGCCGATCAAATCACCTGCATAGAAGACGTGAAGGGTGATATGGAACAGCCCATCCCCATGGACCGGGTAATCTGCGGGGATGTGGGATACGGCAAAACCGAAGTCGCCCTCAGGGCAGCCTTTAAAGCCGTAACAACGGGAAAACAGGCAGCCCTTTTGGCTCCGACAACGATTTTAGCTGAACAGCATTACGAGACATTCTCTGAGCGGATGGAAGGATTTCCGGTTTCCATCGCCATGCTCTCCCGTTTTGTACCGCCGGCGGAACAAAAAAAGGTGCTTGAAGGGTTAGTAAAGGGTGATGTGGATATTATCATCGGAACCCACCGGATCCTGCAGCGGGATATCCGTTTTAAGGATTTAGGTCTTCTAGTGATTGATGAAGAACAGCGATTCGGCGTAAAAGACAAAGAACGGCTCAAGGAGATGAAGACATCGGTGGACTGCCTTACCCTCACCGCGACTCCCATACCCCGAACTCTGCACATGTCCCTGCTTAAAATACGGGATATGTCTGTGATTACAACGCCGCCCTACAACCGGCGGCCGATCGAAACAGTGATCAACCAGTTCAGCCAGGAAGTTATCGCTCAGGCCATACGCAACGAGGTAAGCCGTGGCGGTCAGGTTTATTACCTGCACAACCGTGTGGAAACGCTGGAATCGGTACAGCTGTTTCTGCAGACCCTGGTACCCGAAGTCCTGGTCGAGACTGCCCACGGCCAGATGTCTTCTCACGAACTGGAAGACAAGATGCACCGGTTTATCCACGGAGGATTCCAGGTCCTGGTCTCTACCACGATTATCGAGAACGGGATTGATATTCCGAACGTCAACACAATCATAATAGACAGAGCCGATATCTACGGTATATCCCAGCTTTATCAGCTCAGAGGGCGGGTCGGCAGATCTGAACGGGTTGCCTACGCGTATCTTTTTTATCCGGAAGATAAAGCGCTTACCGAACTTGCCATGAAAAGACTCCAGATCATCTCGGATAATACCGATCTCGGTTCGGGTTTTAAAATTGCCTTAAAGGACATGGAAGTCCGGGGGGCCGGGAATCTGCTTGGAAGAGAACAAAGCGGAGATATTCTGTCGGTCGGATTCGATATGTATCTCCGGCTCCTGGATCAGGCAGTTAACCGGCTCAGTAAAGAAGAAACGGAAGAGCCGCCTGAGGTTTATCTGGAACTGGACTACTCCGGATTTATACCGGATACCTATATTGAAGAACCTCTTGAAAAGATGGAAATATACAAAAAAATCGGATCGATAGCATCGGAGGAGGAACTAGAGTCGATTTATGCGGAAATAAAGGACAGATTCGGTCCGCCTCCCGAGGAGGTCCACAGTCTTTTATCTCTGGCGGAAATTCGTATTCTCTGCCGGAAGCTTTTTATCTCCTCCCTCAGGGAGCGGAACGGCAAAGCGGAAATTACATTTGAGAAAGTGGCGGTTATTTCGGTGGATAAACTCCTTACCTTGATCAACGACTCAGGCGGAAGAGTACGGCCCGATCCGAAACACCCGAACATCATTATCATGGATACCGGGAAAATCGGTCTTAAAGAGAAATCGGAATTCCTGCGGGGAAGACTCAATTCACTGTTATGAACCGGAACCAGCACCCCATCAAGAGTTATGTAATCCGTCAAAGCAGGATGAGTCCGCTCCAGAAACGGGCTTTAGATGAGCTTTCCGATAAATACGGCATTCCTTTTCAGGAAAAACCGTACAATTTTCAAGACTCCTTCCCCCGGCAAAACCCGGTTATCGCGGAAATCGGTTTCGGAATGGGAGCCGCCACTGTGGAGCTGGCTCAGAATCGAAATCAGTTTAACTATTTGGGAATTGAGGTACATCCTCCCGGGGTGGGTAAACTGTTAAGCGAAATTGAACGGCTTTGTCTGGATAATGTCCTGATTATCCGGCACGATGCAGTAGAAGTACTCGAAAAAATGGTTCTCCCGGGGACTTTCACCGGAGTCCACATTTTCTTTCCCGATCCCTGGCCGAAAAAAAAGCATCACAAGCGACGGCTGATCCGTCCGGATTTCATCACCCTGCTCTCCTCCCGGCTCATGGACAGCGGTTATCTATACATCGTGACCGACTGGGCCGATTACAGCGATCATATCCGTGTTGTTATGGAGGATGTGCCGGCTTTACGCCTCGAGGAAGAACCTGACTGGAGGCCGGTTACCGCTTTTGAAAAAAAAGGCATAGCAAAAGGGCATGCGATCCATAGTTTTTTATTCCGCAAGGTACAGGTGATGTAAAACAAAAAATGAGCTGAACGGCTTCTTTTATTTCTCGAAAGTTTCGTGTAAAATCAGTGTATAAATACATAGCGGATTTATAAATCTCACACAGGAGGCTTCATGCAGCAGACCCTAGAAGAATACTTACAGGAACACGAAAATATTGCCGTAGAAAGCAACTACATCGACCCCACCTTTTACAGCAGGTACAACACCAAGCGGGGACTCAGAAATGAGGACGGAACCGGTGTACTGGTGGGACTCACCGGAATAGGAGACGTTCACGGCTACATTTTAGATGAAGGTGAAAAAGTTCCTGTGGAAGGGAGACTCCGGTACCGGGGAATTGATATTAGGGATATTGTACGCCGGTTCCAGAGTAAAAAACGACGTGGTTACGAGGAAACGGTATATCTGCTGCTCTTCGGACGGCTTCCTTCCGATTCCGAATTGGAAAAATTCGATGCCGTTCTTGCTTCCCGGAGAGATCTCCCTGCCGGGTTTACCGAAGACATGGTTCTGCGGGCGCCCAGTTCGGACATCATGAACAAACTGGCGAGATCTGTTCTGGTTTCTTATTCTTATGATAATAATCCTGATGACACCGCCATCTCTAATCTGATCAGGCAGTCCATTGAACTTATCGCCAGATTTCCGACAATGGCGGCGTACGGATATCAGGCAAAACGGCACTATTTTCATAACGAAAGCTTGTTTATCCATTCTCCACAGCCGGAATTGGGTACCGCGGAAAATCTGCTCTGTATGATCCGCCCCGACATGAAATATACGCCGCTGGAAGCGGAAGTGCTCGATTTAGCTTTAGTACTCCACGCGGAACACGGAGGAGGGAACAACTCAGCATTTTCCATCCGAGTTGTTTCTTCTTCAGGAACCGATACATATTCCGCCATTGCCGCGGGGGTTGGTTCCCTGAAGGGTCCGAAACACGGCGGAGCCAACGCGAAGGTTATCTCCATGATGGAAGACATCATGGCACATATTTCTGACTGGAAGGATGATGATGAGATCCTCTCCTATCTTAAAAGGATTCTTAAGCGGGAGGTTTACGATCGAAGCGGTTTAATCTACGGAATCGGTCATGCTGTCTATACCCTGTCGGATCCCAGAGCAGTTCTCCTAAAAGAAAAGGCGGAAGAGCTGGCCATGGAAAAGGGGACGGAAGACGTATTCCGGCTGTATTCCGCCATAGAAAAGCTTACTCCCAAAGCGTTTTTTGAAACAAAGGGGTATGAGCGGATTATGACGCCGAATGTTGATTTTTATTCCGGGTTCGTATATCAGATGCTCAATATTCCTGAAGATCTCTATACGCCGATTTTCGCGGTCGGACGAATCGCCGGTTGGTGTGCCCACCGGATTGAGGAGGTTTTGAGCGGCAACAGAATCATCAGACCCGCGTATAAGAGCATAGCCTACCGGCACCAGGGCATACCGAGGGAGTTTAATGGCTGATTTGCTGAAACAGATACTAAAGAAGCAGAGACTTGAAGCGATTCTGGATAATATCAGGAATGTGCGTGTCGGAATTATCGGAGACGGATGTGTGGACATATACTGGCAGGCGGATATGACCCTTTCTGAACTCTCCCTTGAAACACCCCATTTCCCGCTCCCTGTTGTGGAGGAACGGTTTTCTTTAGGTGCCGGTTCAAATGTGGCGGCAAACGCCGCCGATCTCGGTGCCGGTTCAGTGTCCATGGTCACCGTAATAGGTTATGACTGGCGGGGAGAGCTGTTTATCAAACTATCCGGAGAAAAGGGAATCGACACCGGCCGTTCGGTACGGTCAAAAGACCGTATTACACCGGCATATGGAAAACCTCTCCGAATGAACGGCGATGTGGTATATGAGGACCCCCGCATCGACTTCGAGAACCGGTCTCCCCTATCCCGGGATGATGGAGCAAAGGTTATTGTTTCACTCCGGGAACTTGCTGAAAATGTTGATGTTATTGCCGTCTGTGATCAGTTTTCCCACTCCGTTATTACCGAAAGTGTCCGGAATGAACTGACCGGAATCCATAGCCGGGGCACACCGGTAATAGCCGATTCCCGAAAGCGCCTTTCCGAGTTTACCGGGGTAATTATAAAACCGAATGAAGGTGAAGCGGCTCGGGCTCTCGGGAGCGGTTTGCCGGAAACAGATTCGGACAGAGAGCAGCTTCTAACCGGCCTGTTCGGCAAAACCGGTACTCCCCTTCTCTTGACTATGGGATCCCGAGGCGTTTTCTGGTACGATGGTTCCGGGCCGGTACTGATTCCGGCTGTACCGGTAAAGGAAAGACCCATTGACATTGTCGGAGCCGGAGACGCCTTTCTATCCGGTTTCTGCTGCGCCCTTGGAGCCGGAGCTTCGCCGGCGGAAGCAGGCGCGCTCGGAAACCTTGCCGCGTCTGTAACCGTCAAAAAAATTGGTATTACCGGTACTGCCGCGCCATCGGAGATAATAACAGCATATGAACAGCAGTAATATCCAGAAATTCCTTCCAATAAAAGAAAGACCCCACGGTATCAACATCCGGAGTGTGTTATTCGATTTCGACGGTACTATTTCTACGTTCCGTCACGGATGGGAGCAGGTGATGATTCCATTAATGGAAGAACTGCTCACCGGCGGGATCTGCGGTGATCCCGGAGTCTCGGCGGAAGTACGGAAATATGTCGATGAATCTACCGGTATACAGACAATTCATCAGATGAAATGGCTGGCTGAAAAAGTGAAAGCCCGGTTCCCCGGGAAAGATCCTGATATGTGGGAATACAAAAAGATATATAATCAGCGTCTGATGGATATGATCAGCAGCCGCATTCATTCAGTTGAAACCGGATCTGTCGATCCGGGAGAATTTATTGTTCCCGGAGCAATCGATTTTCTTACGTATCTAAAAAGCAGGGGATACTGTTTATACCTTGCCAGCGGCAGTGATCATCCCGATGTTGTTCACGAAGCTGAAGTACTCGGAGTAAAGAATTTTTTCACCAAGATCGCGGGGGCGCCGGTCGGCAAAGTTGCGTGTTCCAAACAGGCGGTAATGGAAGAAATCATACAAACAGAACAAACGGGAGAGCCTTCTGTTCTGATTGCCGGAGACGGAAAAGTAGAAATTGCCCTAGGCGTTGAACACGGGATGTACACCTTGGGTCTGGCAACGGTTGAAGACAGCACCAGCAGCGCAGCGGGCAGTTTAAACAGGGACAAGCAAAAACGGCTGGAAAACGCGGGAGCCCACACAATTGCCGCGGATTTTACTCCCGTATCACAAATAACGGAATGGTACAGCTTATGAATAAAGAAATAATTAGCAAATTGACCGGGCGGTATCCCGAATTATCCGATTTTATCGGGAGCATCATCGGAATTACCGAAGGTATCATCGCCGGGTACGAAAAAGGCGGTAAATTGCTGGTTTGCGGGAACGGAGGAAGCGCGGCCGACGCGGATCATATTGTCGGTGAACTAATGAAAGGATTTGAACGGAAGAGACCCTTGCCGGAAGACTTCTTTTCCGCTGCTGGTGCCGGGACCGATGAGGATGAACTATCCTACCTCGCTGAGCATCTCCAGGAGGGACTCCCGGCCATCAATCTTTCCGCCCACACATCCCTGTCCACCGCGTTTTCGAATGATGCCGCTCCGGACCTGGTTTTCGCCCAGGGTGTAGCGGGTTACGGCAAACCGGAGGATACCCTCCTTTGTCTGAGCACATCGGGCAATTCGGCAAATACCGTGTACGCCGCAATCACGGCCGGAGCTGTGGGAATAAGAGTCTTTTCACTTACCGGTCCAAACGCAAGCAGATTATCGGAAATTTCAGAAATCACGGTAAGAGTGCCCGGGAAATCGACGGCGGAGGTGCAGGAATATCATCTGCCGGTCTATCATGCTGTTTGCCGGTGCATTGAAGATCACTTCTTTTCCAGCTGATCATTTTCCGATTCTTCATCAAACACGATGGTAGCGTCGCCGACCCGGATCACATCGCCGGGTTCAAGATTCTTTTTCTTGACCGGCCGGTTGTTGACCATTATATCTTCCTCGCTGTCCACTGTGTACTTTTTTGTTGCCGAATCGAACAGAATAGTCGCATGGGTATCCGCCACATCAGGCTGTCCCGATATAGTCATATCCGCGTTAGGACTGCCGCCTATCACCGTGGCATCACCGGTCAGGTTCAGATACCGGGTGGATAACGATCCGGTTTCCCAGGAAATTACTTCCAGGTTCGCGTGTTTCGCTTTATTGATAAAACGGAGCCGTGAAAGACCCCACCATCCAAGCAGTCCCAATAGGAGCGGGATAAGCAGCAGATACAGGGGTGCCGAAAAAGGCTGTCCCGCCAGGGTGCTTGAAAAATAGAACCGTTCAGCAGGATAGGTTTCTCCCCTTCTCCGCAGTTCAATCCTGACATGCTTCTTTTCCGCCGGAATCATTGTGGCTTTGTAGGTAAAAAGATACTCTTTGAGGATCCTGTTTTTTATATTCAGGTATACATTCGCGAGTTCTCTTCGGTTTCCGGCATCATACACATCTCCGCCGGTCTGTCTGGAAACTTCCGGCAGATTACTGTCTCCTCCGGCACCGTAATTGATCGCAAAAACTGATATACCTTCTTCCTGAAACCGTTCCACCGCCTGTCTGTAATCGATTGTTTCGGTCCCGAATACCGGATGTGGATTCCCGGTGTGGGTAAAATAGGGGAAATTTTCACCGTCCGAAAGGACTATCAACACTTTTCGGCCCGGGATTCCGCTCATCCGCTCTGCCGTAAGCAGCAGGGATGCATAGAGCTGGGTGTACGCTTCTTCCGGTTCCGGTTCTTCTATTTGGTCTAGAAACCTGTTGATAAGGGAAGTGTCGGTCACCGGCTCGGTATGTATGGTAAAGTTGGTGTTGAATGACGAAAGTCCGACCAGGTCCTTATCAACGGCCATACTGTCAAGGAAAGTCCGGATCGCCTGCTTCGCCTGGGCTATTTTCGTAACATCCCTTGATGATCCGACAGCGCCGGAAATCGGATCATACATACTGCCGGAATTATCGATCAACAGGAAGAATGTGATCCCTTCTTTGATATTCGCTTCAGTTTTTACCGCAAGTACCGGAACTTCCCGATAGGTAATACCGTCTCCCGATTCAAAAATCCTGAATTGTTCCGTGTTAAGCGTACTAAGCGGCAGTTTATTATCATCCAGGACACTCACATAGAGATTAACCCGCTGATTGATAAGCAGAGAGGATGAATCAATCTGAGCAATAGTCACCTCTTCAGAAAAAATAAACCCGGTTATAAAAAATACTGCAGCCAGCGTCAGTAAAATAATTTTCTTCATCATGATCCCCCCTTATTCGTGCCGGTAATAAAATTTCGCCGATCCGATTTTTATTACATCTTCATATTTCAGCACCTTCTCCTTGACCATTTCATCGTTTAAAAATACCGAAGCTGTCCCCTCTCCTTTTTCAATAACAAGTTCATCTCCAACCGCACGGATTACCGAGTGGACCGGAGCGACGTGGCGGTACGGTTTTAAGACAATATCGTTTTTTTCATCCAGCCCTATCCGGATAACCGTGCTGTTCAAGATATACTCCCTGCCTTTGAAGGGTCCGTTAAGAATCCTTAATACTCCGTATGACATTTTCCGTTCGATCAATGCATAAAAAGCGGCAATGGATGCGCCGAATACGATAAAGCTTATCAGCCGGGATAAAGCATAATTGTTGATCAAAAGCCGCGAGTATTCTATAACGGCTCCGCCGAGAAGACCCCCGAGAAAACCGCCAAGAACTCCGATTCCGATCTTTTTATTCGAACCGGCCCGGATGCCTTCTATTATGCCGATAAAAATACCGGTTACCGCCCATCCTGCCGCCCGCGCGATGGGCAGACCAAAGTATGTGAAATTCCGATATGAGATGAAGAGATACTGTCCCAGCAGGAACAGCACCCACTGTCCAATAAGGAAGCCTACAATACCGCCTACAAATCCAGTTACGAATCCGGTCAACACACCGCGGATTATTCTTCTTCGGCTGGAGGCAATGATGCCTTCACCGGTTCCGTATACGGCTCCGAATATACCCCCGAACAAGGCTCCCATGGCGATACTGAAGATAAGAAAAGAAGGGAAATGCACCTGTAGAACAATCAGGAGTTCGACGAACGGCCATACCAGGATCCCGGCCAAAATTCCCAGTCCTAAAATTATTAATCGTTTAAGGGTAATTCCCATGAATCGACCTCCTTAGAGTTGCGGAAGGGTGATAATTGTTAATTCATCACCTTCTTCACTATATTGAATAGACAGCTGAATCAGTTCTGATGTTTCCAGGTGAATCAATTTTTCCGTCCGCTCACCGCGGTAAACGGCGGTAATCCTGACCGGACCCGGATTCAGGATATAATCGGCTGCTTCCCCATCTGCTGCTCCGGTTATTTCTTTAATTACCGTATTCCGTCCTCCCTGAACATAATGACGGGACCCGTCAATGAGCAGTTTAATTCCCGCGTAATTTTTTATGATCCGGATGGTTCCGGGATGGGGATTCAACGCTACCGTCATATCTGCTGTGTGATGTGTGGAATCCGTTTTTAATTCCACGGTTTCCGGATAAAAATGCGGGGCTGTTATCCGGAATCGGTAGGTTCTTCCCGATATTATTTCCGGCAGGTTATACGCGCCGAAGACCCTCCAGGCACCCGCATCCTCATAATACAGGGTAGAATCAACGGTTATATCATTTCCGGATGCGCGGTCTATCACCCTGAAATTAGTTTCCAGGGGTACCGCGGGAATTGAACCGATATTGATTTCCACCGGTTCATACTGCCGGGAGACCGGATCTGTCTTCTGCAGTGTCCGCGGTTCAAGATAGAACGATCTCCGGTATATGCCGAAATCTGATTCAATTGTGAGTGAATAAAGTCCGGCAGGCAGATATTTTATACCTGTCGTGTATTCTTTTATCCTCCCGGATTCGGTCTCCCTTTCCTTAAATCCGAGCGGAACCGGTTCCGATCCTTCATCCATCTTTTCTACTCTGCCCCGGACAGGATTTCCCGGGGTGCTCCGTACAGCGACTCTCAGGGCTCCGTATTTTTCCGGGTACACCACCGCATGGAAAAAATTTTTGGAATAGAAGTAGTATGCCGCCAAAACGAATCCGAGAAAGAAAAAGACGATAACTGCTGCGGCGGCCCCTTTGGCCCGGGCCGACTTCTTCTTCTTTTCAGGAAGGGTTCGGCCCGCGATGTATTCCCGGATCCTTTTCCTTACAGCTTCCTGGCTCTCGGTTTTCAATTTTCTGTTCAGAAAAGAAATAAGCCGGGACAGCGTCTGATACCGCTTTCCGGGTTTTACGCGCATACACCGTTTTATAATACTCGCTGTCTGTCCTTTGATCCTCGGATTAATCTTCCTTGGATCCCGGTATTTCCCTTTCTGAATAAGGGCAAGCGCGTCCGGTGATATTTTGGACGGAAATGGTTTTTTTCCTGTCACCATCTCATACAGCATTACTCCCAGCGAATAAATGTCCGCCCGGTGATCCACGTTCTTTGAATTCCGGAACTGCTCCGGTGCCATATAGGACGGAGTTCCCAAGGTCATCCCTTCCCGGGTAAGATTTTTCGCCTGATCTTCTTTAGAAATGGCAATACCGAAATCGGCAAGTTTGACTTCACCTTTTTTTGACAAAAGAATATTACCGGGTTTTATGTCCCTGTGAATTACCCCTTTTGAATGGGCGTATAAGAGCGCTTTACAGGTATCCCGCAGTATAAGAAGAGCCACATCATCGGGAAGGTAGCGTTCCTTTTTCAAAAGGTCCTCCAGCGAGGTGCCTTCCACATACTCTAAAACAATATAGTATGAAGCTCCTTCTTTAAAATGATCATATACATCAACAATAAAATCATTTTTAAAGTCCATCATGATCCGGGCTTCCCGCCGGAACCGTTCTCTAAAATCTGTTGAACCCCGCAGGGTTAATTTTTTGAGAATGATAGGCCGGTCTAACGTGGGATGCTTTCCTTTGTATACCGCACCCATTCCACCCTTGGCAATCTGTGAGTAAATAGTATATTTGCCTATTTTTTCGGGAATTTTTGCCATTCAATTACCTTCTGATTTCTCGTATATCATAATCACAGTCGATGGACTTGTCCGGTTTAACATACGCGATAACAAACCGGTCCGGATTATGTATCTGCACGTATTTTCCTTCCGCCCGGGTGTTGTACAATCCTGATACCGGCCGGTGTCCTCCGAAGTAACGGCTGCAGATATCATACCTTTCCCCCAGGTAATGAGCAAGCATGGTGTTCACGCTTTCTTCCTCGGCTTCATCGTTCGCGGTCCAGGTAAGACTGTAGATTACATCCGGATTCTCCTGATAGTTGATAATTTCATCCTCGCTGATAAATCTCCTCGGTTCCGCGTGGGTTACGACAAAGTTGTCTCCCACTGCCATTAGGGGCAGGAGTTTTTCGAAGGAGGCGTACGTTTCCAGTAATTCCTTCGGATAAAACTTTTTCATGTATTCCAGGACCATTGCTCCTTCGTAGGCGTATTTTCCAAAGGGATAGTTGCCGTTTCCTTCCTCATTCATGATATTTTCATGATTTCCCTTCAAGAAATGGAAGTAACCGGGAAAGGAATATATCAGCACCATGACCATCTCCATAAGCCCAAGAGATTCCACCATTTCCCAATCCATGTTCTCATGATCCTGATACCCTTCCAGGAACTCTTTCATGGCTTCACGCCATCGGAGCAGTGCTCTGCGTTCTGAATGAAAACCGTCTCCGACGCATATTATCTGAATTTTTTTGGCCGACAGCAGATCGATAACCCGTTCTGTTCCTTCCGGACGGTATTTTAATATCCGGAAAAGAAAGTCCATGCGGGCATGAAGATCCGGAACTATCACCGCGGGAATGCCGGACTGGCAATAAACAATACCGCCGGGATACCCGGCGGTGCTTTTCGGCCGGTAATCATCACTGTTTAAAAGCGCATCCGACGCATTTTTAATTGATACTGTATAGCTGCTGCTTTCCGGGAGACTGCTCCGTTTAACTATTCCGGAAACAGTTTCCAGAACCTGCTCAGCATATTCACCTTCACTGTTTTGAGTGTCTTTTTTGAGAAAATCTCCCATTGTTTATTCGGGTACCTCTTAAGCCGGCTTTATACACAAACAGCAGCATCCGATACGGAAGCCATTGGTATGGACTTTATGTCCTATCGGATCTGCTGAAAGGTGTTCTATTCTATTATTACCGTTTTATTTACCTGCACAAAGTCTTCGGTCAGCATCTGGGTTGCATCGGAAAGTTTTTCCTCCTGCTCTTCCGAATCCATTTCCTCAGTAAAAAGTGCAATCTTAAAGATGGGTGAACTTTTCCTGATAGGCCCTTTATCGAAGACAACTTCATCATCTAGTTCTATATCTCTGGATAATGTCGATGATTCATCCGATGCCGATTCCGGGACATCTTTTCGCATACCAATACTCGAATATTCTACCTTTCTGACACCGTCCACTACCGGCCCGATGCTGAGAATGGAACCGGAATAGGTTATCATAAGTGCTGCGTTCTCATCATCTTTCTCGAAATTATCGGTTTCTTCCATATTAAACTGTTCGATTCTCCGTTCAAAGGTCTCTTTCTTTTCGAGCCAGGCCTGAGAAATCATTTCAACCGATTCTTCGTTGTCCTCCAAACCGGCAGTCTTTACCAACCGGACAAGATGCTCTTTTACACCCTCCGGTATTTGATCTAAATACTCACCCATAATAAGCTCCTTTTCTGTTTTTATTACTACGATAGTAAACGTACAGCTTTTTCACCGGGATATCAATTTTCATTTTCAAAAAGGATGAAAACCTGACATTTTATCTGTATACTTAAGATTGGAGGAATAAATATGGCCGATGAAATAACTGTCATTATTAAAAACCACCTGCGGTCCCTGCTGAAGGAATCGCCCCTGCCGGACACGGACGAATCGTTGGAAGCCTTGATGGACGCGTGGATAAAAAAAGAGACAATGTTTAAATCACAGTGCAAATCTCTTAACATGAAAGAGATTTCAGAATTTGAGATTGATGATGAACGAGGAGCGGTTATTGTTACTTTTTCCGGCTCCCTGCTGGGGATTGGCGGACCTAAAGACGGAAAACGTTGGATTGAATACTCCTCGATTAAACTGAGGAGTGATGTGCCGGAAATAATTAGCGCGGATAACGCACAGCTATCAGAAAATCTTCGGACAGGTAAACCGGTCGAGTTTTCAACCGGACCTATTTCATCAACATCCCCGGTATTTTCTATTGCGGTTTGTCCGGATGAGCTCTCTCTGGACGAACAGGAAAACAGGATCCGTGAAGCCACCCTATTTCTTACAAACGGTTTTGTAAAAATCAACCGCACCGTGGAAATCCCGGAAAATACTCCCGATCATTTTACCCTGCAGTCCATGGTAAAATACATCGCCTCTAAAAACGGAATAACCCAGACTGCGGCAAGACAAATCATCAATGATTACACAGGCATGATTGAAGCAGGACTCCTTCTTGGTGAACGGGTTCATCTTGGGAAAATGGGTACTGCCTATCTCAACATCCGTCCTCCCCGGAAAGCCCGGATCGGCCGAAATCCTGCAACCGGGGAAGAAATGACCATAAAGGCGAAACCGGCTGTAGCTGTACCGAAGTTTTCCTTCAGTTCACGGCTCAAAGACCGATCAGCCCAAATCCCTGTTGAACTGATCGATGAAAACTATGAGGAGCAGTGATCAAGTAAAAATGGTAGAACAAAAAAAACGGACCGATAAATTAAAAATTCTTGTCGTTGAGGATGAACTCATCGTTGCGGATGAAATCCAGCGGAAACTGAAAAAAAACGGATATACGGTTATTGATACAGCCGTCAGCCGGGATGAAGCGGTCACTCTCGCGCTGCGGCATAAACCGGACCTGGTACTGATGGACATAAAGCTTCAGGGAGAAATGGTTGGGGTAGATGCCGCCCAGGAGATAACTGACGCGCTCGATATCCCGATTGTATATCTGACTGCGTACTCCGACCGAAAAACTCTGGAGCGGGCGAAAATTACCGAACCCTACGGATATCTTTTAAAGCCATTCAGTGAGCGAGAACTTCATGTGGCTGTACAAATCGCTGTGTATAAACATTATACAGAACGGAAACTGCGGGAAACCGAGCGGAAGTTTCGAGTACTATTCGAAGAAAGCCTCGATGTCATTATTATCGTAAACTCGGAAACTGGACGAATCCTGGATGCAAATCCGAGAATCACGGAAGTACTTGGATACAAATATGACATAATCAAAGGAAAACAGTTTTCCGATCTCTTCCTGCCGGAACCCCAACTTTCTACAGAAGATCTCCTGGAGCGAACAAAAGCCCATGACGCCGTTTTCGCGAGTCAGAATTTTATCCGGCAGGACCGATCCACTTGTCCAATGGATTTAACCGCGGGGATTATTCCCTGGAACGGTTCATACGCGGTGCATGTTACCCTGCGGGATGTTACAGAGAGGAAACTGAACGAAGACAGGATGTACAAACTTTTCCGGGAACGTGAAGTGTTGATCCGGGAAGTACATCACCGCGTCAAAAACAATCTCCAGGTGATCTCCAGTCTGCTTGATTTTCAAGCCGAGGAGATCAGTGATGAGAAATTAAAACAAATACTCCAGGAAAGTAAAAACAGAATTACTTCTATTTCAAGGATTCATGAACAGCTTTACAGGGCCGATGATATTGCGCAAATTGATATATCCGGTTACTTAAACGATTTAATTGATGATCTTATCGCAAGCTATGGAGTAACAGATATAGAAATAAAAAGAAATATCCAGGAGATCTGTCTGGACATCGGACAGGTAATCCCGATAGGTCTCATTATAAATGAACTTATCAGTAATTCATTAAAACACGCTTTCAAAAAGGCTCTGTCTGGAGTAATTTCCGTGACCCTTTCCTCAGCAGACAACGAAGTAACCGTTTCGATACAGGATACCGGTCCGGGACTGCCCCCGGGGATGGATCCGTTTTCCGCTAACACGGTGGGATTACGGATCGTCCGCCTGGTGGCCAGACAGTTAGGTGCAGTTATCAGTTATTCAGCAGAAAGCGGGGCAAAATATTCATTCACCTTCACAAGGCATGACGGTACAAATTTGATTTGAGGAAAAAGTCCGTTTATTCTTCAGCCACATGTATTTTGCGGACATCATCGATGAAAAACGGAATTCCGAACAGTGAGTACTTCTGGATATAATCGTCAATCCCTTCCGGGGCTTCTCCCAGTACCGCGTGATAATCCTGGATCATGCGGTAATGTTTTAAAGACAAAATTATTTTCCCGGGGTTAACACCCTTTTCCCGGATGCTGCAAATCTGCCCCCAGACTTCACTTATAATTTCTTCCGGCCGGGAATATTCTTTTAATTCTTCATCCATAAATATAACAAGGGGTGATCAGCACTGCCGATCACCCCTCGATTTTTAATCAAACAAACTCAAAAGGTTGTACCTTTGGAAAATCGATACGGTAATCAAGGAAATAATCGCCATTATTTTAATAAGAATATCCAGGGAAGGTCCTACGGTATCTTTCAGAGGATCTCCCACAGTATCTCCGATAACGGCCGCTGAATGGGCATCTGAACCTTTTCCGCCGTGATGGCCGTGTTCAATATACTTTTTACCGTTATCCCAGGCACCGCCGGCATTTGCCGTATAAAGTGCCAGCATGATACCCGATAAAGTTGTACCAATGAGGAGGCCGCCCACAAAATTTACTCCGAATATGAATCCGGATATAATAGGGGTCAGCACCGCAATAAGTGCCGGTATCTTCATCTCGGATAATGCGCCTGCGGAAGAAATTTCGATGCACAGTTTATAATCAGGTTTGGATTCACCTGTAAGGATCTTCGGATCACTTTTAAACTGTCTTCTTACCTCCTGAACCATTTTACGGGCGGCTTTCGCTACTGCTTCGATGAGAATTCCGGAAAACAGATACGGCAGGGCTGCCCCGACCAATGCCCCTGCAAGTGTAAGCGTATCAATCATGTTCAGATTAAGCCTGAAGCCCAAGGTATTTCCCGGCTCAGCCTGGGAGTAGAAATACGAAGCGAAAAGCGAAAGGGCTGCCAGCGCGGCCGATCCGATGGCGAAACCTTTCCCGATTGCCGCGGTTGTGTTTCCAACCGAATCAAGCTCGTCGGTAATTTCCCGCACCTTCGGATCGAGGTTTGACATTTCGCTTATTCCGCCCGCGTTATCGGCAATGGGTCCGTAAGTATCAACCGAAACGGTAGCGGCAACAAACGAAAGCATCCCTATGGCGGCCATGGCGACTCCGTAAAGCCCGGCTATCGCATTAGCTCCGATAGTGGCTATAGCAAGCACTGCCACCGGAAAAAATGTGGATTTCATTCCGGCTGCCATTCCCTGAGTAATCGTAAGAGCGGTACCTTCCCGGGACGCGGCAGAAATTTTCTGGGTCGGTTTGTAATCGTAGCTTGTAAAATATTCCGCCAGCTGTCCGATGATAATACCGCTCAGGATACCGAGAATAGCCGCGAACCACGGACTCATGATTCCAAGTTTAAAACCGATTCCTGCCATATTTTCTCCGCGGAACAAAAAGAATGTGAGTACCCCGGTACCGGCAAGGGTCAGGAAAGCGGAACTCCAGGTTGATACGTTCAGTTCCCGGTGGGGCTTATCGCTCACCTTTTTGACAATCAGAAAAAGAATACCCAAAACACAGGCCACAATCCCGATTGACGCGAATATGAGCGGATAATTTATGAGTTTTCCGACAAGATCTTCTGAAATACCATCAGGTTTGCCTAAAGAGGTATAAAACATGTACGCCGCAAGTACTATACTCGAAATCAGCGCTCCGACGTAGCTTTCCAGCAGGTCGGCCCCGAGACCGGCCACATCACCCACGTTATCACCTACATTATCAGCTATTGTCGCCGGATTCCGGGGATCATCCTCCGGAATATGGGCTTCCGTTTTTCCAACTAAGTCCGCACCCATATCAGCCGCTTTGGTGTAGATGCCTCCGCCGACCCGGTCAAACATGGCAATCACCGAACATCCGAGAGCGTATCCGGAGATTGTCATGGTGAAGGGAATAAAATTGATTCCGAGCCAGTTTTTGATGATGATCAGGTTACCAGGTTGGGTTTGACCCAGAAAATATCCGAATACCAGAAAGATAATCCCGAGTCCCATGAGAGAAAATCCTCCCACGCTCAAACCCATCACACTGCCGCCCCTGAATGCCACTTTTAACGTACGGCCCAAGCTTGTAGTTTCCCGGGCAGTATTCGAAACCCTGACGTTCGCGATTGTCGCGATTTTCATCCCGACCCAGCCTGCCGATGCGCTCATTAATGCGCCCAAAATGAAGGAAACACCTGTATACCATGATACAACCACCCCCAGCAGGATAGCAATAAGTATGGCAATACTGAAAATCACCTTATACTCATGACGGATGAAGGCATCCGCCCCTTCCTGAATTGCGCCGGCTATCTCCTGCATCAATGGAGTACCTGCATTAAGTTTTTTTACTCCATAGAAATTGATTGCTGCGAAGACCAGCGCCGCAACTACTGCAACGACAACAAATCCTAACATATTATATCATCCTTTATTCATGTGGATTATTATGAATTTGCGAAACACAAACCCATGGTACGGATACTATCACTTTCATATTGTAATTGCAATCGACTCCAGTAATTAACAGCAATATCCGGGGATCACATCCGGATTAAATTTTATAAATTGTTTTATTACAAACAGTTACATAGATCCGCATCACCGGAAACTGCCGTATTTCCGCGGAAAAAAATGTACGGCAAATCCCGGTCAAACCGATTTAAATTTTTATATTATATGTAATTATGGCCTTTTCTAAATCACACAAGGCGTTGACCGGGAAGTGCTGAGTAATAAAAGAGTCGGTTTCTATTTTTTGCATACGGACCTCAACAAATTGCCGGTTCTCTGATATTGTACCACTTATGTTTAAACCGACCGATTGGAACATCTGGCAGCCTACTGAACGTGCTGTTTTATGTTTTGTCAGGAAAAAAAATAAAGTCCTGCTTATAAACAAAAAAAGGGGACTGGGCGCGGGGCTCATTAATGCTCCGGGAGGCAGAATTGAGCCCGGAGAGGCACCGGTAGATGCTGCCGCCAGAGAAACTGAAGAGGAGACGGGAATTAAACCTTCCCTTTTAAAGCTTATGGGAGATCTATCATTTCAATTTACCGATGGATACAGCCTGTTCGGCAAAATTTATGTTTCATGGAACTTCGCTGGAAAACTCCGGGAAACGGACGAGGCGGATCCCTTCTGGTGTTCACTGAAAAAAATCCCCTTTGATAAAATGTGGGAAGATGATAAATTCTGGCTTCCCTATCTTCTTACCGGACGATTCATTTCGGGAAAATTTGTTTTTGATCAGGATAAAATGAAAACGAAGCAGATAATAATACTTTAAATATTTGAAAAAATAATTCAAAATCAGGTGACACAACAAACCCGTCAGATTGTTTTATCTAATGAACATAATTATGAGGCTTTAAATGTGACGGGAAGAAGGTACTTCTTTGTACACCCCCCGTACCGCCGGAAAGGGGTACGGTAATCGAGGAGAAAATCGTGGCCATAGATGTTGAAGCGTATTACCGCAAGTACGGGCCGATGGTGCTCAGGCGCTGCCGATCCATACTGAAAGATGAGGAGAAGGCTTTGGATGCTATGCAGGATGTTTTTGTTCAGGTGCTCAGGAAGGAAGATTCTCTCAAAAACACTGCTCCCTCCAGTCTCCTTTATACGATAGCAACCAATGTCTGTCTGAATAAAATCCGTTCATCCAAACGGAAGCCGGTACACGGTAATGACGATATCATAGAAATAGTTGCCGGCAGCGATGATCACGCTGAACGTGTTATGACCAGCCATTTTCTTGACAGACTCTTTGAAACAGAGAAGGAAAGCACCCGCACGATCGCCGTGCTTCATTATGTTGACCGTTTAACCCTGGAAGAGACCGCATCAAGAGTAGGCATGTCTGTTTCCGGAGTTCGAAAACGGTTAAGGCTTCTCCGGAAAAAAGGTTTGGCCCTTAAGGAGGTATAAATAATATGCAGGACGACGCAAAAAAACAATTCATTCCTGATATTTTATTTGAAGAATATGCACTGGGAGAACTTTCACCCGAAAAAATGAAAGAGGTTGAATCCCATCCCGATTTTAAAGAAAAGATGGATCAGATTGAACAGTCGAACCGGGAAATACTTGAAAAATATCCTGCGGAACAGGTTTTTCAGGAGATCAAAAAAAAGGCTGAAGATACATCCGATAATAATATCATTACATTTCAAGATACAAAAATTAAGAAAAGCCCGGGAAGATTGTTGCCCATGATAAGCGCCGCCTCCCTGTTTTTGGCATTAGGAGTGACACTTGTGGTCGTTTTAATGAACCCCGGAGCCAATACGGATGAGGTAATCTACGTAAACCGGGTAAAAGGTGCTTCTTTCGGATTACGGATATACCGGCAGACCCAGGAAGGCTCGGAACTGCTCAGGGAAAACGACACCGTTTCCCAAGGAGACAGACTGCAGGTCGGATATGTATCCCGGGATTACAATTACGGTATGATTGCATCGGTTGACGGAAACGGAAATACAACACTGCACCACCCGGCGGAGGCATGGTATTCATCCAAAATTGAAACTGGAGAACAGATATACCTACCCTACTCATACATTCTCGATGACGCCCCGTCATATGAACGGTTTTACTTTTTTGTTTCCAATACGCCTATCGATGTAAATGCGCTGCTTGCCTTAATGGAAAATTCACAAAAAAAAGTCAAAACCGGTTCGCTTCCGGTACCCGGTGATATCGAATACCGGTCGTTTCTGCTGAAGAAGGAGAATCAGTGATGAAAGAATTTAAAAAGATTTTTTCTATTGTAATACTTGTTTTTTCGTGCCTGAATTTCGCAGCGGCTGAATCTGAAGCGCCAAAACCGGTTATCCGCTACGGCCTCTTCGTTGGAGCGAATAACGGCGGAAAGGACAGGGTTCTCCTGAAGTACGCGGCATCGGATGCAAAAAAAATGGCCGATGTTCTGTCGGATATCGGAGGTATGTCCGAGCGCAATATGCTCCTGCTAATTGATCCTACCGTTGAAGAGATCCGGAAGTCTATCCAATCGGTAAATGAACGGATGTCTCACACAAGATCCGATTCCAGGCGTTCCGAGTTTTTTATCTACTATTCCGGTCATTCCGATGAGTACGGTCTTTTAATAGGAGAAGAGACATACACTTACAAGGAACTCCGGAACGACATCGAAACAGTGGATGCCGATGTGAATGTTGCCGTACTCGACTCCTGCGCTTCCGGTGCTTTTACCCGCCTTAAAGGCGGTATCCGGTACAAGCCGTTTCTGGTGGATGATTCCTCCGACATGGAGGGCCACGCCTTTCTTACCTCCAGTTCAGAAAACGAAGCGTCCCAGGAGTCCGACCGGATCGAGGCGTCCTTTTTCACTCATTTCCTTATTTCGGGACTTCGGGGAGCCGCCGATTCCACCAAGGACGGAAAAATCACCTTGATGGAGGTGTACCAGTTCGCTCATGCCGAAACTCTGGCCAGTACTGAAGGCAGCATGGCAGGACCTCAGCATCCCTCATACGAAATAAATTTGAACGGTACCGGAGATTTGGTGATTACCGAAATTACTAATATGTCCGCGGGTATGATTGTAAATGCTGATGTGGAGGGGAGACTGTTTATCCGGAATACGGAAGGAAAGCTTATTGCGGAACTGCGCAAAACCGCCGGAATTCCCATCACCGTAGCCCTTTCTCCCGGAAATTATTCGGTTATCCTGACCAATGCAAACCGGACATTTGAAAGTTCAATAGTTCTTCGGGTCGGTGACAAAGCGGAAATAGGCGCTGATGATTTCAGTATTACTGTCCGGGAAGTAAACACGGTCAGGGGAAACACAGAAGTGAAGAAAGAACCCCTTCCCGGCACAGGAAAAACTTCTGTTAATGCCGCTTTGAAGAAACCGGAACGCCGGCTCCTCAACGTTACGCTGCTGCCGGGGATCTCCCTTTCCGGGATATCCGGCACTCCTGTTACGGAAGACACCCTCTCGCTCGGAGTGGTTTTCGCCCATTCTTACCAACTGCGTGGACTAATGATAAGCAACGTTATTGGTATGGTTGATGCCCCCAGTGTAGGTGTGATGAGCGCGGGAGCAGCTAATATCGCGGATACCGGTTTTACCGGCTATCAAAATGCCGGTGTGTTCAATACGGTTACCGGAACATTATACGGTGTTCAGACTGCCGGTGTTTTCAACTCGACCGGCCGGGATATGACCGGTTTCCAGGCTGCCGGTGTTTTTAATACTGCCGGCGGAGAAGTCACCGGTTGTCAGGTATCCGGTCTCTACAGTTCAGCCGGCTCAGTACGGGGAGTACAGCTTTCCCCAGTCAACCTTTCCGGAGACGTCCGGGGAGCACAGGTCGGAATGGTAAATATCGCAAAAGAGGTCCGGGGTGTCCAGGTAGGTCTTATAAACATAGCCGATGACGTCTACGGGCTTCCGATTGGACTTTTCAGCTGGGTCCGGAACGGTATACATGATGCCGTTTTCTGGTTTGAGGGTAAAAACAGGGTATGGGCCGCGTTTCAGAGCGGAACAAAAACGCTGTATTCCATCTTTTACGCAGGAGTAAACCGGGACGGTGATTACACCGATGTGGAAGGCTTGGCTTTCGGAGCAGGAGGCGGCATCCGGTGGAAACCGTCTTTCTTTTACTTTGATGCTGATGTATCGGCCAAGGTCGCCCTAAGCGCTCCGGCATCTTTTATGACCGGGTATCACAATATCTTCCCTTCGGTAAGGGTGACTGCAGGGGGTTCCTTCGGCGGCGGTCTCGGATTCTTCGTGGGCGGAACCTTCGATATTGTTCCACATACCCCGAATCTCAAAACGCCTGAGTTCTTCAATGGATCTACCAATTTTGAACTTTTCGGGAATGATTACGGTGTCCGGATATACCCGATCTTTTTTACCGGATTTAAGATATAAAAAAAGCACATCCCGGATAATGTAGTTCGGGATGCGCCTCTTTATTATAGAGACTTTCTAAAATATACTACCGGTAATCGTGGAAATCTTTTATCCTTGATTCCGCTCTCAGTTTGGACATGGCTTTTTCCTGGATCTGTCTTACCCGTTCCCGGGTTATTCCCAGAATTTTGCCGGTCTCTTCCAGGGTTAATGGTCCCTCTCCTGCCAATCCGAACCTGAGCTGTATGATCCTTTTTTCTCGTTCAGTCAATTCCTGAAGAACGTCATGCAGGGTATCCTGCAAACTGTTCTGGAAAACATGAGAAAAAGGCTCAGCCGATTGATTATCCCGGATTAGATCGGAAAGCCGGGTAACGTTATCATCGTCTACCGTGGAATCCAAAGAAGCGGTTTCCTGGGTAAGCTTCATGATTTCTTTTATCTTTGTTTCCGGCAGTTCGAGATACTCCGACAGCTCCGTGTTGTTCGGATCTCTGCCCAGTTCCTGGGTCAGATGTTTCGCGACGAAGTAGCATTTTTTGATCGTATTGAGCATATGGATAGGTATCCGTATTACCCTGCCCTTGTCTGCCAGACTTTTAATAATTGCTTGTCTGATCCACCATGTTCCGTAAGTGGAAAACCGGCATTTTTTTGTGTAATCGAAACGTTCTACCGCTTCAATTAGACCGATATTCCCTTCGTCAATGAGATCAAGGAGCGATAACCCTCTGTGCTGGTACCTTTTGGCTATTGAAACTACGAGGCGCAGGTTGGAATTGATCATTTTATTTTTTTCGTCTCTGAGCTGTTCGCTTAGACTTTTTAATTCCTTCTTTTCCTGCGCAGAGAGTTTTTTCTGCTCTTTTTCTTTCTTTTCAATTTTTAATTTGAGACTTTCGATATTTTTTCCAATTTCCTGCTCGTCCTCTATAGTTAACAGCGGATATATAGATATCTGCTTCAAATAGAGCGCAAGCGGGTCACTTTCTTTAATATCAACTTTTTTAGACCGCTTTGAGACGGTTTTTTGTCTCTCCACTTTTCCTTCTATCATATAACCCCTCATACTTATAGAAACTTGTTAGTGAAGATAATAGGCTTTTGTTTTTAAATCACCTCATCCACAGCGTTAATAATTGTAAAACAAAAACGATACTATTACAAATTAAATCCGTAAAAAACTACGTATTTTTGTCAGAATTATACTCTAGGAGCAGTTTTTACATCGATAAAGGCGCCAATTCTTTCATCCCATATACCAAAGTATAGTATTGGAGTCTGATCATGAGGATCCTTCCCCAGGTTTCCGAGAATAGTTCCCGGAATAACCGTCTCATTGACGTCAACATCGATTGTACTGAAACCGCAGTACGCGTATAAGTAGTCATTATACGATTCAATAAAAATTATTCTTCCGAATCTGCCGTATGGCCCCTTGTAGACAACTGTTCCCCGGGAAACTGATAATATTATCTCATTCGGCTTCCCGGCAATGGTTACCATGTTTTTTAGATTGCCCTCATCTAATATACTTATTTCCCCCTGGATCGGCCATAAAATACTCTCTCCGGTTAAGACCGCAGCTTTATTATCAGGATTATTCTCTTTATCTTTATCACCGGCAGATTTTGATTCCGCGACGGCATTGGGAACAACGAGCTTATCTCCCGCTTTTAGGATATCATCTTTGGTTTTATTATTGGCTTTAAGTAAATCATCTAAAGAAATATTAAATTTTTTCGCGATGCGGTAAAAATTGTCACCTCTTTTTGCTACATAATGTACTGGTATAACGAGCCGTTTCCCCACAATGAGCTGACCCGGATCATCAATATCGTTCACTTCAGCCAATAGTTCATGGGATACATCGAACTTACCGGCAATTCCATAGAGGGTATCACCGCTTTTAACTGTATAATAATTTTCTGCTGTCCCCAAAGTCATGAAGAGCGACATAAGCAGTACAGCAAAGAAGACTTTTTTCATACGGTAACCCTCTACGTTAAATTCAGCTACATTCTTATCTTCGGTTTTTCAGCGCTCAAGCATTAGAGTCAGATCCGAAATCTTGACACATGTATTTGAGGATATTTCAAAAAATAATCCAAAAAAAACATGTATCAATCAAGAAGATGAACATACAATTACTTAACTAAATGTAGACGAAGTCTATACATCGAATTTGCATTAAGAGCAGCTTGAGAGACTAATTATTATTTAAAAAAATGATGCAGATCTGCAGACAGGTATTTTAAATGGTGGTGCATGGACAACGACGATATGGGAAACAGGTAGAACTTTAATAAAGAATAAAATTATGCGGTTTGGATACCATCGTATATATTGCAGCATGAAAAATTAAGAAAAGCTTTTGACCTATACGCCCCGGCCTATCCAAAGACCGATACCTTGCGTGGATACGCGCCTCCAGGCACAACAAATCCTCATACTGCGTTGTCCAAGTTGCCGTAAATGGATGTATGTATTGCGCAGATATCAGAATACCACGAAAAATTCGGGGGGAAGGGAGTTTTAATAATAGATTAAATAATAAAAAAATATTTCAAATTATATTATACTAAAGTTATATTTAGGGAATTCATCTAAAAAAGGAGTAATAATATAATGAGGGCAATTACTATACTAATAATAATCCTTCTTTTATTGAGTTCATGTGTCACCAATCCTATTTTAAACACCAAACCGCCGGGTGTTGCCGAGACAGCGGTAAGCGGTATATTTCCAGGAATTCCTCAGTTTTTGCAAGGTGAAACTGTTGAAGGAATTATTTATTCGATATTAGGGTTTGGTAGCTTAGGAGTTGGTATTTATCTTTACGCAGATACTTATGCTTTTCCGAATGACTACGGTACGTATGAAACTTGGTTAAGAAGGTCTGTAGCCGATACATTAATGTTGAGTTACGCCACCGCCGCTATTATTAGTATCGGTGATGGAGGTGTTACTGCAGAAAAACGGCTAAAACAATGGGAAAAAAATCATCCAATAGAATCAGAAAGAAAATATAAATCTAAAATAATAGAAAAACATGAAGTTACAACCAGTTATGATGATTTTACGGAACAAAATATAAAAATTCTAAAGATATGGCCAAAGAAAAAGTTATCTTATGGAAAAGATTTTTATATATTATTCATGAATATAGACCCGCCAAGAAAACAACATCGGTTTAGTATCGGCTTTGTGATAGAGTCAACCGAATGGTATTTTTTCGATGAGACAGTGTTAATAAAAGACGAGTCTGGGTTTATAACAGATATTAAAGGCTTTGCAGAATCGCATAATTTACCAAATAGTCATTTAAAAACAACATTATTTTTCCCGATGAGTGAAAGATTGATCCATAATTTTATTAATATCAACGGTGATATAGATATAAGACTTTCAACTCGCCTTGGATATATAGACTTCACATTGTCTGAGGAAGTGCTTGCAATAGCAAAACAGGAAATGTACCGTGGATATTAAAAATATTTTCCATATAGAAACCCAACATAATTTAATCTCCCGGTTGCTTTTGTATGGTTTCTTGCATACATCCGCATCCTTAGGTACAAAAGCTCTGTATAATAATCAATTGTGTCATAACTGGATGCATGTACTGCATTATCAGCCGAATACCTGCCTGCGTAAGATGTGGGTGGAGGGGAGGAAAATGGAATTAGTAGGCGTTGTTATTACATTAGTATCAGCTATTGCTGCAGAAGCTACGCTTCCCCGCGAAACCATCTTGGCTCATTTATGGGCAGACTTCTCATCTGGGCGGAGGAAGCTGCGCTTCCCCGCGAAACCATCTTGGCTCATTTATGGGCAGACTTCGGGCTGGGCGGATTTGAACCGCCGACCTCACGGTCCCGAACCGTGCGCGCTAGCCCCTGCGCTACAGCCCGTATAAAAAACAACCCGAACGGAAAATCCGCCGGGTTTACCTTGCATAGGTATCGGGAGCGACGGGGATTGAACCCGCGGTCTCCGGCTTGACAGTCTGTACTGTACAAGATGCTCCCTTTAATACCAGCGTCCTTAAACTTATATAAACCTATACCAAGAAATATTTTATGTCAATCAGCTTCCGATTTAATTTATATGGAAATATACCGGAATCCATAAAAATATACTTAATTTGCTTACAATTTGCTTACACTATGAACGATAGTATAAGGTAGCCAGCTGTCTACGTTGTCTACGCTGTCTACGCTGTCTACGCTGTCTACGTTGTCTATGACGTAATTACTGTAGACAGCTTGTATTCTGGTATGAAAAAACAAAAAGGCAGCAGATTGACTGCCTTCTTATTTTAACTTTTATTTTTCATCTGAACCGAATATTCATTCTGACAAAGTGTCCAGCCTGGACAATTTGCAAGAAGCCAACCGACAAATTACCAACAAATAGTAATTTGCAATTTTATTTTTTATCTGAACCGAATATTGATTCAAGCACCCCTTTGGGAACAATCTTCATGTCTCCACCCTTTTCATCAAAAATATGTACCCGCGGATTCTGACCAACCTTCGGTAAATCTGGACTCATAAAAGAATCTATCTGTGCTAATTCAATATCCTTTTCATCACATTGACATACAACATAATTACCGGTATTTAGATCTTGTTCTACAGACCAGTATTCTCCTTTTTCATTTTGAAAAATAGAAATATTGACATTCCGTGTAACTGATTTAATAAGTTTTAACATCGTTATTATTCCTCCCCGGATTTCCGGACAATCTTAAATGAAACGGTTTGCTTCGTTTTACTTTTAGATTGCTTTATTTTGTAATGAACCAAAGCCTTCACCTGTTCAAATAAGCATTCAAATTGTTCTTCATCAAATACCCGTAAATATTCGAGCATATCGGTAAAAGATTCTGTTCTCGGATGATCACTAAGCCCCATTGATCCGCCTTGTACCAGACAGAGAATATCTTTTAGATTTTCTTCGGGGACTAATTCTAAAATTCTTGGTAGACAACGTTCGAATGCCCCCGGGGGCCACTTCCAGATGTTTGTTAGAATTTCGTGAATTTTACCGGGTTTACCGGCTGGAATAGAAAAACCAGTCATAAAAACCTCCAGGTTTGTTTTTATTTCCAGGTAAAGAATGCCAGGGAAGCCGCCTGGAACGGTTTTCGGGAGCTACCCTATCCCTGACAATGTAGTATATCACACTGATATGTAAAAACAATAAAATGAAAAAGCAAAACGGACAGCGTGACCATTTTGTAACCGCTGATCACCGCCGTTCATTCCACATTTCTTCAATAGGATCTGTTTCTTCAGAACCAGGACCTGGAATCTCAACTCTGGACCTGGAACTTGGCGATATGCCAAACTCTGTTAGATATTGCTTGAATAGCTGATATGATGATTTGTAAGCGATATATTCCGGCTGTGTTTGTGAGTTCCTGCCTTTCATGTATTCCTGGAGTGTTTGTTTTCTTCTCTTACCCGTAGCCGGATCCAGAGGCCGGAATACCGCGTCCCGTGCTTCTGCAAACATTTGGTATGTACCACACAACATTTCAAAAGAATATAAATCGATCTCGGTAAGTATTTTATCTTCAACCAATTTTTGACCTAATTCTTTCCAGATTTTTTTCCCATATTTCCCCAGCCATGTAGGTGGTCTAGGAATCTCGGTTAAAGCTGATAAGGACTTAATACCTTTATCCCGGTCCTTTCTGAATGTACCATGAAGAATTTTCATTTCCCGCGGTACTGGTTTCCGTCCTTTCATCGATGAACCCCCTTAATAATTATTTTGACATCACATAAGCCAAGCTGCCCTAAGCGGTCTTTGGCGGTATCCTGATAGAGATTTAACCCGCCCCTCCCGGCTTTTAGGCTTTTAAAATGATAAAAGGGAGCGGTTTCCCGCCCCCAACTCTATATAAACGGAGCTTAAACACCAGGTTCCACAATAGCTGAAGCAGCTATCTTCTGGACTGGAGTTCTCCTTGGATTCCCGCGCAATACTGCGACACTAATTACCGTAGCAGCATCAGTGGTTACTTTAGCAGCTATGTGAGAAAAACCATTATCAAGATCAAGCTGACCTTCAGTAATTTCTATATATGCCACAGCTTCGACCGTTGCAATTGTTATGGTTGCATCTGAAGTAGATGCAGTTATTACAGCGTTACCGGGATCTTCCGCTTCTAAGGTAATTACTCCGGAAGCTGCAGTTGCTTTCACTCCAGGCACACCATATGTATCATCATTTATGACTGCTGCAGCATTTGTAGCAGCTTCAGTGTCATTTGCGCCTGAAGCAAACTGACGTGAAGATAATGCTGGATCTGTATCCTCACAAGTGAACGTGAGACCATTTATAATAAATGCATCTGTATCAACAAGAGAACTGAAAGTCAAAGTAACTTTAGATGCTTTTGTATTTGCTGTGATAGTTGCTGTTGCTGCTTGTTCTGCAGTAGTAGGAATCCCTTTTGCATCAGAACCATCCACATCAGTAGCCTGAAGGAATTCTATCTTTGCGGTATTCCCCGCGGCCATTGCCCCGACAATAAGACAAGCTAGTACCCGACCGTATTCGCGTAAAGAAAAGTAAGGTCCGGTTTCATTTCCGTTTAGACTTTGAGCCTGGATTCCAGAATCAAACTTTATTGCTTCGCGTATAGCTTTCATGCGTTCCTCCTTATTTCAGCACCACGAAAGGTGAGTATGTATTTCCGTCCCTGGAAGGTAATGGTCCATTCAACCATGAAGAACCATCAACAAAATTATGAAATACTACAACCGTTTTATCTTGTTTAATCAGCGGATGTTCTGAAGCCATAATCAAAGGACCGCTTCCCTGTTTTACCAGGTAATAAGATAAATCAAGAAGCATAACATCACCTTTATTGCCGGCCGTTGGAGTTCTGGTAGTAAAAACTACTGGAATACCTAATAGGTTCCCAGCAATCCCTTTTGCCGGATTTTCACCAGTAAAAATGCGGTTGTTTCCTGCATCAGCCATAGTTATTACTTCAGGAAGCAGGGAAGCATTTATTACCCATAAGGACCGCGACCATCCATCATAACGGAACTTCCCCATCATGTTGGCGATATCTGCCCATTTAAAAGAAGTGGCGGTGTTCCTTGTTACTTCAACGGTAGCTGGAGAATTCAAGATTCCTTCCGGCTTGCCTACTCCATCACCAGTTAAGAATTGATAATCTTCTTCTTCAAATAAAACTTCACGGAATATTTTATTCACAAAGGTTTCAGCTGCTCCTGCATCATTGCGGATTAACTTATTTGTTTCTACCGGGTGAGCACCTACCTGATG
>CAYLLE010000027.1:0-34479 GCA_964384485.1 uncultured Spirochaetales bacterium | reverse complement strand
CCCTCTGATGCTTTGCGCAGGTACCGGTAATACGGCGGGGTAGAATTTTCCCCCGTTCCGTTATAAACCTGCGGAGCGTCTCCGGTTCTTTGTAATCAATCTTCAAGTTTTGTGTACAAAATCGACAGACCTTTTTCCGGAAGTAGACCTTTCCTTTCCCCCGGTAAGAACCGCGGTCGCCTCTATCTCCCCGGTCTCCCCGATCTCCTCTGTCGCCTCTGTCTGACCGGTCCCGGCTGTTTCTGTTATCATAATTTCTATCATTATCTGACATATTTTTTCTCCTTGATATTATTAAAACGGGATATCATCTTCAAACTGATCATCATTATCTGATGCCTGCTCATTTCTTCGGGGCGGACGAGAACTGAACGATGAATCGTCTTCATATCCGCCGCTTCCTCCGCTGCCGCCCCTTCCGCCGAGAAGCTGTATATTGTTGGCGAAAATTTCAACCCGGCTCCGCGGCTGTCCGTCCTGTTCCCATTTATTCTGCCGCAGCTCACCATCAACCCCAACCTGTTTTCCCTTAACAAGGTACTGACTTATGGCTTCTCCCATCCGGCCCATAAGAACAACGTTAAAGAAACTTGCTTCTTCTACCCATTGATCTCCCTGCTTTCTCCTGCGGTTCACCGCGATTGAGAAGTTGCAAATGGCTAATCCGGTATTAGTGTATTTTAATTCCGCGTCACGGGTTAATCTTCCGACAAGCACAACATGATTAATATCCGCCATAGCTGAATACTCCCTCGGCTTTTAGACTATTCGTCTTTTTTAACCAGCATAAATTTCAGAACGTCTTCTTTATGTTTAAGAACTTCTTCTAAGGTATTAGCTTTATCCGCTTCCATATCCACTTCGAACAGGTAAAAGTGACCGCGGTCCTTCTTCCGTACCGGATACGCGAGAATTCGCTGTCCCATATCTTTTTCGTTGGTGATAGATGCGCTTAGATTTTCTAATTCGGTCTTGATTACATCAATACCCCTTTTAAACGCATCTTCTTCGGAATGAAAAATACAAACTGCCTCGTATGATCTCATGCTCCCTCCTTATGGACAATTTGACCCGCCTGAGCGGGTAAAGAGGCTATATTTAATTTAAGTGATAAAATACCATGGTAAGACGAAAAATGTCAACGGACAACATTGTCCGGTATCAAGACTTGATGAAAATGCCCGGCCAGCCCATTTGTTAAAAATGAAGTTGTAAGTTGTTATCAGTTCGGGAGAGGAACAGTAACTGAATCGGCTGCGGAAACCGAGTATTACTTCAACGTTATCGTTAAAGATGAGGCCGATTTATATAATTGCTTGTAATAAAAAAATTTATAAATTTTAATGCGAATGTGATCACTGGAAATTGCTGAGTAGAATCCCGGCAGCTTGACAAAACCCGAATGTTTATCCAAATTATGGATAGACATATATTATCTTCGAGGGAGGGATTATTCCCGACCGGCGGTAAAAGCCCGCAATCTCCTTTTTGGAGGTGATACCGGTGAAATTCCGGAGCCGACAGTGCAAGTCTGGATGGGAGAAGAAACCGTTTATTGAGAAAGGTAGGCCTTTCTCTCTTACCCATCCCCTCCCTCGGCCGAGTGGAGGCGGAAAATGAAAAAAATCGTATTAATAATGGCCGCGTCTTTTGCCGTGTTCATACTAGCCGGATGTAACCGTTCGGAACAGGCTGAAAACAGCGGCGGAGAACCTGAATACAAGGCAGCCGTATTTATCCCCGGATTCATCGCGGGAAGCCCGACGTATGCCATGCTTGCGGAAGGTGTAGAGAAAGCGGCGGGTGAAATGGATGAGCTGACTGTTAAATTAGTTGAAGGCGGATATGATCAGTCTACCTGGCCGGAACAGGTCACCTCTCTTGCCGCGGCGGGGGAATGGGATTTGATTATTACGACAAATCCCTCTATGCCGGAAATTTGCAAGAAAGTTTCCCGGGAATTTCCTGAACAGAAATTTCTTATTCTCGACGGATATCTAGAAGATCATCCCGCGATCCATACCGTATTTTTTAACCAGGTGGAACAGGCTTTTCTAATCGGATATTTCGGCGGTTTGGTCACCTTGAGTGATATGGAAAAATC
The DNA here is from genome assembly GCA_964384485.1 of uncultured Spirochaetales bacterium. Classification (GTDB taxonomy): domain Bacteria; phylum Spirochaetota; class Spirochaetia; order CAYLLE01; family CAYLLE01; genus CAYLLE01. The sequence goes on along the minus strand of CAYLLE010000027.1, from coordinate 32,375 downwards.
GAACCCGGACAAAAAAGCCGGATTTCTCGCCGCTCAGGAATATCCTGTCATGAATCAGATGATGAAACCCGGATACGAGGAAGGACTCCGCTACGCCGATTCCGAAATCAGCCTTGATTTCCGCGTGCTCGGGAACTGGCACGATGCGTCGAGAGCAGCGGAGATAGCAAAAGCGATGTACAACGCGGGAAGTGATGTGATTCTTACTGTCGCAGGAAGCGCCAACCAGGGGGTGATAACCGCTGCAAAGGAACTGAACAAATATGTACTGTGGTACGACACATCAGGATACGGAAAAGCTCCGGGAACAGTGGTCGGATGTTCACAAATACATTTGGATAAAGCCGCGTATGAGCAGACCATTGCCGCGGTGGAAGGCAAACTGGAGTTCGGAGAAGCGGAAGTATTGGGGGTAAGCGAAGGATATGTCGGATTTGATACCGAAGATCCCGCATACAAGGAGCATGTCCCGGAAGGTATCCAAAACGCCATGCAGGAAATACTCGATAAGCTTGAAAACGGAGAAATTCCGCTGCCGGATAATCTTCCTTAAAGGAGAATAAAATCAACACCGACAGACCGCTGCTTGAAGCTGAAGGAATTGAGAAAGTCTACCGGGAAAACGGGGTCCGGGCTGTAAACGGAGCATCCCTCGTTGTTCGGTCCGGTGAAACTCATGCCGTTGTGGGAGAAAACGGAGCTGGGAAATCAACCCTGATGCATATCATATCCGGATACAAAACCCCGGACGCAGGAGATATAACGGTTAAGGGAAACCGGGTACGGCTCCAATCCCCTCATACGGCGCTGATCCACGGAATAGGCATGGTTTATCAGAATCCCATGCTTCTTGAAAATCTTCCGGTATGGAAGAACATGATTTTAGGTACGGAATCCCGGAAATGGCTTGTCCTGATGGACAGAAAATTATCTAAAACCCGATGCAGTAATTTACTCCGCCGATACCGGTTTCCTCTCGGTCCCGATGATAAGACAGGAGCCTTAACCGGGGGAAAAAAGGTTTTGACAGCTCTGGCATCGGTTCTTTTGCATGATCCGGAAATCATAATTCTGGATGAACCCACGGCGTCTGCCACGGAAGAAGAGAGTGAATTCATTTTCAATATTATGAACCAGCTCAACAGCGAAGGAAAAGGCATCCTCCTTATCAGTCATAAGCTGCGGGATATCTTCCGGAGCGCCCATACCGTTACCGTTCTAAAGGCAGGTACGGTCACAGCAGCATTGCCGGTAAAAGAAACGGATAATGAAGGTCTTGTAGAGTTGATGCACGTTGATACCGAAAACGGAGAACCGGCTGAGACCGCCCTCCAGGGAGAGACTGTATTCGAACTAAAGGATTGCAGTGTTACAGGGAACGGGCAGTATAGGCTGGATGACGTTAATTTTTCTGTCCGGCAAGGAGAGATCCTTGGTATCACCGGCGTCCGGGAACACGGTCTCTGGGCAATAGAAGCACTCCTGGCCGGCGAAATAGGAATGAGCAAGGGCAGAATGATAATAGAAGGGCGGGAGATAAAATTCGGGAATCCGGGTGATTTCAGAAAGTACGGAATTGCCTATGTACCTGCCGACCGGACAGGGAAAGGAGTGAGTACCGCGTCCACCCTTACCGAAAACCTGATGCTCCTCCGCCGGAAAATATTTTTCCCTTCCGGATTTATAAACAAGCGCCGGCTTTCGGAATATACAGCTCAGCTCCGGAACCGGTACCGCATTACCGGCGGTCCGGATGATCCCCTCTTCCGGCTTTCCGGAGGAAACATTCAGAAAACCGTCCTGGCCCGGGAGCTGGATTATCCCGCCGGACTGCTGATTCTGTCGGAACCCGGTTGGGGACTGGACGTGAACAGCCGGACCTTGGTTTTTTCCGAAATACGGCATGCTGCCCGAAAAGGGCAAGGGGTGATAATCCTGTCATCCGATATAGATGAAGTAATCGATATATGCAGCAGAGTTCTGATTGTATATGAAGGAACGGTAATTGGTGATATCGTGCCGTCCCGGACTGATCCTGACAAAACCCGCCGGTTAATCGCCAGGTCGGTAATGGGTAAAGGAACGGGGCAGGATGACTAAAACACGGACATCACCGGGAGTATTGTCGCCTGTTCTTTCGGTTTTCGCCGCGCTGCTTGTATCAGCCGTTTTGATCCTGGCTGTGAGCAAATCTCCCGGGGAAACACTGCGGGCATTTTTCACAGTTCCTTTCAGGTCAGGCTACCATTTGGGAAATCTGCTGCAGCGTTCATCAGGCATACTCCTTACCGGATTGGGTATCTGCATCGCCTTCCGGGGTGGTATGTTTAATTTAGGCGGGGAAGGACAGGTCCTTTTCTCTGCCGTTTCAGTTACGGTATTTCTCCGGCTATTTTCCGGTATGTCTCCGGTCATGGGGGGTATCCTGGGAATTGCCGGCGCTGTTTTAACCGGAGCCTTTCTGGCCGGAGTCTCGGGTTTCATGAAGTATAGGTGGAACGCCGATGAGCTTATCACTTCTTTCCTCCTTTCGGGAAGCCTTATCCCCCTGGCCGATTTCCTTATTCTGGGTCCCCTGAAAGATGAAACAAGCTACCTCATCGCCACAAAACCGATCCCGGGAAAATTCGCCCTGAACCAGATCCTGCCCCCCTCTCTGCTGGACATTTCTTTCCCGATTGCTCTCGGCGCAGCTGTACTGGTGTACGTGTTCTTGTTCCGGACCCTGACGGGGTACGAACTCCGGATGTTCGGAGCAAACAGAAAATTCTCAGCCTTCGGAGGTGTCAGGCTGGGAAAATTTTTCATCTTAACCATGGTACTAAGCGGCGCGTTTCACGGGCTTGCCGGAGCTTTCTCGGTTATGGGGGGCAGAAACAACGCCGCCGTTTCCGGTCTGACCGCAGGAATGGGATGGAACGGTATCGCCGTTGCCCTTATCGGGAGGAACCACCCCCTTCTGGCGGTCCCTGCGGCACTAATCTTCAGCTTTCTCGAAAGCGGCGCTCAGGCCGCCGTTTTAACTACCGATTTTTCATTCCGGCTTGACGCGGTAATACGGGGTGTGGTCTTCCTGTTCATCACGGTATCATACGCACGTCCCGGGAGGAGAACATGATCGGCAGCAGCCTTGAAATTATGGTTCCCCTCCTTCTGGCTGCCTTGGGAGGCGCGGTATCCTTTACCGGCGGAATACTTGTGATCGGTCTGGAAGGTTTGATGCTGATGGGGGCTTTTACCGGGTACGCCGCTGCGCATGCGACCGGGAGTCTGTTGTTAGGCGCGGCGGCAGGCAGTATATCCGGGGTTCTCCTGGCAGGTATTTTTTACGTATTTACCGTCCCGCTAAAAGCCAATATTTATATAGCGGGTCTCGCGCTGAACCTGGGGATAATGGGACTGGTTCCCGTACTGAGCGGAACCCTCTTCGATACAATGGGAGTAATCAATCTGCCGGTGCCGGCCGTTCCGACCGCTTTCGATCTTACTGTCTTTTTTTATGCGGCTTTGGCTGTCCTGGGAATAACATCCGTACTGCTGCACAGGACGGTCTACGGGCTTCATCTTTACGCCGCGGGAGAAAATCCCGATACGGCCGAAGTAAGAGGTATCGATGTAAAGCAGACCCGGTTTCTGTCCCTGCTTTACACCGGAGTTTTATGCGGAGCGGGGGGAGCCGTATTGAGTCTCCGGCTAGGTTCGTTTGTCCCGGGAATCACCGCCGGAAGAGGGTGGATCGCCCTGGTTGCTGTCTTCCTCGGCCGAAAGCATCCCCTTGGTATTGCCGCCGCATGTTTTTTCTTTGCGCTGACCGAATCGTTTTCCGTCCGACTTCAGGAATGGATGAATATTCAAGGGGCGGCGACCTTAGTCTGGGCCACACCGTACGCCGTCACCCTTATCACTGTTGTCATTTACCGGGCTGCAGTGGAAAAGAGGAGGAAACTTTAAGGTTTATGCAAATACTATCACCGAAAATTGGTGATTTGCTGTTGAAAAGCTCATCGAAATTTGCAATAAAGAGACTCCATGGAAACCATTAAAGTGACAGAATTAAACGAACAGCAGCAGGAAGCGGTTCTCACCGTGGAAGGTCCCCTTTCCATTATCGCCGGAGCGGGTTCCGGAAAAACCCGGGTGATTACCCACCGGATAGCCCATATGCTTTCCAGGGGAATACCTCAAAGCAGTATTCTCGCTTTAACCTTTACCAACAAGGCCGCGCGGGAAATGGCGGAGCGGGTAAAAAAGCTGACCGGGAAACAACTCAAGAATCTGACGGTTTCCACCTTTCATTCTTTCGGACTTTCTATCCTAAAAAAGCACATATCCCTTTTGGAGTACCGGGAAAAATTCACGGTATACGATGCGGTGGACCAGTATTCTCTAATCCGGGATGTGGCCCGGGAATTAAAAATAGCACCCCAGACCCTGGATATCCAGTATCTTAGCGGCCTCTTCAGCAGGATTAAAACGAATCAGGTGAAATGGGACAGTACAAATGAAGACTACCGGCCGATGTTCCGGGAGTATCAGGAACACCTGCATCTCTATAACGCCGTTGACTTTGACGATCTGATCGTACTTCCAATAAAAATATTCAAAACTTTTCCGGAAGTTTTACGGGAATACCGAAACAGATTCGGGTATATAATGGTTGATGAGTTCCAGGACACATCGGCATGCCAGTATGAATTCATGAAGTATTTAGCGGACGGATCCCGGAATATTTGTGTTGTAGGTGATGATGATCAGTCAATCTATTCCTGGCGGGGTGCCCATTTCGGTAATCTCCTGCGGTTTGAAACAGATTATCCCGCGTTGAAAGAAATTAAACTTGAACAGAATTACCGATCCACCGGGACAATCCTGAAAGCGGCTAACAGCATCATCGCGAATAATAAAAACAGAAAAATGAAATCCCTGTGGACGCCGGTATCGGGCGGAAGCACCATTCAGCTTTTTTATCCGGACGATGAAACCGCTGAAGCTGAGTTTATTTCCGATACCATCAAGACTATGGCTGTCCGGGACAGGATAACCTACCACGACATGAGTATCCTTATCAGAACCAACAATCTTTCGAAACATATCGAAACTGCACTTTTAAAGAACAACATTCCGTACCGGGTTTCGGGAGGCACCAGTTTTTTCCAGCGGAAGGAGATCAAAGATATTATCGGTTATCTCAAGGTGATGACCAATCCGGACGATGACGTGAACCTGCTAAGAATCATCAATACTCCCAGAAGAGGAATCGGGAAAAAAACACTTCAGCACCTGAATGAAATCGCAATACGGGAAAAAACAAGCCTCTACTCAGCCATTACCGCGACAGTCAACGCCGCCGACTCACCGCTGAATGACAGGACAAAGCAGGACCTTTCCTCGTTTCTGGAACTGCTCCAGAAAAATCGGGGAAGAATTATGGGGAGCAGGAACATGGCCGAAGGACTCCGGCAGATGATTGATGACCTTGATTACTGGGGACATCTTGTACAGGAGCATCCGAAAGGAGAAACAGCCAGGTGGAAATACAGAAACGTCCAGGATTTCACCGGTATTCTCGAAACGTATCAAAAAAATCCGGAAATTACCGATCACAGCCTCTACGATTTCCTTAACCTCATCACCCTGCAGAACAAAGATGAAGATGAAGGTGAAAAGGGAAAGGTTAACCTGATGACAATACATTCAGCAAAAGGGCTTGAACATGAAGCGGTATTCTTGGCCGGGGTTGAAGAGAATATTATCCCCCATGCAAGAGCTGTGGCGGAAGGACCGGAAAATCTCGAAGAAGAACGGCGCCTTTTCTACGTGGCCATCACCCGGGCGAAGAAAATACTCTACATCACATCCTGCCGGAGACGCACAGTAATGCGGCAGCTGGTGGACTGTTCCCCCTCCCCTTTTCTTGAAGAGATCCCTGAGGAACTTTTGGAATTCAGCGAAGACAGACCGATGGATGAAGAAGAAGCCGAAGATCTCTTCGCGCGGATGAAACAGTCTTTTACCGGAGGAGAAAAATAATTATGACCAGACTGGAACAGCAAATCACTTTTATAAAAGAAATAGACAAACTGAAAACGATACTCCGGATGACCCGGCTAACCGACAGTTCCCGCCGGGAAAACAGCGCGGAACATTCCTGGCACATAGGCATAATGGCTTTTATCCTATCCGAATACGGACCGGCAGAACTGGATCTGATCCGTGTTATGAAGATGCTCCTGATTCACGATATAGTTGAAATCGACGCGGGAGATACTTTTCTTTACGACGAAAAGGGACACCAAGACAAAGCGGAAAGGGAAGAACAGGCGGCAAATCGGCTGTTCGGCACCGTCCCGGATGAACAGGGAGAAGCCCTTCATGACTGGTGGCGGGAATATGAAGAAACAAAGACACCCGGAGCCAAATCCGCGGCGGCCCTTGACCGGGTCCAGCCCCTGCTGCACAAGTACCTTACCGGCGGAACCACCTGGAAGAAAAACGGGGTTAGCCGTTCCATGGTCCTCGAAAAAAACAAACATACCGCGGAAGGGGCTCCGGAACTCTGGGCCTACGCCCGTTCCCTTATAGACGAAAGCGTCGAAAAGGGGTATCTGCAGCCCGGCTAATAATATTGACTGTGAACTGCTGAGTGGACACTCACTCCTTCCTTTAGTAGGCTTATACATAATATACATAAACGGAGGATAAATGAAGATACTGCCTGGTAAAGGATATCCCTTAGGAGCAAATTTTGACGGATGGGGAACGAATTTTTCGATTTTTTCTGAGGCTGCGGATAAAATTGAACTTTGTCTTTTTGATATTCACGGAAGGGAAACCCGGATCCCCCTTCCGGAAACAAGCGGTATGGTCAGGCACGGCTACATTCCCAACGTTGTTCCGGGAACCCATTACGGCTACCGGATTTACGGGTCCTGGAATCCTGCTGAAGGGCAGCTGTGTAACCCGGCAAAACTGCTGCTTGATCCGTACGCGAAAGCAGTGACCGGCACGATATCCTGGCACGACGCGGTTTTTCCGTACTCCCAAAAAAATTCCGCCGACCCTGAAGAAACAGACAGTGCCCCCTTTGTTCCGAAAGGAGTGGTGGCTAACACATTTTTTGACTGGAGCGATGACTTTAATCCCATGATTCCATGGCATAAAACGGTTATCTACGAGGTACATGTAAAGGGATTCTCGGTGATAAACCCCCACATCCCTTCGGAACTCCGCGGGACTTACAGCGGTCTGGCCCATCCAGAAGCAATCTCCCATTTTAAGAAGCTGGGGGTAACGGCTCTGGAGCTCATGCCGGTCCATCAATTTGTCCATGACGGTCATCTTCTGGAAAAAGGATTAAAAAATTACTGGGGGTATAATACTATCGGATTTTTCGCGCCCCATAACGAGTATTCCGCTCATGAAAGTCCGGGAATGCAGGTTGCCGAATTTAAACAGATGGTTAAGCGGCTGCATAAATCAGGTATCGAAGTGATTCTGGATGTCGTGTATAACCACACTGCAGAAGGTAATCATATGGGACCTGTCCTGAGCTTTAAAGGGATCGATAACAGCTCGTATTACCGGCTATCACCGGAAGACAAAAGAAAATACATCGATTATACCGGAACAGGAAACAGCCTCAATATGCGGCATCCTCATGTTCTCCAGCTCATCATGGATTCCCTGCGGTACTGGGTATTGGAGATGCATGTGGACGGGTTCCGTTTCGATTTGGCATCGACACTGGCTCGTGAACTGCACGATGTGGACCGACTTTCCTCGTTCTTCGAAATCATCCAGCAGGACCCGGTCATCAGCCAAGTCAAATTGATCGCGGAACCATGGGATGTGGGTGAAGGAGGATACCAGGTCGGCAATTTTCCCCCGGGCTGGTCGGAATGGAACGGTAAATACCGGGACTGTATCCGGGACTTCTGGCGGGGTCAGGACCAGACATTGGGCGAGTTTGCTTACCGGTTTACCGGCAGTTCCGACCTTTATGAAGATACAGAGAGAAAACCTTATGCCAGCGTAAATTTTATAACGGCCCACGACGGTTTTACCATGCGCGATCTTGTTTCGTACAACGATAAACATAATGAAGCCAACGGAGAATCTAACCGGGACGGGGAAAGCCATAACCGTTCCTGGAACTGCGGTGCGGAAGGACCGGTAAAAGATCAGGAAATATTAAGCCTCCGGAAAAAACAGGTGCGCAACTTTTTAATAACCCTTTTCCTCTCTCAAGGTGTACCGATGCTTCTTCATGGAGACGAAATCGGCCGGACCCAGGGGGGCAATAACAATGTTTACTGTCAGGACAACGAAATCGCGTGGATGTCCTGGGATGCTCCGGATCAGGAGCTGTTCGACTTTACCGCTCAGCTGATTCATTTCCGGCGCAATCATCCGGTATTTCAGCGCAGAAAATTCTTTCAGGGCAGACCGATACACGGTTCTGATGTGGACGACATCGGGTGGTTTACCCCCGAGGGAGAGGAGATGGATGAGGAGAACTGGGGACAGGGATTTGCCAAGTCGATCGGTGTTTTCCTGAACGGCGATATCCTTCCGTCTCAGGATGATCAGGGATTCAGGAAAAGCGATGATACCTTTTATATTCTTTTCAACGCCCATCACTATACAATCGATTTCGCGCTTCCGCCTAAAGATTGGGCCAGGCAGTGGGAAATAATTCTCGATTCGGCAGAAGGCTGGGTTTCCGGCCGGATCATCCGCGCGGAAGAACAAGTAACGGTATCGCCGTCCGGAACAGTACTTATGAGGAAAATCAATTAATATGCAATTTAAAATAACAGCTACCTACCGGATCCAGTTCCGGCCCGAATTCGATTTCGACAGTGCCGCGGAATTAGCTCCCTATATGGAACATCTGGGAATCAGCCATGTTTACTCATCACCCTATCTGCAAGCAGCTCCCGGCAGTACCCACGGCTACGATGTGGTAAACCACGGAAAAGTGAACGAAGAGCTGGGTGGAGAAAAAGGGTTCGAATGGTTCTGCCGGAGTCTGGGAAAACACAATCTGGGTCAGATACTCGATATCGTTCCCAATCATATGGCCATAACCGGACCTGAAAATGAATGGTGGTGGGATGTCCTGGAGAACGGCCCTTCCAGTCAGTACGCTTCCTATTTTGATGTGGACTGGGACCTGCCCGCCGGGCACGGCGATTCGAAGGTTCTTCTTCCGATCCTGGGAAACCACTACGGACGGATCCTGGAAGCGGGAGAACTGATTCTGGAACGGCGGGAGGGAAGTTTCTTTATTCGGTACTTCGATAACATCTACCCGGTGGCTCCCCGTTCCCTGTCCGGATTTTTGGCAGGGGTGGGAAGAACCGCCGGATCTCCCGATCTCGAGTTTATCGCGAGCGCCCTGGAATTTCTGCCGCTGCCTACCGCTGTGGACCGGTTCAGTACCCGGCAGCGGCACCGGGACAAGGAGGTGATCCGTCAGCAGCTCGCCCGGCTTCTGGAGGAACAGCCGGCGGTACGGCGCCTTCTTGACGAAGAGCTCGGAAAGGTCAATGCCGATGTCGACCGGCTCGATATGATCCTGGAGATGCAGAATTACCGCCTGGCATACTGGCGTATGGCCAGAACAGACCTAGGATACCGCCGTTTTTTCGATATCAACTCCTTAGCCGCCCTCCGGACCGAGGACGAAGATGTTTTTAGCGACACTCATAGACTTGTTATAGAGTGGCTTGAAAACGGTATACTCGACGGAGTCAGAGTTGACCATCCAGACGGACTGCGGGATCCGGAAACGTATTTTAGCCGGCTCCGTTCTCACGCTGAAAAAGCCTGGATTGTGGCCGAGAAAATCCTCGAACACGGAGAACGTCTTAGAAAATCGTGGAAGATAAGCGGAACCACGGGATATGATTTTCTTAACCTGGCGGGAAATCTATTCGTGTTATCAGAAAATGAATCCCCGCTAACCGATTTTTACCGGGAGTTTACCGGAGAAACCAGGAGTTTTCCGGAAATTCTCTACAGATCAAAACATCAGGTGCTCCGGGACCTCCTAGGCAGCGATATAAACCGGCTGACCGAATTAGCTGTTTCGATTTGTTATCATCACCGGCGTCACCGAGATTATTCAAGGCAGGAACTGAAAACCGGAATTTCCGAAATCGCGGCAAACTTTGACGTGTACCGCACATATATTTCAGGAAAACCGCTCAACAGGGAGGATCAGCAGATCATCAGCCGGGCGGTCGCGAGAGCTAAACAGGCGAGGGAAGATATCGATCCTGAATTATTTGATTTCTTTCAGGATATTCTCCTCCTTAAAATTGAAGGGCCGGAAGAGTACGAGTTTGTAATGAGACTGCAGCAGATTACCGGTCCGGTCATGGCCAAAGGAGCGGAGGATACCGCATTCTATATTTATAACCGGTTCAACGCCCTGAATGAAGTCGGGGGAGATCCCGGACATTTCGGTATATCAGCTGATGAATTCCACAAGGAAATGGATTTTCTTGCCGCCGAATATCCCCATACCATGCTCGCGTCCACTACCCACGACACCAAACGGTGCGAAGACGTCCGGAGCAGGCTTTACTGTCTTTCGGAAATACCGCGTCAATGGAAAAACTTCGTTACCGAAGCAGCATCTCTCACCGAAAAATATAAGTCTGAAGGTTTACCCGACCGGAACACGGAATATCTGCTGTATCAGACCCTCACCGGTGCTTGGCCGATCACCCCGGAACGTACCGAAGAATACATGCTTAAAGCAGTCAAGGAAGCAAAGGCGCATACTTCCTGGGTAAACCGGAATGAAGAATATGAACAGGCTTTGAAATCTTTTATCCAGTCAATTTTTGGTGATGAAAGCTTCACCGGACTTCTGGAAAACTTTGTCGGTACGGTACAAAAACCGGGGTTCATCAACTCTCTTTCACTTACCCTTATAAAACTAACCTGTCCCGGTATTCCGGACATTTATCAAGGGTGTGAACTTCCTTCCCGGTGTCTCGTCGACCCCGACAACCGCAGACCGGTGGATTTCGGCATCAGACGGGAAATTCTAGAGAAAATAGAGGCATACAATGCCGAAGAGGTAATGAAGCATTGGGATAAGGGCTGGCCGAAACTCTATTTAATCCGAAAGGTTCTTCTTTATCGCCGGAAAAATCCCGGACTGTTTTCCGAGGAATCTTCCTACATTCCCGTCGGTATAAACGGCCGACCGGAAACAGGTATCCTGGGGTATATCCGGAAAAAGGGGAAAAAGCAGTGTCTTACCGCGGTACCCCGTTTTAATTTATCCGGCGGAAAAGAAGCATGTTTGTCCCTCAAAACAGAAACACACTGGCGGAATGTTCTTACCGGTGAGGATTTATCCGGAAGCGAACTCTCCCGGGATATGCTGTTCAAGAAATTTCCGGTAGCATTTTTAACCGCCGGGAGGTAATACCATGCGGAAAAAACCGATAATACTTTGGGCCCCGGAAAAGGAAAAAGTGATTCTTGTTTCGGCTGACGATTCCTGCGGGATGGAAAAAGATGAAAACGGATTCTGGAGGGGTCCCCCCATGACCGCCGGGACACCGTATCAGTTTTTCCTGGACGGAGAAGGTCCGTTTCCCGATCCCCGTTCCCAATCCCAGCCGGAAGGGGTACACGGGGCGTCGAAAACCGTAGATTACAGCAGGTTTCACTGGACCGATGAGGGATGGCAGCCTCCCCCGCTGACAGCCGGGGTTATCTATGAACTGCACATCGGAACATTCTCCCCTGAAGGGACTTTTGAAGGTGCTGAGAAAAAACTTTCCTATCTCCGGGATATAGGCGTGACCCACATTGAATTGATGCCGGTAAATAGTTTCTCCGGCAAACGGGGCTGGGGCTACGACGGTGTAAGTCTTTACGCGCCCCATGAGGCCTACGGCGGTCCCGCCGGTTTAGCCCGGTTTGTTGACCGGTGCCACCAGACCGGATTGGCCGTTATTCTTGACGCGGTATACAACCACCTGGGACCGGAAGGGAATTATCTGGAAAAATACGGTCCCTACTTTACCGAAACCTATAAAACCGGATGGGGTAAAGCGGTAAACTTTGACGGCCCCGGAAGTGATCAGGTACGCGCCTTCTTCATCGGCAATGCCCTGCACTGGCTCAAAAATTACCGGATTGACGGTCTCAGGATCGACGCGGTTCACGCGATCTTCGACCATACCGCGGTTCATTTCCTGGAAGAGCTGACACAGGAGGTCCGCCGTTTGGAAAAAATAACAGGAAAGAAAAAATATCTGATAGCTGAAAGTGATCTTAACGACCCCAGGATTGTCCGGGAACAGGGGGCCGGAGGATACGGCATGGACGCTCAGTGGAGCGACGATTTCCATCACGCCCTTCATTCCGTCCTGACCGGTGAGCAGGACGGCTACTACGAAGATTACGGTTCTTTTCATCATCTGGCGCAAGCGTTCCTGAATCCCTTTATCTACTCCGGAGAATATTCCGCCCACCGGGGGCGGCGCCACGGGAGAGATCCGGACCGTTTAGGGGGAGAAAAGTTCCTGGCCTACATTCAGAATCACGATCAGATAGGCAACCGGGCGGCGGGAGACCGTATTTCCCATTTAGCGGGGACAGGGGGTGCCAAAATCGCCGCCGCGCTTGTTTTTTTCTCTCCCTATATTCCGATGATATTCCAGGGAGAAGAATGGGCGGCATCATCTCCCTTCCAGTACTTTACGGATCACGGTGATCCCGATTTAGGGGCGGCTGTAAGCCGGGGAAGGCGCCGGGAGTTTGCCGCGTTCGGCTGGAAGCCGGAAGATGTACCCGATCCCCAGGCGGAAGATACTTTTACGGATTCAAAGCTGCGGTGGGATGAAATCCCGGAAGAACCCCACCGTTCAGTACTCGACTGGTACCGGTTACTGATACAGTACAGGAAAACCCATCCCGATCTAATGGATTATGACAGACTGAACACGGAAGTAATGTTCAGCAGTGAAGCCGGATGGTTCATGGTTTTCCGGGGTACTTCCGGATGTATATGCAATTTTTCCGGCACCGGTATCGATATTGCTGAAGGAGAATTGCCGGGTGACTTTCATCCGGAATTCAGTTCCGAACCTGAATGCCTGACAGCTGAGGGGGTCCTTACCCTTCCCGCAAAATCGGTCTGCATTGGAAGGATTCTGCCGGGATGATAAGACTCGAAACGCAAAACGGAAAAATAGAACTTATATCATACTCGGAAAATGCTCTTCTCGGAGAACTGATTCGGGAGGTGGAAAATCATAGAACATCCTCCCGGTTAGGTAAGGAATGCGAGTTCTGCGGAAAATGCTGTTATGACGAGGTACCGTTAACCGGAGCCGATCTTGCAGCTTTCGGGGAATCTCTGTATCAAATCCCCTCAGTCCCGTCGGCACAATCCCGGGAAGACGGTATTTCCCGGCTAATATCGGAACACAAGGTAGACCGCAAAACCGCTGCTCTGCTGTTTGAATACAATACCGGCGAAGCGGTCACACCGAAACGACAAACCGGCGGAGGGTGTATTCACCTCCTCGGAAGCCGCTGCAGAATATACGAAAAAAGGCCTATGGCATGCCGCTTTTACAACTGTATTATGGGAGAAAACCTTAAGATTCTATACGAAAACATCATACGCCAGGGAATCTGGCACTCCTATTATGTGTTGGGAAAAATCCCGGCGGCATCCATCGCGGGCAACCCGTTCCTGAGCGGAAAACCTGAAAGGATTCCGCTCAGGCTGTTTGATTCGGATATTTCCGGTGCTCTTGAATCCCTTTTTTCGTATTTTTAACGATACTCATTTCAGCAGCTGCATCAGATGAATCCTGTTCTTGGCGCCGCTTTTTTTATAAATGTGATGAACATGAGTTTTTACCGTCGCTAAAGAGATATAAAGCTGCTCAGCGATATCCTGGTAACTCAAACCCCGCATGATCAGTTTTACAATCTCCATCTCCCGTTCGGTAAATCCGAAGCGGTTTTCAACTGTTTCAAACTCGGGATTTTGGGTAATGGACATGATATAACCTAAATCCTGTTCAACCTTGTTTTTAAGATAAGAAAACGAAAGCACGCACTCAAATTTCTTTCCTCCCTTCCCGAGACATACGGAATGAAAACTTTTACTTCCTGATGCGTAATCTTTTAAATCAATTTTATCAACATCCATTCCGTTAACCTGCAGAAAGAGCGAGTTCAAAGAGCTTGTTTCAATTTCTCTGGGATGATATCCGAAGGTGATGGCGGTCTTCGCGTTTACCGCGATTATTTTTCCGGTGAAGTCGGCCACCAAAATCGGTGTCTGTATACCGGCTATCAGATCCCGGGCTATCCTTCTAGGCTGAATTATTTCGAGGTTATACCGCCGTATGAGATAAATGAGAATGATTGAAAACAGAAGCATATACACGGGTACAAAGGCGTTTCGTGTATCGGTGGTCATACTGAACATCGATGTTTCCGCGCCAAGAAGAAGCGGGATAATCAGGGCCGATAACATACATATCACACTCACTTCAATAATACCCGCCCGTTTTTGACGGAACAAATTCACCGTCAGCACGAAAGCAGTGATGAAAAATATGAGACTTACGGTGTGATAAATAAAAATGAACGGTGAAGAAACGGTATATTCCGGGGACCCGGGAAAAGGTGTAATGATTTTTCTTTCATTCCATCTGATATCTTCAAGAGACGCGACGATAAAATCCGGATCACGCGGACTGACATAGAGATCCTTGATAATGGTGAATCCCTCTTCGATTCTTGGTGTCACCGGGATTTCAGCGGAGAAATCATGGTTCACCCTGTCCTGACCGCGGTAAATCCAGCGGTTTATTAGAGGGAGCCCTTCTCCGCCGGTATAGAGTATTACAGGATCTTTTTGAGCCAGGGTTAGACACGAAGCTCCGTCGGCTATATAGTTCCCTTCCGAGTTTCTGCATTCCGCAGTCTCCCAGGTTTTTCCGGCGTCAAATGAAATAAAGACACCGCCGACAGCATCGGCAGTCAGCGCAATGTTTCCTCTAAGTTCGGCATCCTGTAGTCTGCCGGCAGGAGGTCCTTTCCTGAGGAAGTTCTCCGCTGGAGAAATGATACCGGTTCCATCGGTTAGAATGTAGGGGGATTCATTGCCCGGTTTAAACGCAATCCGGTGCACCCTTCTGGCATCATTCAGCCTGGTCAGAAGCCAGGTTTTTCCTCCGTTCATTGATTCCAGATACGCGTTATTCATAAAATCGATGGCAGCGGTGAATTCAGGATTTTCAGGATGAAACGCGACATCCTGAATTTCCAGCAGCCTTTCTTCATCCAAGAAACTGTTTGTTATATTGCCGCTGCTCCATGTGCTTCCCCCGTCGGCAGAATACAGGATACCTCCGTCAAAGCCGGCAAGGAGTTTCTTTTCATCGGCGGGAGAAATGTCAACGGTTCGGAATATGGTACCGGGCTCTATTCCGGGAAGTTCAACCCGCGTCCATTCAGTTCCTCCGTTAAAGGAATGGTATAGACCTGTGGAAGAGGCTGCGAATATTTTTTGCGGTGAAAACGGAGATACCGCCAGATCGAGCACAGCTCCTTCTTCGAGACCCGGGCTCGGGAGATAATTCCAGCTGCCGCCTCCATCTTCAGACTTAAGGATAAATCCGTTCCCCAAAAACGGTTCGTGCTTTGTTTTTCCCATAACATTCGCTGTCGAAGCATACATGACCCGCTTGTCGGAAGGGGCTGCGGAAATACATGTAATCTCCAGGGGTCCTTCTTCCCTGTTTCCTTCGGGCTCCCGGGGAAAATTCCAGGATTTCCCATAATCTTTCGACGTGATAAATCCGGTAAACGGAAGGGGCGCCGCTGTAAGAAGTTTTGACTCAGGATTGTAGTGAAGCGCAGAGAACCTGCTGAACTCCCCCCGCTCAAGCACTTCTTCGGTTATCCAATCCCGGAGTGACAAATCCGACTGCCACAGCCCCTGCTCGCCGCATCCGAAAAAAAGGTTTTTTTCCGGTATCCAGGTACAGTCCCAGAAACTGACTGAAGAGGGTCGGCTTGAAATTATACTCCAGTCAAGTCCGCCGTTCCGGCTTTCGAACATTCCGCTTCCCGCGGTAAAAACAACAAGCCTTTCCGGGTCTTCGGGATCGGGGCAGAGTTCGATGGGATGGGTGACACAGGAATCCCGCGGTATCCAGCTATTAAAAGCACCGCCGGAAACAAGGTTCCACGTTTTCCCGGAATCGGTGCTTTTAAGCAGACAGCGCGGCGTCGCCGCGTAGGCAGTACTGCTGTCTGCTTCTGAAAATCCCAGGGCCGTGACTATCTCGAAAACATTATCCGGACCAGGAAAAGAAAATACCTGCTCCCAGCTGTCTCCTCCATCTTCCGTCCGGTAGATCCCCATGGGATTATCCATGCCTCCGGCTATCTCCTTATCAAATTCTTCGGCCCTGTCCGGATGAAGCAGTTCTCCAGCCCCGGCAATAAGTACCTCGGGATTTTCGGGATGGCAGGCCAGGGATGTCACAGTGGTAACCTGGAGCCCATGCCCTTCATCGAGCAGTTCCCACGTTTTCCCCCTGTTTACGGTCCGGAGTATTCCTTCGCCTGTCCATCCGCCGGAACGCCACACGGCCGGATCTAGACATTCATGGTTAACCTCACGCAGGGTTATGTACAGCCGTTCTCCCGAACTGTCAGCGGCAATAATCTTATGCGGAACGACCGGTCCTTTCCCTCTCCATTCAAGCTTCCAGTTTTTTCCTCCGTCCGGGGATGAATAAACCTGACCCGTACTTTTTTCGGTGAATGACACAGTCCTGTTTAGCTCAAGTGAGTAATAAGATACCACACCTAAAACAGCTGGAATAAAGAATAGGAGAGATTTCCAGCCGATATAACTCATTTTTTTGGTCGTAAACCCTACAATGAGACTCAGGATGACAGCCGGCAGCAAATACACCAGGGGAAATATATACCGGGAATAAAATGGAATGACCTCCGGATACGTTAGATAGAAGAAAATCCGCATGAGCCATATTGAATTCAGAATCATAAACAATAAAAAAATGAAACTGATTCTATTCTTCAATTTAAGCTTTAGGGCCGCGAAACCTGAGGTAAGAAAAAGGGGAATTGTAAGAATACACAAAACAGCAAGTAACTGAGGCATAGAACATCCCTTTAGTAATGTTTGAAACAGGATATTTCCTATTTATTCAGCTGTCAATTCCAAAAAAAAGCAAAATCATACAAAAGATGTATGTAGAAATCCGTATCGGTGCCTATAGTTAATAACAAAACCAAAACAATCTAAAGGAGATTATGTATGAAACGATCAATTCTGTGTGGGATAGTACTGTTCGTGATCTTCGGAATCAGCAGCATCTTTTTAAGCTGCGGTTCTCCGGACGGTAACGGCACAAGCCGGCAGAGCGACGCTACTGAAATGCTTTCCAGTGTAGGAGACCTGAGTCTCAATCTTCCGAAAACCCTCAAATCAGGAACGGTGTCAAAGGAAAACATAGATTATGACGGACTTCCCGATGTACAGAGCCAGGCCCATTTCTACTTGACCATGATGGTAGAAGGAATCGAAGGGCATATGGCAAGAATTAATGACGACATCAATCTTTTAGAAACCGACTTCATTCCCGGTTCAGGACTAGAACCCGGAGAAGTCCATTCAGAAACATTCGAATCGGGTGATTCAATAAAAGTAAAATATGACTTTCAAACTGATGCCTCCGGTGTGGAATACCTAATCATCACAATGGCTACATTCTCCGAAGCCGGAGCTGTAAAGGACGGGGTGTATATTGAAGCAACCGAAGCCGAGGACGGAACAATCAGCGGTCACGGTCAATATATGATTATCGGAGACAACGGAAATCATTATTCCAAGCTTGTCTTTACCAGCGCAAGCGACATCATGACGGCATATACAAATATGACAAGCGAAGCGGAGGGGCTTGAACTGGGAACACTCCGGGTCGGTAAAGATACCGCGGATACGGAGAACGGTGTATATGTGGCAAGCAAATGGAACACCAACCTTCACGGGAATCACACCCAGATAGCTTGGGCGAACGACAGTTACGGCGGTGTCGTATCTGAAGATATACACTCCGACGGAACAGAAGACCATCCAAGCATGTATACCGAGTATTTCGCGCTGTCCGAAGAAGAAGCAAAGATAATTTACCGGCAGCACGGTGAAGAAAATACGGATATTTTATGGGAATTCATAAAGATGGCGAAAGAAGATATCGTCACCATTACCGACGAGGGAAAAAACGGATACACCGAAGGCGTAGAGGCTCCCCTCTTCCTGGCCCTGACCTATACCGAAGGAGAAGACGGCTGGGAGATGTACGAATGGGACGGAGTCGACAGTCAGGTGACGGGGGATCCCCTGGCGACAAATACAACCCATCCTGCTTCTACGGTAGCAGAATTGTATTGGATAGATCCGGATGATACAACTTCACAGCCCCAACCGGGGGATGCTCTTTATAAATGGGTGTATTTTCCCGACGGATCATCCACAAATACGGCAGTCTTCGAAAAAGTGAGTGAAGTACCTGCAGCTGTTACCGGTTTGATGTCGGACATAAACTACTATATTCAGGACCTCTATCCTCTTAAATGGGTACAGGGATCCATGGAATCGGGAAATACCTTGATTCAGCGAAGCCTGGATATTGACAGTGACGGAGACGGTACCAATGACGAATACCGGTACTGGCTCGACAATAATGATGACGGCGCTTACGATCTGATGTCGGATGTGGAAATCATGGTTTGGTCCTATCCCGAGACATATTACGACGAGGCTACCGAAACAATGGTAACCACCGAAAGCAGCCCCTGGCTGATCGGTGATGTCCCCCAGACCGGCGCCATCGATCTTGAATACATCTGGAGCGGAGCATTTGACGCGGTTGAACTTAAACTGCAGGATATGGGTGAAGATGATGTTATTTCCACCATTGAAGTACCCGCCTTCCCGGTACTTGGTGAAGACTGGAAAGATGTATCGGCTGTCGACTTTACGGAAGCCGAATAAAAAATAAAATAACTGCAAGTTTATCTGGGGGCTGTCTATTTATTTAGACAGCCTCCTTTGTTTTTTTACTTACCGTAGTATTGTTTCAGTTTGTCAGCTATATCGTTCCGTCCCTTTTTTTTATATGCATCAATATATTCCTGATACCGTCCTTTCGCATGAAAAGGTCCGCCTTCTTCAAGCACCTTCATCATCGGATCTTCTTTCCTGTCGCTTTTAAGCATCTCTGTGTCCATCCAGCGCTGCAGGAGAGAAAGCCCCTTCTCTACTAGTTCCGGACGGGTTGCGGATAAATCCTCACACTCATGGGGATCTTTATTCAAATCGAACAGCATTATTTCTGGAAAATCCTTTAATCCGCTGTCGTATGTCTTGATAAGCAGAAATCCGTCGAAAACTACGCCGCGCTGACAGCTCCAGGCAGCCTGGCTGATAACCAGGTACGGACGGCCTTTACTTCCGCCTTTTCCTATCTCTTCAGAAAAAGAGATGGCGTCCCATTTTTCAGGGATGTCCATACCGAGCAGATCGAGGATCGTGGCGGCAACATCGAACTGGTAGTAGTATCCCTGCAGTTCCGCCGCGGTTAATCCCGGCCACTTCAGGATCATGGGAACCCGGCAAGTGACCGAATCCGCGGTCTGATGATCCCCGTAAACGTTCAATTCCCCCTGGTTTTCTCCGTGATCGGAGGTTATGATAAAGGCGCAGTCGTCGTATATACCAAGCTCTTCCAGCTTGCCTATTATTCTACCCACTGCCGCGTCGGCATAAGCAATTCCGCAGTCATATCCGTCTACCCATTTCCTGTAATCATCCAATGACCGAATCTCGTCCACTTCCCGGTCTGTGGGTTTCTGTCCCGGAATATGAAGGGGAAATACGGCGGAATGGGTCCCGAAGGTTTTTCTGTGACCCTCCAGTATTTCTTCGGTCATCCAATCCGGAGGGGGGTCATTCGCGAAGGGATTGCCGAATTTTTCCGGAACCCGGTACGGGGTGTGGGGATCCCATATGTTGAAGTGGAAAAACCAGTTTTTTTCATCTTTGTTTTTTTCGATATATCCTAACGCTTCTTCGAGTACTTCATCGGCGTTCTCGCTCCCCCCTTTTCCGCAGTCATACACCTCATTGAACCCGGCAAGAAACCACCACGAGTTATGCCTGCCCGCGAATGAACTGACCGTTGTGGTTTTATACCCGTTATCCCGGAGGACCTGAACCCATTTCCGGCAGGGCGGTGAATTATGAAATCCTCTGGTACTGCCTTCCTCGTAGGGATCAGCAAAAGCACCGCCGTGATTAATTGCTCCGGTATGAATACCGAACCTGCCGTGATGAAGGGCAGAACGGGAAGGGAGACAAGGGGCGTCCGGAACATAGACATTATCAAATCTTGTGCCTTCCCCGCATATCCTGTCGATATTAGGCGAGGTATTCCGGTGGTATCCGTAACAGCCTAAATGGTCCGGCCTTAATGTGTCGATATCTATCATTATTATTTTCATACAGCCATGATACACAGGAAATTTCTTGTTGCCAAGATGACCATGAACCTTTATAACAGTTATACGGACGCCTATGAAGATAGATTACTTGATGGAAAACACAGAAGAGCACCGCCGGCTTATCATGAAAACGGATATTGAAACAGTGATCCGTCAGGCCCGGTGGGCCGGATTATCGGAAGGGATGAAAGCCGCCGATGTGGGATGCGGAGCCGGTATAACAACGGCAGCCCTCAGTGATGTTACCGGAAATACCGGAGAATGTATCGGAATTGACGGCTCCCCGGAACGGATAGAATATGCCCGGACGGCCTATCCGTCTTTTGATTTTAAGTCCATGGATGTGACAAAATCTTTCGGTGAATTGGCGGGGACATTTGATTTTGTGTGGGTTCGGTTTCTTCTTGAATATTTTAATGAAGATGCCTTTGAAACCGTAAGAAACATAGCTTCCCTGCTCAAACCCGGGGGAATCCTTTTTTTGGCTGATCTTGACGGAAACTGCATGAACCATTACCCCCTCCCCGAATCTCTTAAGAAAATCCTCCCCGCCATTTTCAGCACCTTGATGAAGAAGGGCAACTGGGATCCCTTTATGGGAAGAAAACTTTACTCCTTCCTATACAATATGAAATTTACTGATATCGAAGTCGCGCTGGAAGCCCACCACTTCTTCTGGGGACCCCTTACGGAAACGGATGAATACAATTGGAGAAGAAAGCTGGAAGTCGCGGCTCAAAGAAGCGGAGTTCCCTTTGATTTGTATCCGGGGGGATATCAGAAAATGAAGGATGATATTCTCGGCTTTTTACGGGATCCCGGAACATTCAGCTACACCCCTTTGATCATGTGCCGGGGCAGAAAGCCGGTAAGCTCATAAACAGATATGGCAGGAAAAAACCTTTCCAGATCGGAAAAAGATAAGATTCTCGAAAAAATCAGAAAACAGTACGACGATCTCTGCGGCCGGCTCCAGGCCCATGAATCGCTTCGGAATAATTTTGAGGACCGGTATATTCAAGCGCTTAGGTCAAGAACAAACCTAACCGCATTTCTCTCCGCAGAAATTTCCGTGCTCCAGGATCTGCAGAAAAAATACACCGAGAAACTGGACTCCTCGGGCAGGGAAAACGAATCAAAACCGAGGAAACCGAAAAAATCGTTTGCCGACCGGGTATTGGAAGAACTTACAGCCAGAATCAAAGTGTATCCTCCAGTTTCTCTGCATGAAGAAGCTGCGGAGGAAATCGAACATTTTTACGGAGCATTGGAACGGTTCGAACGGGTCTACTGGGCTCCGGTGGATACGGTTTTCCGGAAAATATATCCCCGTGAAGTAGCCTATACACGGACCGACCTGAACAACAGTCTTCTAAATCTGGTGTCCCGGGTGAACGGACATCTGCCGCTTTCGGCGGAACGGTATGTCGTGCTTCTTAACGCGGAGGCTGAAGACGCGGACCTCGCTCTGGAGGTCAAGAAGATTCTTACCGAGGGAGCATACTTTTTTCACCGCCTGCTCTGGGTGCTGAAGATGCTTCAGAAGCGTGAAGATTTGCCTCCTCACGGATTTAAAACAGTCTCCGCTGCCGCGAGTGAAGTTATCAAAATTATGAAAGATTTCAGGCTAAATGACCTAAAGCCGAACAGATGATCAATTCTTCTGAATAACACAGGAATATTCCGGAATACCCGACATTTTCCTGCTCAAATACCGCAGGAGCGCCTCAACGACATCCGGGTCGAGGTGATGCCCGCTTTCCTGCCGGATTGTTTTAACGGCTTCGGAGAACGACATCGGGTTCCGGTAATGTCTTTTTGATGTAATAGCTTCGAAAAAATCGGCGGCGGCCAGAATCCTCGCGCCGATAGGTATTTGATTCCCTTTCAGATTCCCCGGATATCCGGTCCCGTCGAGCCGTTCATGATGAGCCGCGGCAATCTCGGGAACATGACTGTAAATACCTTCGAATTTGATCTGATCGAGAATCTCTTTCGTCTTCCTGGCATGGGTTTTTATTATTTCGTATTCAGCCAGGGTTAGATCACCTTTCTTTTTTAGAATCGAATCGGGAACACCGATCTTTCCGTAGTCGTGCAGTAAAGCCGCAATTTTAAGCATTCCCTGGTATTCTTCATCCAAGTCCATTTCCTGACAGATACCGAGGACATACTCGGTCACTTTTTCCGAGTGACCTGCCGTAAGATAATCCCGCGCGTCAATACTCGACGCAAGCACTTTCAGGATTGACTGAAACTGCTGCTCCCGTCCTTCTATGAGCCGGGCGTTTTGTATGCTGATCCCCACCACGGAAGATATTCCCATCAGCATACTCATATCACTCTGAAGCAGGGGGCGTTTTGACTGCTTGTTGTCAACAGCAAGGATTCCGAGACACTGATTATCACCGATTATCGGACAGCAGATAAAGGCCTGTGTTTTTACACTGCGCATAAAATCAAGGCTCTTCGGAGAAAGGGCATCCTGAATCGTATCGATATCATTGACCAGGAAAGGCTTCTTTTCCCGAAAACTAACTACAAAGACACCCCGGGATTGAGGTCTGTCCAGGTGAAAACGGGTGCGCCGCAGGAGCGCAAGTTCGTCTTCGGAATATCCGAATCCAGCCCGGTATACCAAAAGCGAACGGTCCTCATTTGCCAGCATGATCATACCGCGGTCGTAATCCAGCCGTTTCTCCGATATGGACAGAACCTTCTGCAAAATTGTGGTTATATCCATATATTTATTGGTAGCCTGTCCCACCTCATGGGCGAGGAGGGTATTGTTATAGTTTATCTTCGTCTGCAGAATCAGTTCTTCCGTGGAATGCTGGAAATCTTTCAGGGATTGTGTCAGTTTGGCGGCTTCATATTTAAAAGTCGCCGCCATAATCCCCGCCCCTGAAACAAGAGCGGCGGGAAGTACCCACCGGAGCGCTGTCCCCGGATCGATGAGAAATGAGACCGCAGTACCTATTGTGATGAGCAGAGCAAAAACAGCCCGAAACCGTTTTAACTGGTTACGGCTTGTTTTTTCCCAGGACAGCACATATCGGCACTTTTTACCCCCGTCAAACATACATTCCGGATGTTCCACCAGGGGAAGCTTATGATGAAAAATCAGGGAGATGGCTTCTAAAATACCGATACGGTTGTCGCATTGATATTTTTTCTCCGTAATACCCGAACGCGGTGTAACGGTGACTTCAATGCAGGTGGATGATATTTTCCTGGATTTATAATCGGTTGACCGGGTCAGATGGGGAGAAGCTTTTTCTAGTATCATATAGGCGTTCGCGGGTCCGAGGAGTCCGATGATATACCGTCTGAAGATGTTGCCTGTCTCGGT
Source organism: uncultured Spirochaetales bacterium (assembly GCA_964384485.1). GTDB lineage: Bacteria > Spirochaetota > Spirochaetia > CAYLLE01 > CAYLLE01 > CAYLLE01. Next base: position 8,422 of record CAYLLE010000027.1, on the reverse strand, counting down.
AGTTGCCGCGAACCTTCCGGCCTCCCGGGCGATAGCGCTGTTGTCGGTCAGTTGAACCAGTTTTGTATAAAACCGGTCCACCTGATCCTGGCTGAACCAGTGTCCCTGATCAGCGATTTGATACGGTTTCATTCCCGCGTATTCTAATATTTCGGCCAGATTAACATCCGGATACCGCTGATTTATCAGCTGAACATATATATCGATAATCCGGGAATTATACGGATATAAAACGGAATCGTCCTTTACTTTTTCTTCTACACGCAGCATTTTCATAGTGCTTTCCGTAACATTTTCTGGAGATATCTAAAGTAGACATCACCGTACCGGTTATCAAGGACCCAGCAATTATAAATCTTCTCATAGGGAATACCCTTATTTTCCGCGAAGGAGAGCGGGAACAGGAGAACAGGGATGGAAGTCATATCAAATGGTTTCGCCAAACGGGATAAAAAACTGTACAATACCGGGGTCGAAATGTCTGAGTTCTGCAGCACAAGGACCATAATACTGTTGGTCAATTCTGATAAATTTAAACCCAAATCTGACCGGTTCTGTATAAAAACGGCATTCAACAGACCGTTTTTGGTGAGGGCATACAGCTTAACGGACCGTTCGATGCCGATTTCCCTAAACTGACGGATCATCTTCGAATCATCTTCAATTGCCCGGGAAAGGGAGACCGCATCAAGAAGAAGTCCTCCGGACTGGTTTTCGTAGGAATACTGAAGTCCCTGGATATCTTCCTCGTTTAACGAGCGGAGTTCCCATAAATTTTCAACATCACCCTCCCCCGCCGCGCCCCGTCTAATATGAAAGTATGCAAACGGATCCAGCGAACATTGTTTGGGGTTCGAAGCATTTTCAGCAACACCGCCAAATATTTTGTGGGGAAATTTATTATCGGGACGGTAGAAGCAAATACAGTAATCAAGGTTCATCGGATCAAAATTATGGGCATCGTTGGCAAAACTGCCGACCTGCTTAAGAACATGAATCCCCGCCTGAAGGTTTTTCATCGAACTAGAGGCATGGTGCTGGATAAGCCAGGATTTCTCGAAGAACCGCACCATTGCAAGGTGACCGAGAATCCGCTGTTCTTTCTGATAGGTGAAATGACGGGCAAAAGCCGGATGATTCTGGTACAGTTTTTCATAAACCGACTTTATCCGTTCTTTGTGCTTCTGAATGTAGTTATATTTCTCTGGATAGATGAACCCTGACTCGAAAAAGAACTTCCACAATTCACGCATATCAACTTTTTTACAGAGATAGGAATTCGGGTCGTGAGCTTGATGCAGAGTTGCCAGTAAGACCAGATGATCCCTGGGGCTTATCTCCAGAATAGCCAAACCGCATTTCGCCTTTCCGTCTCCCAATTCCTGCCGGTATATCACCTGCAGTCCGCAGGAGATTTCGGTCCTGTCCGGCAGGATAATAATCGATTCGGGAAGCATAAGGCCTGGAATCAGAAGCGCCTCAACTCCGTCCTCAAGCACCGATACACCGGTACCGGATATATCAAAAACCTTCCGTTCACCGATTGTTCCGGAAAGGGGATGATGGAACCGGACATCGGGAGTTACTTCCAGACGGTACCGGGTGCTCCGGAATTCTTTCGCCTGAAACCGGGGACGGTTGTTTTCGGTGGGCTGGAGAATACAGCGGCAGCTTTTCCCTGTTTTATCTACGGAAATGAACCGGCAATTCCCGGAATACCCTATATTGCCGCCCTGTTTATAAAAACTGACATGTACATTCCGGTCCGAATTAATCCACCGGTGTGAATTCCGGCCGGATGAAAGGTCAATCCGGAATGAGCAGACGGAGAAATCGATCAGATGTCCGGAATAGGAAAGACCGTCCTGCTGCACCTGGACAACAATCTCAGACCCTTTAAACCGCTTACGTTTCCGGAGACTGCGCTGAATTCCGGATTCAGGAAGGTCCGCGCATAATCCAAGCTTGGTAATGTGCACCCCTTCCGGAATAATAATTATAATGTTCGGACCGTCTTCTATAATAAAGGATTCCAAGTGGTACCGTTGAAAATCAAAGTCAGGCTGCTCCTGCCACAGACAATCCAGCTTGCCGTCAGCACACGGCAGAGGTACTATCGGCACCATTATGACATTCGGATACTCGTTATTGCGGAAACTCGCGTAAAGGCATCTATTCTCGAAGTTTAACAGATTGATTTTATTGATGAGTGACTTCCGGGAAATTTTTTTCCCGGGAAGGTAGTATTCCGGTTTTGAATCCGCCATTTGAGGTGGAGCAGATTCCGGTCTCTGTTTACGGATAACAGACTCTTGTTCTGTGCGTAAATCACCAATATCATTCATGTATCAACTTCTTTATCTGGATTCTCAGTATCAGAATATCATCTATCAAGATATCAGACAATAAAAAAAAATAAGAGATACCGGTATTATGGCACTTTAATGTTAATAAAACACGGGTGGACGGAAACAAAAATCAATAATAGTATACTACAAATGGGGGATGAAATGAAAAAATATGCTGTTTTAAGCGCTATCGGGCCTGACCGGGTAGGTCTGATTGAAGAAATATCAGAATATATTCTGGAATACAACTGTAATATTGAAGAAAGCCGGATGGCCGTATTAGGCGGTGATTTCGCCATGATAATCCTTGTCGAAGGCGAGGGAGACTCTTTTAATTCGTTCACGGCAGAAATCCCGGCGAAATGCAGCGTTCTCGGACTGCACGGGGAAGTAAAAATCACCACCCCGCACAAACTGGATACCACTTCCCGGCCCTATCTCGTTGAGACAATTTCACTGGACACACAGGGAATCGTCCACTCGGTAACTGAGCTGCTCCAGGAGTTCGGGATAAATGTTGACGATCTTGAAACCGATACAACTGCAGCCCCATGGACCGGAGCACCAATGTTTCATATGCGTATACGGATTTCCGTACCCGCGAAGGTCAGTGTTTCAAAAATCAGAGAAAAGCTGGATGATATCGCCTTTAATCAGGATTTGGATATCCGGTTTAATCCGTACGGAGTCTGAATATGGCGGACATGATCAGAGTCGGGGTTATCGGCGCGGGAAAAAACACCCGGAGCAGACATATTCCGGGTCTGCAGAAATTGGACGGAGTGAGTGTAACAGCGGTTTGCAACCGGAGCCCTGAATCTTCGAACAAGGCTGCCGGCGAGTTCGATATCCCCCGGGTTTATGATAAACCCGAAGAGCTTCTCGGCAGCCCTGAAATCGACGCGGTTGTAATCGGCACTTGGCCGTACAAACACCGGGATTTTACGGTTGCGGCCTTGGAGAACGGGAAGCACGTTCTCTGTGAAGCAAGGATGGCCATGAACAGCAGTGAGGCCCGGGATATGCTTAGAGCCGCGGAAGCAAACCCCGGTCTTACGGCACAAGTTGTACCGGCTCCGATGACTCTGTCCCAGGACCGCGCGGTTAGGGAACTGGTGGAGCAAATTACACCGCTCACCTCGGTTTTTGTCAGAAATAACAGCAGCGGTTTTCCTTCAATGGAGAGTGAACTTACCTGGCGGAGAGACCGGAAGTACAGCGGCAACAATCTTATGGCTGTAGGTATCTATTACGAGACAATTATGCGCTGGACGGGAGGAGTCAGCCGGGTTTTCGCGGATACGAAATTAATTCAAAGAAAAGCCCGGGATCCCGAAACAGACGCCCAGGTAACGGTCGATGTACCCGATTACGCGGTTATCCTGGGACAGCTTGTACGGGACCAGGCCGGTTTTGTAATGACCTCACATTCAGCAGCCGGTGTACAGGAATCGGAAATTATTATTTCGGGTTTCCGGGGGACCATCAGGGTAGTACCGGGAAGAAACATTTTTTTCCGGAGCGGGGAAGCAGACGATTTTCGGGAGGTGCCATTCCCGGAAGGTGACGGCTGGCGGGTGGAAGAAGAATTCATCCGGGCAATACGCGGCCAGGGCCAGATAGAGAAAACAACATTCTCCGACGGCTTAAAATATATGCAGTTCACTGACGCGGTTCATGAAAGCTCCGCGAAGGGGTGCTGGATAACTATTTAGGTTCCTTAACCTTTACATCCACTCCGCCGAAAACAGCGAAACCGGTTACATTTATATGTGGTGCGTTGGGGTAATCTCCCTCTACACCTTTACTGTCAAATCCTCCGAAAATCGCGAACCCGTTTACCGAAACATTTACTCCCGGGGGTACGATTATATCGGCGCCGCCGAAAGCGCAGTTTACCCTGACGGTACACCCTTCCGCGGGAATAACCGCTTCCCGGAAATCAAGATCGCACCCGCCGAAAACGTTCACAATATTTATGGTTTTCGCCGGCTTCCACATCCCCTTCCGGCTGCTTCCGGAAAAAATGTTCACAATGGTAGCGGAAGGAGAAACCTGTCCCCGGTTTATCCGATATGAAAGCGACCGGTTTTGCGGTTCGGTCGGAGCAGTATTCACAGTTACCGGCAGATCGGAAACAGCCTTGAGAATGTCGGCTGATGTATCCGCGTGGTTCACGAGACCCAGCCGGCGTTCAAAATCATCAACATCAATAGTATTGTTGGAATAGAGAACGGTCAGCTTGTCTATCGTCCGTTCCCGAAGCATTTCCATGTTTTCCTGATTCTCTTCACCGTACATCAGCCACCTCCCTGGACAAAATATAGCTTATGAATTTTCAACGGTCAATTACCGGTTCCGGTATTTCAGGTATGCTTCCTGGTACCGCAGCGCGCTCTCTACCGGGGTATTTTGCGGAATATGATTTCCCACAGCGATAATAAACCCGGGATATTCTTTACCAATTTCCATGGCCTGCTTCACCGCGCCATCAATCTCATCCGGAGAACCGGAAAGAAGAACCCGGGTATCAACACCGCCGACAAATCCCACCCGGCTGCCGTGCCGTTTCGCGACCGCGGACATGTCCGTGGTCGGTTCCATGACCATGGAATCCACGCCCCAATCGGCTATATCGTCAATAAACTCGGTGTATGTGCCGTCGCATGTGAAAATAACTGTTTTACCCGCGTCCTTAAGCATCCTGATATGTTTTCCTGTGTGGGGAAAAATGGAACTCCGGTACCACGCCGGATCAAAGAACGGTCCCGATGTCCATACCATGTCATCGTGAACCATGACGATCTCCGATTCACACTCCTTAAGGGCATCGAAAAAGGGACGGATCCACTCAGCATACCGGTCAATCAGCTTCGAAAATCTTTCTTTATCACTTCCCAATAGGAGCAGCAGGGTTTCCCAACCGAAAATTTCGATGAGTCCGGATATAAGGGTGATGTATATCCCGGTCATGTTGACCGTGTCCGGCCACCGATCACAGCTCTCCCGGTAGTGATCATTGAACTGATTGACAATCTCTTTATGCGGCAGTGTTCCGTACTCTTTGAAAAAATCGATGGAATAGGCTTCGTCCAGATCCTCCCAAACATTATTTCCCTTTTCCCGATAATCCCCTTTACCCTCTTCATTTTCACTGTAGACGGCATGACCCATATCCACCGTCCTCCCGTTCGAAAGGTGCCCCCGGTGTATCAGAATATTCCACATGAAAGCATAATCCCATGCTTTTATAAATTCCTTCCGGGCCCGGTCCCGGTTTTCAGTTTTATCGGTGTCTATACCGGTCACGGCTTTTACGAGGGGCCAATGATTTTGCGCTGAGTATTCGGTGCGCGGCACATAGGGATGTTTTATACCATGTAACGCATTCCATCCGGCTTCAAAAGACATATGTTCTCCTGTTAAATCCAATTTAACGGAAGGATATCATATTTATTCCGGTATGACACCTGTTTTCCCTTGCCGCCTTGCGTTAAAACTAAAATCAGGTTATATTAACGCAAACGTTTGCGTTAGGTGAGAGATGAATCAACCGTCCTTAAAACACATTGCCGATCTTCTCGGAATAAATCCAAGCACGGTATCCCGGGCTTTAGCGGGTAAATCGGGAGTGTCTGAACAGCTCCGTAATAAAATAACGTCGGTCGCGGAACAATTAAATTACCGTCCCGATACCGCCGCCAGATCCCTGCGGACCGGCAGCCGGTTCGGTTTATCGGTCGTCACCACAGCAAACCCGACAGAAATAACCAGTAAACGGAATTACTTTCTTTTCTCGAAAGGAAAAGACTTGTTCGGTGCTGTCACGGTACTGCTTGTGTCGGAGGGGAGATCCGCCGATGCCCTTTGCGCGGAAATCATCAGTTCTAAATGCCGGGGAGTCGTATTGAGCGGCCTTGGCAAGAGCTTTACGGAAAATCAGTATGTAGTTCTGGAACAGCACCGGATACCGGCCGTATCATTAGACTGTGCTGTACAGGGAAAGGATTCAATTGTTATCGACCGGAAGGCAGGCATGGAGGAGGCAGTTAGATTTCTCTTCTCGAAAGGCTGCAGCCGTCCATTATTTCTCCTCCACAAGAATTCCGGACGGGACGATCCAAGAAAAAGCGGAATACTGGCGGGACTGAGGAGCCTGGGCTTACCTCAAGATCAGCCTCGGTTTTATTATTTCAGCGGATCAAACATCCAAGACGGATACGCGATTGGAAAAGAAGTCTTAGAAGATAAAGAAAAACCTGATGCCGTATTCACATTCAACGACCATATGGCACTCGGATTTATCCGGGCCGCGTCAGAAAAAGGAATCATCATCCCGGATGATCTTCTTATTATTGGATTTGATGATGTTGATTTTGCGGCTTACACAAAACCTTCTTTAACTACCATACGTCAGCCTGTAAGCCAGTGCGTAAATGAGGCGCTCCGCCTCATAGAAACCAGGATTAAAAGTCCGGACCTTCCACCGCGGATGAAGGTGTTTCCGGCAGAATTAATACGCCGTGAATCGGCACCATAAAACATCAAGGAGATTTACGTCATGAAAAAAAGATACGCCGTTGTGGGAACCGGAAGCCGAAGCTACATGTATATCAACGCGTTATGCGGAGAGTATACTGATTCTTCTGAACTAACCGCTTTCTGTGATATCAACCAGACCCGGATGGATTACGCAAACGAGAATATCGGCAAAAAGTACGGCCATAAGCCTGTGCCCACATACAAACCCCACGATTTTGAAAAGATGATCAGCGATAACAAATGCGATACAGTGATCGTAACCTCCATGGACAGGACCCATCATGATTATATCGTCAGGGGCATGAAGTCCGGGTGCGACATGATCACGGAAAAGCCGATGACGGTGGATGAGGAAAAGGCTCAGGCAATCATCGACACCGTGAAAGAGACCGGGAAAAATCTCACCGTTACATTTAACTACCGGTATTCCCCAAGAAACACAAAAGTTAAAGAGCTGATAATGAAGGGAGAAATCGGTAATGTTCTTTCAATTCATTTCGAGTGGCTCCTGGACACGAAACACGGTACTGATTATTTCCGCCGCTGGCATCGTGATAAGGTAAACTCCGGGGGTCTCCTGGTTCATAAAGCAACCCATCATTTTGACTTAGTCAACTGGTGGGTGGATACTTTCCCGAAAACGGTTTTCGCCTTTGGAAAACTCGCCTTTTACGGAAGACAGAACGCTGAACAGCGGGGAGTCGAACAGTTCTACGATCGGGCCCTTGATTCGGAAATCGCGAAGGACGATCCCTTCGCTATCGACCTCCGTGCTGATGAAAATCTGCGCCGCCTTTATTTAGAGGCAGAACACGAGGACGGCTACATACGGGACAAAAGTGTATTCGGTTATAATATCTCCATCGAAGATACTATGGGGGTCTTGGTAAGATATCAGAATGATGCCATTATGTCCTATTCCCTAAACGCCCACTGCCCCTGGGAAGGATACCGGGTGATGTTTAACGGCACAAAAGGACGGCTGGAACTGAATGTTAAAGAAAACAGCTACGTGTCCGGTTCCGCCGACGACATCAACCTGACTGAAAACCGGTCTAAAGACGATATTGTCGAAACCGAAGTGCCTCAGATCATCCTGCAGAAACACTGGGACAAACCGAGAGAGATTAAGTACGAAGCAGCCGTGGGCGGCCACGGCGGCGGCGATACCCGCCTCCTTAATCACGTTTTTTTGGGAGTAAAGGATGATCCCTACGGTCATGCCGCGGGTTACCGGGACGGAGCGATGAGTATTCTTACCGGGATCGCGGCAAATAAATCGATAGCCTCGGGAGAACCGGTTAAAATTGCTGATTTGATCAAGTTCTAACCCATAAACCGGAGGGGCTCGGAAAATAGTTTCAGCAGCGGTTTAATACCGCCTTGACCTGAACCGTCTGTCCCGGTATATTTGTTTTCGCGTAGTGAAAGCTGCCGCCGGAGTGGTGGAATTGGTAGACACCGGGGACTTAAAATCCCCCGCTGATAACCTCGGCGTACCGGTTCAAGTCCGGTCTCCGGCAGTATGTTCG
>CAYLLE010000026.1:0-35636 GCA_964384485.1 uncultured Spirochaetales bacterium | reverse complement strand
GTGTCAAACCCGGCACTTCCTTCCCGATAATTCCCGGGGATCAAATTCGCATTAAAATTTATAACTTGCTTTATTACTGGCAACTATATAAATAGGTATCACCGGGAATTGCGTCTGCCTTCCGCAATACCCGTTAACCGTTACCGGAGTAATGCCGAAAATAATACCGTATGGCACGCAAAAAAAAATCATCCCTGGGATTTTTATTCTGGGTTGCAGTAATCCTCCTCGTTATCGTTGTCTTTCTCTTCAACAGAGACAATATAAGCCGGGTGATGGATTCCACCGGGTTTTTGGATGTTGTTAAGAATAAATTTTCTTCTCGGGAAGAGAAACCTGATGAGTCTTCGGAGCAGGAAGTTCCGGTCATTCCGGAGGATCAAGAGACATCCACCGATATAACAGTGGTGGAAGAACCTGCCGATCAGCCCGGGGGCACTGACGCTGCCGGAGAGGAAACCGCGCCTCCCCCGGCTGCGGATAAACCGGATCCTCCTCCCAAAACTACCGATTCCGAGAAACAGGAGATTGTGACCGAGAAATCCACCAGGCAATACGGTGTATACTTTATTCATGTTACCGAAGACGGCATGATCTATCCGAAAAAGGTGGAGAGGGAAGTCACATTTACCGACAGTCCGCTAACGGAAACCATAAACTCACTTTTAACCGGACCGACATCGGATGAACTGAACCAGGATCTTATCAATTTGATACCTAAAGGGACTATTTTACTTTCTGCCACGGTGAAAAACGGCATTGCCTACCTGAATTTTAATGAAAGCTTCAAGTTCAACACCATGGGGGTGGAGGGATACATGGCTCAATTAAAACAGATTGTCTTTACCTCCACCGAGTTCTCCACGGTCAAGAAAGTTCAGTTTCTTGTTGAAGGTGAATTGTTGGAATTCCTCAGCGGTGAAGGGGTCTATATCGGAAAACCTTTGGATCGGTCATCCTTCTCCTGATTCCGCCGGAATGCGGTGCTGACCGCTTCCTCAATTTGTGTCTTTGCAGGAACGGAGAGTCCGCTGCCTTGTTCATGTCCCTTTTGAATTTCATCAGAAAGAAGAAAGAAAAACTCCCGGTTTCCTCCCCTGCCCGGTACCGGTGAGGGCATCACCCTGCTTATACCAATCCCCCGCTCCAGAAGCCTTTCCGACGCTGAACGGAGAACCTGTATCACTGTTTCCGGATTGCGGATTACTCCGTCAAATCCCGGAGCGGCTGCCTTGCCGGAAGCCGCGGCTTCAAACTGGGGTTTTATCAGGAAAACACCCCACTTTCCGGATGTCAAACTGAGGATGTGTGCCGCGGCTCCGGTTACCGAGCGGAAGGAGAGATCAACCACAGCTCCCGCCGGTTCAGGCTTTAGATGATCTATATCCATGATATTTGTCCGCTCATATACACCAACCCGCGGGTCTGAACGCAGCCGGTAATCCAGCTGATTATAACCGACATCCACGGCATGGACATATGCCGCGCCTGCTTCAAGCAGACAGTGGGTAAACCCTCCCGTGGACGCGCCGGCGTCAAGAAAAACTTTACCCGCGGTTTCAATGTTCCACCTTTCCAAAGGACCCTGGAGTTTATATCCTCCCCGGGATATGTACTTATCCCGGAGAATTCGAGCATATTTTGTTCGGGGTACCATTCGGTTGGGATCCCGGACCCTCTCATCATCCAGGAGGCATTTTCCCGAGAGTATAAACGCGTAAGCTTCCTTTTTTGTGAGTTCCGGGAAATCCCGGCAGATAAGATCGATAAAACGGAACCTGTCAGGCATTATTTTCGTGTTAAACGAGGGACAGGCGGTTGATCCGTTCAATGGAAACGGTTTTACCCGTATCACCGTCAATTTCCGCGACAACCCCCTGGATTACTGCGACCCCGGAGGCAACTTCCCCTTTTAAGGGCATCTGGGTTATGGAGCGGCGGACCGACACTGTCTTGCTGAAACCGATAACCCCCTCAGACGGACCAATCATGCCTAAATCAGTTATGTATCCAGTACCTTTCGGGAGAATCTTTGTATCCATAGTCTGGATATGGGTATGGGTACCTGCCACGAGGGAAACATCACCGTCCAAATAGACCCCCAGGGCTTCTTTCTCCTCCGCGGCTTCGGCATGGAAGTCCACGATAATGGCATCCGAATCACCCTTCAGCTTTCGGAGGATATCCCGGCTCTTCCTGAACGGGCAGTCCAGCGGGCTCATCCGTTCCCGGCCCTGTAGATTCAGCACCCCTATCCGGACACCCCTTGTTTCGAACACATGAGTCCCGTGACCGGGTACATCGGGGGGATAATTGGCCGGCCGGAGAATCCGGGGTTCCGAATCAAGATAGGGAAGAATCTCCTTCTTCTGCCAGACATGATTCCCTGTTGTAATAACATCGGCTCCGGAAGAAAAAAGACTGTCGGCCAGTTCCGGGGTTATGCCGAATCCGTCGAAAGCATTTTCGCCGTTAACAATAACCCCGTTGGCCTTAAAATTCTTGATTAAAGACTGGAGCCCTACAAAGAGGGCTCTGCAGCCGGGCTGGCCGATAACGTCGCCGAGCACAAGTATCCGTACTCTCTGTCCAGCCATAATTTACCTTGCGTATTCAACTATCCGGGTTTCCCGGATCATTGTGACTTTGATTCTGCCGGGATACCTGAGTTCAGCTTCGATCTGTTTAGCGATGCCTTTCGCCATATCTTTGGCGTTTACATCGGAAACCGTTTCATGATTAACCATGATCCGCAGCTCTCTTCCGGCTTGAATCGCGTATGCCTTTTCAACTCCCTGAAATGCTTCCGCAATTTTCTCAAGGTTCTCCAGACGCTTGATGTAGTTATCCAGGGTTTCTCTCCGTGCTCCGGGTCTTGAAGCGGACAGGGTGTCGGCAATCTGGACAATAATTGATTCCAGGCAATTATGAGGTGTATCTTCATGATGGGCGGCGATACAGTTAATTACTTTCACATCTTCACCCATCCGTTTTGCCAACTCAATACCGAGCTCGACATGCGTCGTATCGCCTTCCGTCTCAATTCCTTTACCGATGTCGTGAAGCAGGGCGCCCCGCTTGGCAATCTCCTTATCCGCGCCGACCTCCGCGGCCAGCATACCGGCCAGTACGGCAACTTCCCGGGTATGCGTCAGCTGATTCTGACCGTAGCTTGTTCTAAACTGAAGCCGTCCGAGGGCCTTTATTCCATCCGGTTTAATGTTGTGTATTCCCAGATCAAAACAAATCTTTTCCCCTTCTTCGTAGATTGCCTGAGTTATCTCTTTTGTCACTTTATCTACAACTTCTTCGATTCTCGCGGGATGTATTCTGCCGTCCGATACAAGTTTTTCCAGGGCGCGTTTGGCGATCTCCTTCCGGACCGGATCGAAACAGGAGATAACGACTGCCTCCGGCGTATCATCGATAATAATATCAACACCAGTCAGTGTTTCCAACGTTCTGATGTTCCGTCCTTCACGCCCGATAATCCTCCCCTTCATTTCATCATTGGGAAGACTTACCGTTGTTACCGTAATTTCGGTACCCACCTCAGCCGCGATACGCTGCATGGTTGTTATCAGGATTTCCCGTGCCATTTTTTCGGCGTTGGTTTTATATTCCTGCTCAATTTTATTTAATAATCCTTGCGCGTCGTGTTTCGCTTCCTCTTCAAGGTTAGATATAATGAGGTTCTTTGCCTCTACGGCAGTAAGTCCGGAAACCCGTTCTAATTCTGATTTCCATTTTTCCTCTTGCTGCTTGAGCAAATTTTCCTGGGCAAGGAGAAATTTCTCCCGCTCTTCGTTAGCCTGAGTTGTTTTTTCAACTAAGGCAGCCTTCTTCTCTAGGTTTTCTTCTTTTTGTTGAACTCTTCGCTCGAAACGCTGTATTTCGCTTCTCATTTCGCGGAATTCGCGGTCCTGCTGATTGCGTTCTTTCTGCAATTCGTCCCGAGTTTCGAGGATTAGTTCTTTTCTTCTAGCTTCCGCCTCCTTAACCGCATCTTCTCTAATACGTTCTGCTTTTTGTTCAGAAGAAGAAAGTTGAAATCTGGCATATAACCATCTAATTGTCCAACCTAGAATCAAACCAACAAGAGGAAGGATAACTGAAAGTATTATAGTCATCAGTTCCCTCCACTTTAATTGTATTCGTTAACTATATCTGTTTGGTGAACTCCTTGTCAAGAATAGAATTACTCTTCCGATTGAACCTCATCACTATTCGATATAAAATGCCCGTTAACTACCAGGAGGCTGTATGAATTTTTCATGGAATATCTTCATTGATCTGGGAATTATTTCGGCTGCCCTTCTCGCTGCAACATTTATCAGGGTAAAAGTTTCTTTCTTTCAGAAATATCTCATCCCGAATGCGCTTACAGCAGGATTTATTCTCCTGCCGATTTACAATTTCCTTCTTCCCGAATTGGGAATGGGATCGGAGGGGCTGGGTGAATTGGTATATCACCTTCTCAATTTGTCATTTATATCGATGACTCTGAGAAGAACGGAACGGCAGAAGGGAAGCAGGAAGTCTGTCGCCGGTATCGTGGTGGGTCTATTATCAGGCTACGCGACCCAGGCACTCCTGGGTATGCTCCTGACGTTTCTATTCATCGGGACAATTATGCCGAATCTTTTTCCCGGTTTCGGACTATATCTTCCGTTAGGATTCGCCCTGGGTCCCGGTCAGGCATACGCGATAACCGTAGGATGGGAACAGTTCGGCGTCGAGGGATCGGGAAGTGTCGGACTCACATTCGCAGCAATCGGTTATTTATGGGCATGTTTCGGAGGAGTCTTCCTGATAAACAAGGGTATCCGCCGGGGATGGCTTACCGATGACCATATAAAGACCATCACAAGTCAAAAAGTAAAACGGGGGGTGGTATTAAATAAAGAAGAAAGGAGCTGCGGCAGCCGGCTCTCTACCGAAACGGAGGCTATAGATTCCCTCTCACTCCATCTGGGTCTGGTTCTTTTTGTTTATCTTATAACGTACCTTTTCCTCACCGGTCTTACCGCCCTGCTCTCCCTGGTTGGACCTCTCGGTCAGGACCTGGCTATAAATCTTTGGGGGATTGCTTTTATTTTCGCCGGAATATGGGCGATTATCTTCAAGAAAATCCTCGGCTCCGCGGGACTGGCCGGACTCACCGACAACGCAACGCTGAACAGGATTTCCGGCAGCGCTGTCGACCTGATGGTGGCAGCGGCGGTCGGCGCGATCTCTTTAGTGGTGGTTTCACAGTACTGGATTCCCATTCTGGTGCTTGGTATAGTAGGCGGCGTCCTCACTCTGGCGCTGATACCCTGGATCTCCTCCCGGATGTTCAAAGACCACCGTTTCCACCGGGCTCTCATAGTTTACGGAGCCTCCACGGGTACTCTGCCGACCGGTCTGGCCCTATTGCGGGTTATCGATCCTGAATTCGAATCACCCACGGCATCGGATTACATGTACGCCGCGGCGTTTGTCTTTATTTTAGCCATACCGTTCATAATGATGATCAACCTGCCGGCGTACGGATATACAACAGGTAATCCGATATATTACTGGCTTACCATGCTAATCTGTACCGCCTATGTGCTCGCGTGTTTCGTCGGGTATATCCTTATCGCCAAAAAGAATTCCTTTAAAACAGCCTCCCGCACGTGGCTGCGGGACTGAGAAGGACACGGTAAAACGGCGGCTGCCGCTATGCCGTCGTTTTATCCCGGGCCTCAGCAAATTTTTCCACCGCGTAATCCAGATCTTCCCGGGAATGGACCGCTGAGATCTGGACCCGGATCCTGGCAGTCCCTTTCGGAACCACCGGATACCAGAATCCGATCACGTAAATACCTTCTTCCAGAAGAATGTCGGCCATTTTCCCAGCCGTCACGGCATCACCGAGCATGATCGGGATTATTGGATGGTCACCGTCGGGTATATCGAATCCCCGTTCACGAAGTTTTTTCCGGAAGTATCCGGTGTTTTCCTCGAGTTTATCCCGGAGCCCCGTACCAGATTCAAGCAGATCAATAGCGGTGATTGAGGCGGAGGTAATGGTGGGTGACAGGGTGTTCGAAAACAGGTAGGGTCTCGACCGCTGCCGGAGCAGGTCCACAATTTCTTTCCTGCCGGAGGTATACCCCCCGGAAGCACCGCCCAGGGCTTTGCCCAGGGTGCCCGTAATGATATCGATACGGCCCATGACATCCCGGTGTTCGTGGGTACCCTTCCCGTGGGCTCCCAGAACTCCAACGGCGTGACTGTCATCAACCATCACCAGAGCCTTGTGTTTATCAGCAAGATCGCAGATTTTATCCAGTTTCGCTATTGTTCCGTCCATGGAAAAGACACCATCCGTTGCAATCATCCTGAACCTGGCGCCGGAAGCTTCCTGCAGACGGGCTTCCAGGGCATCCATATCCGATGGTGAATAGAGGTACCGCTGGGCTTTACACAGCCTGATCCCGTCTATGATGCTGGCGTGGTTCAGTTTGTCCGAAATCACCGCATCCTCCGGGCCGAGGAGGGTCTCAAAAAGCCCCCCGTTAGCATCAAAGCATGATGAATAAAGGATGGTATCTTCGGTGCCGAGAAAACCGGTCAGCCGTTCTTCAAGCCGCTTATGTATATCCTGAGTTCCGCAGATAAACCGGACGGACGATAGTCCGTAGCCCCACTCTTCCAGGCTTTTCCGCGCGGCCGCGACGATATCCGGATGGGCGGCGAGACCAAGGTAGTTATTGGCGCAGAAATTAATCACCCGTTTTCCCCCGGCTATTTCGATAACATTTCCCTGGGGTCCCTGAATAATCCGTTCATTTTTGTAGAGACCGGAGTCTTTTATTTCTTTAAGCGTCTTTTCCGCGAATTCCTTATACGTTCCGTACATTATTCATCCTCCTGTGTTAATCCCAATTAAGGATGACTTTTCCGGAATTTCCGCTCCGCATTACCTGAAAAGCATCCTGAAAATCAGCATATGAAAATCTATGGGTGATAACCGGCGTTATGTCGAGACCGGACTGTATCATGGCGGTCATTTTGTACCAGGTTTCATACATCTCCCGGCCGTATATTCCCTTAATAAAGAGTCCGTTAAAAATCACCGTGTTCCAATCCACGGGCATTGCCGAGTCCTGTATCCCTAAAAGAGCGATTTTGCCGCCGTGGCACATATTCTCGATCATTTCCGAAAAGGCTTGCCCGTTGCCGGACATCTCGAGACCGACATCAAATCCTTCATGCATGCCGAGGGATATTTGGGTCTCTGAAACCCGGGTTTCCCGGGCATTTACTACAATATCGGGGGCCATTTTTTCCGCCAATTCAAGCCGGTAGGGATTCACATCGGTGATGACCACAAAACGGGCACCAGCATGACGTACTACCGCGGCAGCCATTATACCGATGGGACCGGCACCGGTTATAAGCACATCTTCCCCGAGAACATCAAATGACAAGGCGGTATGCACCGCGTTGCCGAGAGGATCGAAGCAGCTTATCACCTCCAGTGGTATATTGGGGTCGGCATACCAAACATTGGTCACCGGAATAGCGAGATACTCAGCGAAAGCGCCGTTCCGGTTCACCCCGATAGAGCTCGTTCTGTTGCACAAATGTCTCCGGCCCGCGAGGCAGTTCCTGCACCGGCCGCAAACCAGATGACCTTCTCCGCTCACGATGTCTCCGACTTTAAAATCATGTACGTTGCTTCCAAGCTTTTCGATAATACCGACCCATTCATGCCCGATCACCATGGGGGTCTTAATCGTCTTCTGTGCCCACGCGTCCCAGTTGTAAATGTGTACATCGGTTCCGCATATCGATGTCTTCAGAATTCTGACCAGGACATCGTTTATGCCGATCTCCGGGACCGGTACTTCCGTCATCCACAGTCCCTCATCCGCTTCTTTTTTTACAAGCGCCTTCATCATTCGCACTTCAGTACACCTCCACTTAGAATATATCAATTTTTTCATCAGGTTGGAATGGCCGCTCGGATTAGATGGGGCTGACGGCTTTCGCTTTCTTTGTCTTACGCTGGTAGCCGAGGTAATCCGATCTGGTTATAATTCCGATCACTTTATTATTATCCACAACCGGTACATGACCGATGTTATACGTGAGGAAAATCTGCTCCACATCCCGCAGGGGAGCGTCCGGAGAACAGTAGCGGACCACCCGGGACATATAGGCCTTTACGGGAGCCTTCATCATACCGGCCCGGCGGCCTTTCGATATATCCCGCAGGGTCATGAATCCGCAGAGTTCATCCGTTCCGTTTACCACCGGCGCGCCGGTGTGGTTGATTTCTTCGAGAAAAAGAGACGCTTCAAGCAGTGGCCACTCATCACGGATAACGCTTACCGGAGCCGACATCAGCTGATAAGCCATAACTGCCGGATAGAGATTTCTTTTGAGATGACGTTCTAGAATATTTAAATTGAATGATGACTTTTCGGGATTTCCGTTCTTGAGCAGCAGAGAAGCGGCGGCGGGATGGCCGCCGCCCCCTAATTGGGAAAGCAATGAATGGAGATTTACCGTTTCTTTCCTGCTTCTGGCAATAAGCAGCTCCTTTTTCTCCTTGGCGAGAGAAAATAGGACAAACAGGGCATCACAGCTTTCCACCTCAAAAACTTTTTCCACAATTTCTGCGAGCCCTTTTTCCTGCCGATCAAGACGGATATGACTCATTATGATGGTGTGACCGTGTATCTTTTTTATTATCAGCCGGTTTAATATATGATGGAACAGGGTTATCTGATACTCCTCACGCATTGTCTTTAGAAAAAAATTGATAAGGGACATCACCGCGCCGGATTCCCGCAGAAAGGCCGCCGCCTGAAAATCTTCCGGCTTTACATTTTCATGCAGGAAGTTTCCCGTGTCAGCATAGATTCCGGCAAGGGCGATTGTCGCTTCGTCAGGAGTCAGGCTGATGTTATTTTTCATTATTTCCAGAGTAAGCAGCGTTGTGTTTGCACCGAAATCTTCCTGATGTACCGCAGCGCCCGGTATATCCGAAGAATCGGATATATGGTGGTCAAAAACTTTAACCGGACCATTAAAATCACGAATGAAATCGAAATATTCTTTTATCCGGGAATAAGATCGGGTATCGACTACAACAAGTTCTTCAATCTGTTCATTTTCCAGCTCCTTGGAAGCCAAAAAATCCAGTTTGTTCTCGTAGAGATTATACAGATTAGCCGCTACCGGATGGATAAGCCGGCTTTTAACCAGTACATGATCGGGAAACAGTTTCTTGGCAAGCACCATTGAACCGAGACAGTCCATGTCCATATTGGTGTGTCCCAGAATCAGTTTCATGAATTGTCAATCCTTTTTACATAAACGCCGCGCAATAATCAGATGCGTATTCATTTCTTATAATGATAGACGATTTAGGGTAGAAATTTCAAATTTTACCGGTGCTGTTTTTCCTTGGAAAAAAAATATGCGGTAATCACTCTCTCTTACCGCTTTACCATTCCCCGTATATTTAAAATGAGCGATTCGATCCTGTCCGCTTCTTTCCTGTCCAGAGCGGCTCGGACAAACAGGTCCCGGAGGAATATTTCCATATCATCCTGTCCGGAAGGACCGAAATAGCCGATCTCATTGAGACATTCCACTGCCCTGCCGGCTACTTCAGAAATACGGTCCGTCGTAACCGGATTATACCCGCCGGCGGGTACCGTATGCCGGTAAAGGGTGTAGGTAATCACCTGGACCGCGTGAGAAAGGTTCAGTGACGGGAATTCGGGGGAGGAAGGAATATTTACCGCCTCGCTGCAGAGAGCAAGCTCCTGACTGGTCAGTCCGTGTTCTTCATTTCCGAATACAACCGCGGAAATACCCTCGGTGTACCGGGATATCCGCTCAGCCAAATCTTCGGGCAGAATGGAATGATACTTCCGTTTCGCGCCCTTCCGCCGGGTAGTTCCTGCCGAGTACACCGTTCCGGCGAGAGCCTCTTCCAAGGAGGACGGCCGTTCGGCGTTTTCATATATCTCAAACGCGTGGACGGAGCGGTACCGTATCTCTTTTTCATCATATTGGGCGCTGCCGGTAACGGCGAGTTTTTTTATACCCATGGTTTTCATCGCCCTGCAGACCGCTCCGATGTTTCCTGAACTATTCGGATTCACAAGAATAATTTTGATACTGTCCAAACTGTTCATCGGCTTATTTTTCCGACCCGTGCCGTTCCAGGGTCTGAAGAAGCCCGGCTACAGGTATCGGTACCCAGTCCGGACGGTTATTCACCTCGTATCCAAGTTCGTATACCGCTTTTTCCAGAACAAAAATATCCAGTAAAAGCTCCCGGTCCTGTCGTTCGGAGGGCAGAATCGGGTTGCCGTCAACGGCATTCAGGTAAGCATTCAGGAAGATTCCGCTGACCATTCGGAACCATGCTTCGGCCCACGGCTCCAGGACCGCAGGATCAACACCGCGGTGCTTTTCGTACTCCATCAGTCTTCCGTATGCCGCGTAATGGAACGAACGGATCATTCCAGCCACATCCCGGATGGGACTGAATTTCAGCCGCCGCTCACTCATAGGCCGGGCAGGTTCACCCTCGAAATCGATAATGACAAAATCTCTTCCGGTAAAGATTACCTGGCCGAGATGATAATCACCGTGGATACGGATCTTCTGGGATTGAATTTTCCTGCTCCGGATTTCGCCGATCTTCTTCAGCAGCCGGCCTTCCAATGAAAGTATCCGGTTTACATTTTCTCCGAGAGATTCCGGAAGAGCCGCTTTATTTATCGAAGAAAAAACCCGCCGCACAAGGCTCCGTATGGACTGATACAGGGACCGCTGATACAGGAGTGAAAATGCCTCCGGTTTTAAATCTTTATCCTCCCTGTCCGAAGCAAGGCACAGATGCATTTCCGCGGTCCGCTGACCAAGAACACCAATCATCTTGAGATAGAATCCGTCAGTTACACCTAAAAATTTTTCAGGCAGGCTTTCAGGATCAATATCAAAATATGATTCAGGATATTTAGGGATCTCTTCTGATCTATGATGTAGAGACAGGACATTATCGTAGTACCGTTCTAAAACAGAGGAGGTATACTCCCAGGCATCTCCCTGATTTGGAACGAAATTTACAAGTATACCCACCGAAGATGACATTCCTTTTTGATCCACATATTCCAGACTGCCGGCAAAGTTCGGAATATTTCCGAACCGCTTTTTCTCCGAAAGATACCGTGTAAGCTCTACATCGGGGTTTATCCCCGGTTCGATTTTCCGGTACATCTTCAGAAGGAACCTGTCGTCATAATTAAGGGCGCTGTTACTCTGCTCAACACCGAGAACCCGGGAGGGATACGGCGGTGCCGTGTCCTTCAAGGCGTTCCGGAGGCCCCGGGTCGATTTTCCCTGGAGTTCTTTTTTAAGACCCTTTAGCTTTTTCCGTTTCCAAAGCAGATCGAGAAACATATTCCGGACATCATCGTTATACAGCCCGTCGTAGATGATTCCTTCGGTTCCGTCCACCGCCGCTCTGCTGATGGCCCATTTCGGGTGTTCCTTGAGAATCATTTCTACGTAATCTTTAACTCCCAGGGACAGGGGAACCACGTACCGTTCACTTTTTTCATCAGTTGTTTGAGCATATAGAATAACAATCCAGCTTCTATCTGCGGCAGTACCCACAGGAAACCGTTCTTCCACCTTCAGCTGTCTGATTTTTTTGGATTTCTGCCGGTACCACCGGGAGTTTTTCAGATAGACTTTGAGTACACCGTCCTCCATCTGTTTCTGCAGGACCGAACTGAATGTTTTCCAGTCTCTGATTGAAAATGCGGGTTCTTTGACTCTCGCCATCTCCTCGGCGTCAACAGCATCTTCAACTTTTTTCAGGATAAACCAGAAGTATTCGTTTCCGCCGATATTAAGGGGATAAAGACGTTCCTGGATTCGGGGGAACCGGTTCTGGCTGAATACCTCTTCCGGGACATATCCGGAAAACTGTTCTAAATCCAGATTAATGAATTGTACATACCGTGAAAAATTTACAATGGTCAGTATCTGCTCGTCTTCGTGGGAACGGATAAAGGCAAGGACATGGTTATTGTTTGTGTTGATAAATTCCAGAGTACCCCGGGAAAAAGCCCTGAACCGCCTTCTGGTAGCGATCACCCGTTTCATCCACCACAGCAGGGAGGAGGGATTCGCCTGCTGATTTTCGATATTGACTGTTTCATAGTGGTATTCAGGATCGATAATCACGGGGAGGTAGAGCCGTTGGGGATTAGCTGCCGAGAATCCGGCGTTTTTATCGAAACTCCACTGCATCGGTGTCCTAACACCGTCCCGGTCTCCGAGGTAGACGTTATCACCCATGCCGATCTCGTCGCCGTAATAAATAACCGGACTCCCCGGAAGGCTGAACAGGAGAATATTCATGAGTTCTATCTTCCTGCGGTCGTTTTCCAAAAGCGGGGCCAGACGTCTCCGTATTCCCAGGTTTATCCGCTGCCGGGGGTCGCTCGCGAACACCTGGTACATATAGTCCCGTTCCTCATCAGTTACCATCTCCAGCGTCAGTTCATCATGATTCCGCAGAAAAATGCTCCACTGGGCATTCTGTTCTATCTCAGGTGTCTGCTCAAGGATATCGGTAATCGGGAAACGGTCTTCCATCTTCAGGCTCATAAACAGCCGTGGCATGAGAGGAAAGTGGAATACCATGTGACATTCATCTCCGTCACCGAAATAAGCAACCGCGTCTTCCGGCCACTGATTCGCTTCGGCCAAAAGCATTTTTCCTTCGTGCTTGTTGTCGATATGCTCCCGGAGATCTTTCAGGAACTGATGGGTCCGGGGGAGATTCTCACAGTTCGTCCCTTCCTCTTCGAAGAGATAGGGAACCGCATCGAGACGCATACCGTCCACCCCCATGCCGAACCAGGAATCCATAACCGCGAAAACCTGCTTCCTGACTTCGGGGTTTTCGAAATTAAGATCCGGCTGATGAGAATAAAACCGGTGCCAGTAGTATGCTTTCGCTTCGGGATCCCAGCTCCAGTTGCTCGTTTCGAAATCCTGAAAAATGATTCGGGCATCACTGTATTTCTCCGGAGTATCACTCCAGACATAAAAGTCCCGGTACTTTGATCCCGCCGGAGATCTTCTGGACCGTTCGAACCAGGGATGCAGATTCGAGGTATGGTTTATTACGAGCTCGGTTATAACCTTCAAATTCCGGTCATGCGCCGCATTAAGAAAACGTCGGAAATCACGAATGTTTCCGTAGGCTTCATGAATTCCGGTATAGTCCGAAATATCATACCCGTCATCCCGCCAGGGGGAGGGGTAAAACGGAAGCAGCCAAATAGCGGTGACACCTAAATCCTGGAGGTAATCCAGCTTACGCGTGAGCCCCTTGAAGTCGCCCATTCCGTCGCCGTTTGAATCGTAAAAGGATCGGACGTGGAGTTCATAGATTACCGCATCCTTATACCATAAAGGGTTATTTTCTGTAATCATTTTGCCGCCTCTATCACAAAGATGTGGGCCGGTTTTTCCGCCGGATCAAGTTTGATGAAGTTCCATTGTTCTTTCCAGGTGTATTCTTCCCCGTTCAGTACATCCCGGACCAGGAAAGATCCGTCTTGAGCCCGGAACTTTGCGGGCGGTAAAAAATCAAGCCATCCGGTCTGAGTATAACGCCAATCCATATTTACTGCAAAGAGAATTATCCTGTCCGCCTCCGACGGGTCACCTTGCGGTCCGTCGTGTTTGGAATAGCAGATAAAGGAGGTGTTGTCGCTCTGGTGAAACCGGGTATTTTGACTGTATTTTACCGGATATTCTTTCCGTATCCGGTTTACCGCGGTGATATATCCGGAGAGGCTGTCTTTATCCTGCAAATCCCAATCTTTTATTTCATATTTCTCGGAATCAAGGTACTCTTCACTCCCCTCTTCACGGGGCGTATTCATTTGAAGTTCAAAAGCGGGACCGTATATCCCGTAATTAGCGGTCAATGTCGCGGCTAGGATAAGCCGCATTTTAAACGCGCTTTCTCCACCCTGCTGAAGTGTTTCCGTCAGAATATCCGGGGTATTCGGCCAGAAGTTGGGTCTGAAAAAATCCTTCACCGGATATGACAGCAGTTCTTCAACGTACTCCTGAAGCTCCCACGGTTCATTCCGCCACGCGAAATAGGTATACGACTGAGTATAACCGAGCTTTGCCAGCCGGTACATGACCTTGGGCCGGGTGAAGGCCTCGGCAAGGAATATTATATCCGGATTCGTCCGGTTAATTTCATTTATGCACCACTCCCAAAAAGGAAAAGCCTTGGTGTGGGGATTATCCACCCGGAAAATTTTTACCCCTTTATCGATCCAGAAATCAAAAACACTTTTAAGTTCCTGCCACAGATTTTGCCAGTCATCACTTTCGAAATTGATAGGATAGATATCCTCATACTTTTTTGGCGGATTCTCGGCATACTGTATAGAACCGTCGGGACGCCGGATGAACCATTCAGGATGCTTCTTTACCCATGGATGATCCGGACTGCACTGAAAAGCGATATCAAGCGCGATTTCAAGTCCGTGATCGGCCGCGGAAGCGGCAAGCTGGTTAAATTCTTTCATCGTACCCAGTTCGGGATGGATTGCCTTATGCCCGCCTTCCGCGGAGCCGATTGCCCACGGTGAACCGGGATCATCCTTCTCCGGGGTAAGACTATTGTTTTTCCCCTTCCTCTTCGTTGTGCCTATGGGATGAATAGGCGGAAGATAGAGAACATCAAATCCCATGCCGGCCACGTAGGGAAGCAGCTTTATAACATCGAGAAATGTTCCGTGTTTCCCCGGTTCTTCCGAAGCTGAACGGGGGAAAAGTTCGTACCAGGCGCTGAATCCGGCAAGTTCACGCTGTACCAATACCGGAAACATGTGACTTTCCGCTGCAAACGTCCGGTCCGGATATTTTGACCCGAGGAGAAGGAAATCGTTTCCCAGGGCAGTCCGAACCCGCTGCTTCTCGGTTTTTCCGGTGTCCCGGAGCTTGCCGGCGATAGCTTTAAGCCGATCAGCCTGTTTACGGTCACCGGCATCTCTTGCCCGTTCCGAAGCTTCTTCAGCCAGAATGCTTCCGTTCACAAGTTCCAGTCCCAGTTCCATTCCGGTTTCCACTTTCTTTCGGAACAGGCTGTGCCAGGTTAAAAAATGATCAACCCAGGCCCTAATCCGGAAAAAATAGGTGCCGGACTTTGTGAATACCGTTTCCCCCCGCCACCGGTCATTTTCCCAGTGAGTGAGAGGAACAACCGATGTATTTTCATCGTTCCCCACAACGAGTTCAGCCTTTACGGTATCATGCCCATCGGCATAAATATCCGCTTCTATCTGTAACGGTTCTGTTATCGTCCGCTTTACCGGATATTTACCGTTTTCAATCCGCGGAACCACATTTTCTATGATTACCCTTCTTCTGCCGTCATTCTGCATGGTAGAAAAAATACTATCGGCATCACAAACATTCAAGGATGGGAAATCACGGCCGGTAAAACAAAATCCGGGTTTACCAGGAATTGCCGTCCCATATTTACCACTGGAACAGCTGCTTGCATCTCCGGTAAAATGGTCAATAAAACATCTAGGAGCCAAAATTATGAAACCAATAGCCCTTCAGCTTTATAGCGTTCGGGATGAAGCAAAAAAAGATTTTCCGGCTGTCCTAAAAAAAGTAGCCGGTATGGGATACAAGGGAGTTGAACCTGCCGGATTCCATGGTCTTTCACCGGCCGAGTTCCGGCGGATTGTGGAAGATCTGGGAATGGAGATTTCCTCGTCCCACGGTCCCTGGGCAAATCCGGAGAATCTTTCCGAGGTGATCGAAACCGTAAAAATACTCGGGATTGATTTAGTTGCATGCGGATTCGGGGATGATCACTTCAATTCCATGGATGCCATTAAAAAAACGGCTGAAAAAGTAAATCAGATGCATGGGGCCTTAAAGAAAGAAGGAATTCGTCTCTTTGTTCACAATCACTACTGGGAATTCGATATCGTAGATGGAGAACCGGCGTATTATCATTTTACAAAACTGGCTCCCGATGTGCTTTTGGAACTAGACGTGTATTGGGCGGCAAATTTCGGCCGGCGAGATCCGGCAGCGGAAACGGCACGGTTTAAAAACCGGATACCCCTTCTCCATATCAAGGACGGTCAGATGGGAACGGATAAAATCATGCAGCCCCTGGGACAGGGTAAGATGGATATACCCAGTGTCATTAACGCCGCTGACCCCGCAGTACTTGAGTGGATCATTGTAGAATTAGACCGCTGCGACGGAGATATGATGGAAGCCGTAGAGGAGAGCTACCGTTACCTTGCGGAAAACGGTCTGGGAGCGGGAAACCGGTAAACTCCGGCTGTATCAGTAAAATTCCCGGTCAACCCCTTGTGTGATTTAGAAGTGGCCATAATTTCATATAATAAAAGAATTTAGATCGGGTTGACCGGGAATTGCCGCATATTTTTTCGCGGGAAATTGGTGTATCAGTAAACCGGTCCCTGCCGTTTTACTGCCGCGCACCGCCAGGCAGGGATCGAACCGGATTCACCCGGAGTAAATACCGTCTCTTCAAGCAGAACAACTTCCAGACGCCGTTCCAATGCCTGAACCAGATCCCCTCCGCTCCATCGGGGAGGACCCCCGGAGCGGCCTCCTCCCCGGTTCCTCGAGGCCGTTACCGTAAAAAAATAACCTTCCGGACGTAACAACCTGTCCACCGAATCGATTACCTGCCGGAGTTCCCGGTTTGAAAGATGCTGTATAAAACCCCGTTCAATGACAAGGTCATACCCGGTTTTTTTAAAGTCCCCGGGGAAAGTTCCCTCTATCCAGGTGATTTCCGCTTCGGCCCCCGCCGCAAGTCTCCGGGCTTCCTTTAATGCAGCGGGTGATACATCGATACCTGTGCAGTCAAATCCCCGTTTTTCAAGGTAGATAAGGGTTTTCCCGGTGCCGCAGCCGATATCAAGCACCCGGCCTCCCCGGATATTTGTATAATTTAGGAGGGGAGGTAAATTTTTATCATATTCCCCCGGATCCCACGGAACATTTCCATTGTTGTAGTAGTAATCCCAATAACTGCCTGCCGTCATACCTCATAATGTACACATTTTCCTTGACAAATCCTTCCCGGCGTACTATATTCTCAGTGTCTTACTACACTAATACACTAAGGAGTTAATATGATTAACCTTGATGCAGTGTCCTTCAGATATAAGGAAAACAAAAATCTTTTCGATGAGCTTGATCTGAATCTGAAACCTGGCACAATTTACGGACTGTTAGGCAGGAACGGGGCCGGAAAAACCACCCTGCTCAAATTGATGTGCGGTCTATTGTTTCCGCACTCCGGCAGAATAGACTGTATGGGATATTTTCCGGAATCACGGAATCCGGCTATGCTCGAAAAACTATATTTCCTGCCGGAAGAATTTTTCACACCATCAGCTACAGCGGATCAGTACCGGAGCATGTTCGCGCCGCTCTACCCGCAGTTCAGCGGTGAAGATTTTTCCCGGAACTTGGGCGTTTTTGAGATCGACAGCGGAGAAAAGATGTCGGAAATGTCTTTCGGACAGAAGAAGAAAGTGCTTCTTGCCTTTGCCCTGGCTGTGAACACGCCTTTTCTGCTCCTGGATGAACCGACCAATGCTCTGGATATTCCATCAAAAGGTCAGTTCAGGAGACTTTTAGCCGGTGTTTCCCGTGAGGACAAGGTCATCCTCGTCTCTACCCACCAGGTCCGGGATATGGAGAATCTCATTGATCCGGTAGTTATTCTTGAAAAGGGGAAGATTCTCTTCAATGAATCCATGAGTGATGTTACCGGAAAGCTGACGATGGAAGTATCGCCGGATGAACCTGAAGGAGCAATTTACAGCGAGAAAACCATGGGCGGGTACGCCTCCATACGGGAGCGGTCGGGTAAGCAGGAATCAAAAATTGATCTGGAATTGCTTTTTAACGGCATTACCGCCCAGCCCGGTCAATTCAGCAGATTATTCGCGAAGGAGCAGATATCATGAACATAACAATCGATAGATTATATATTTTCGCGCGCAACGATGCCGCGGCCCAGAAGAAAAGTATCATAATCGGCAGTATAGCCATATTCGGCGGCGTGCTGGTCTCCTTTCTGCTTACCGCGTTGGGGGGTGGAAACGCCTCGTACCACGGGGCCATGTACCGGAACATTCTTCTGATCGGCGGTTTTATTATCGCGAGCATGGCTTTCGCCGATATCCATAAAAAACCTCAGGGGCTTCATTACCTGACCCTTCCCGGCTCAACGGGTGAACGTCTTATATCGAGACTCATTCTGGTATCCGTGGCGTGGCCGGTGCTGTTAACCGCTCTCTATAGTTTGACGACTGTAGCAGGAACCCTAATCGCGGAACCATTATTCGGCAATTCCCCGGGAGTATTCGTACCGGGAGCGGCAATACCCTATTCAGGAATGCTCCTGGTCATCAACTCCGGTCACGAAGCAGAAACCGTTATGACCAGCCGGGATTTCTGGGAAACCCTGGGGATTCTGGTGTCCGGACAGGCAGTATTCCTCTTCGGCTCTATCTACTTTAAAAAATCAGCGTTTTTGAAGGTAGCTGTCAGCAGCTTCGGAGTGTTTGTTCTGTTCGGAGCCTTCTTCGCTCTGATTGCAAGAATGGTGTTCGGGGCTAACATTGATGAGATAATAAAAGTGGTAAACAACGGCGATACATATTCATTCATCAGTTCCATATCGGAAAAGGATTTTACCCCGTTTGTTCGGCTTATGGATGTTTTCAGGGTGATATGGAGCTTCATTTTTTACTTGATAACTCCGGTTTTCTTTTGGGTTCTGTCGTCTATCAGACTCCGGGAGACGGAGGTATAACCATGGAATTTGAAGGTACCCACTCCATTTACCAGCAGGTTGCTGATCATGTGGTGGAAAAAATTCTCAGAAAGACATGGAAAGAGAAGGAACGAATTCCGAGTGTACGTGAATTAGCGGTGGAACTGGAAGTAAACCCGAATACCGTGAACAAAGCGTATGCCCAGCTTCAGGATCAGGATCTTATCCATATTCAGCGGGGGATCGGTTATTTCGTATCTCCCGGCGCGGTATCAGCTGCCAGGAAACTCAAGCGCAGAGAGTTTGTGGAAAACGATCTTCCCGGACTTTTTAAAGCAATGGATCTGCTTAATATTTCACTTGATGAGTTAAAGGAATTAAAAGGAGGAATGAAATGAAAAAATATACGAATAAGATTTTAGTAATAGCCGGAGCGGTTATAGCCGCCGGGGGGATTGTTTTTATCATCCTGATAAAATCCGTGCTCCCATTTTGATTCAAGGAAGCCGCCCGCTGCTCACGGCATAGGGCGGCTCTTTTTACCGGAAATTGCTGTATCCGGTTCAGCTGAAATCAACCGGTTTTCCGGTTTCCGCGCTTTCATAGACAGCCCGTATTATGCGCAGCCCTTCGATGGCCTGTTCGGCGGTACACACCAGTTCCTCTTCACCCCGCATCACCCGGCAAAAATGATCTATATTGTGCTTGGGGAAATCATTTTCACTTCCCCACACCTTGCCGTCCAGTGCGACTCCGTTCAGCGTCAAGGTTACCTCATTTTCATGGAGGCTGGAAAGCATAACCCCGCCGTTCTCGGCATACAGGATCGTGGACTGGTTGTTCCCCTCGGGACAGTTCAGATACCAGCTAGCCTCCAGTACCAAGGAAGTTCCGTTTTCAAACTGGATATACCCTGCCGCGGCGTCCTCCACGGTGTACTTTCTTCCGGACCGGGCGGCGATCCGTTCTCCCTGACCGGAAAAGACATTCCCGGTTACCCGCTTCACTTTTGGAAATCCCATCAGGTAAAGCGCCAGATCCAGCCGGTGGACTCCGATGTCAATCAGGGGGCCGCCCCCGGATTTTTCCATCAGCACAAACCAGTCCGATGCTCCCCATGGAATGCCCCGCCGTCTTGTCCACTCCGTTTTTCCGTACAGGAAATTCCCGAGAATCCCGCCGTCAATGATCTGTTTGAGCTGGGGAACATTTCCCACAAAGCGCTGGTTGAAATTCGCCATGAGTATGTTTCCGGTCCTGTCTCTGGCTTCCTTGATGCGAGAAGCTTCTTCCACGGTGGGTGCCATGGGCTTTTCCAGACAAACATGTTTTCCGCATTCCAGGGCTTTAACGGCAAATTTTTCATGAAGGAAATTCGGTACCGCTATAATCACACCGTCCACATTGGAGGATTCAAAAAGCTCTGCCGCGTCGGTATATGTTTCTTCAATATTGTTTTCTTCCGCTGCTTTTTTAAGCAGGACTTGATTCGTGTCGGCTAAAGCGGTGACTTCGGCGTTTTCCACCTCCGCCACCCGCTTCAGGTGGTAAAGATACCCCCAGCCTAAGCCGACAATTCCGATTTTTAATGGTTTTTTACTCATCCTCTACGGACTCCTTTTTTTTCTGTTTCGGCATTATTAAAGGAGCCGCGGGTTGTTGTCAATCACTGTACCGTTATGTGTTCAGTCTCTTCTTCTGGTTTTTCTCCATCTCCGCCGGTTATCATCCGCCGTTCCTGATGCTCAATCATTCTCTGTCCGCTTCCTCCGTTCCGTACCTGAAAGAACGAGATGCTCTCCTGAAGCTGTTCCGCCTGAGAGGACAGCTCCTCTGCCATGCTGGACATTTCCTCGGCCTGGGAGGCATTCTGCTGAATTACCTGGTCAAGCTGGTTGATTGCCTTGCTTATCTGCTGACTACCGGTGGACTGTTCATTACTTGCGGCGTTTATTTCCTGCACAAGTTCGGCTGTTTTCTGAATATCCGGAACGAGCTTATCAAGGAGCGTTCCGGCATTCTCGGCCACAGCAACACTGTTTGCCGATAAATCGCCTATTTCAGCCGCCGCCGACTGGCTTCGTTCCGCGAGTTTCCGGACTTCCGAGGCAACAACAGCGAATCCTTTCCCTTGTTCACCCGCCCGAGCCGCTTCGATTGCGGCATTCAGGGCGAGCAGGTTCGTGTTTCTGGCTATGTCTTCTATTATTTTGATTTTTTCAGCAATCTGCTGCATCGCCGTGACTGTCTGACGGACTGCTTCCCCGCCTTCCTTCGCGTCGTCCGCGGCGCGTACGGCAATAGATTCAGTCTGTTTGGCGTTATCAGCATTTCTCTGGATTGTACTGTCCATCTCTTCCATTGATGAAGATACTTCCTCCGCGTTCGCGGCTTGTTCGGTGGCTCCCTGGGACATCTGTTCGGCACTGGCCGACATCTGCTGACTGCCGGATGAGACATTATCACTGGCTGAGGAGATTTCTCCTACGACCCCTTCAAGTTTAACCGCCATTCCGCTCAACGATTCTGCAAGCATTCCGATTTCATCTTTCTGATCAAGATCGATCTGAGCGGTGAGATCTCCCCGGGCGATCTCCTGGGCAAACTTGACTCCCTTGAGCATAGGGCCGGCAATGCTGATCGCAACAAGATAGGCCATAACCGCTACAAGCAGAGCTATTATTCCGGCAACAATTATAATAGTGGTGATTAGGGCGGTAACCGGTTCCTGGACTTCATTATAGTCAATTTCCGCGATGATAGCCCACTGAGTATCGAATACATTGACGGGTGAATAGGCCGAAAGTACTTTTGAACCGAGATAATCCGTGATGACCCCCGAATCGGTATTCCCTGAAAGAGCTTCCCGGGATGCTTTCGTGTCTACCGAGCCTTCCTCGGGTGCAGCGAAGGAAGCGCTCACAGAATGGGTGTCCGGGGCTAAGAAGGAGTCGGATCGCATTAGTTTGTTCGGTCCGACCAAATAGGTTTCACCGGTATTCCCCATTCCGGTCCGCTCCTGCATGATGGTGTTTATTTGGTCCAGCGGCATCTGGAGGGCAACGATCAATTCCACATTACCGTGATGGATCACCGGCTCAGCGATAAAAGCTGCCGGTTCCCAGTTTGACGGTTCATACGGCTTAAAATCACCGAATCCTAACCCCTTAGCGGATATCGCTTCCCGGACAGCATCTCCCAGGCTGGAATCGGAAAATTCACCGCTAAGAATGTTGGTATTATAGTCAGCCTCCTCTGCGACGGTGTAAAAAATATGTCCCTCTTCATTGATTAGAAAACAATCATAGTAACCGTATTCCTTGATGAAATTGGCATAGTAATCATCCGTCTCCCCCTCTAATTCGGGAACAATCACCTCCTGCAGGTTTTCCTTTGTCACAACAGCCCAGGTTGTCCCGTTACTGTAGAGCGGTGTATACGAAGCAAGAACCAAGGTTCCGGTAGAATCGAGAAAAACTTCGGTGTTTTCTTCTCCGTCAATTGCCCGGCGGAGGTATTCCGGTGCAATTTTTGTGATGTCGTACCCGAATACCAGATCGCCCCCCATCGTAACGATGTCACTCCGCAGGAATATTTTTTCTCCGACCTTCTCGGCAAGGTAGGTTTCTCCGCTTTTCCCTAAGCCATCCCGGTAGGAGACCAATTCCTGGAGGTCCCGGTGTACCGGACCGCCCCTGGACATCATATTCCGGTCGGGAGGATTGTTCCGGAGATACCGTTCCACCGCGGCAGCCTGGTTCACCCTGACCGATTCAAGCTGCTTTAAAGCGGCTGCCTGGAGCGACTCCACGGTTCGGGTCAAAACCTGAAGGTCCACACTCCGGTCTTGGAAATAGGCGGATATCTGATTTTCCTTAATATCGCGCACCGCTCTCAGCTGATCGATGGACTCCTCGTTCAGCGCGTTGCTCGATAAAATTGAAGCCCAGATTCCTACCACTGCAAGGGGAATCAAGCCCACCAATAGAAAAAGACTGATAAGCTTTGGTTTTAGCTTTACATTTTTCAACCGGAACATACCTCGCTCCTTTTCAGGTTTTATACCGTCTATTATTGTGATTTCCGGCACATAACCCGAATCCTTAGGAAAGGGATAAAAATTTTTCTTTAATTTAATCTTATGACTATGCGTATAATTATGCAAATTTTTTCCATATTTTTTTATATTTCTACAAATGGTATACTTAGATACTTAGCATCATGGGAGGAGCAGGTATGAAAGTTATCGCCCTTTATAATATGAAGGGAGGAGTAGGAAAAACGACCGCAGCGGTGAATCTCGCTTTTGTCTCCGCCAATTCCGGATACTCCACCCTGTTGTGTGATCTTGATCCTCAGGGATCGGCTTCGTACTATTTTCGGTTAGATGACGGATCGATAACCGCGGAGAAACTAGTAAAAGGCGGTAAAAAAATCGGAAAAAAAATTAAATCCAGCGGATATGATAATATAGATGTTCTTCCTTCGGATTTTTCTTATAAGGATCTGCCGCTACTCCTGGATGATAAGAAACATCCGAAGCGGCGGCTGAAAGATACTCTTTCCCGGTTTGAATCAGATTATAAAATTATCTTTCTCGACTGCCCGCCTAACATCGGACTTGAGTCGGAAAATATTTTTAAAAGTGCGGATTACATTCTGGTACCGGTTATTCCCTCTCCCCTTTCCTTTTTATCAACGGATAAACTACTGGATTATCTAAATGATAAGAAATTCAGGAATGACCGCGTTATCCCCTTCTGCTCAATGGTGGACAGCAGAAAAAAAATCCATAAAGATTTTCAGCTTCAGGCGTCAGAGAAATACCCGAATTGTTTTACAGCAGCTATTCCGTATGCCTCTGACATCGAACAGTCCGCGTTAACCCGGAAACCGATATGCGCCGCCTCAAGTTCCACCCGGGGAGCACAATCGTTCCGGGCATTGTGGAAAGAGCTTGAGGAGAGAATCAATCTCAAATCAAGGGATATTCCTTAGTAGATTGCTTCGATCACCACAGACCAATCGGACGGCCAGGAACCTTCCCACTTCTTCCACCACAAGGTGCCGCCGTTGCCGGAAATTCCTACAACCATCAAGGAATCGGGATCATCCGATGCGGCGCTTATCTGGGTACTCTTAGTGAAATTTGCTCCCAGATCCCACCAGCCCCGGTAAGTATTCGCGCTGTCTCTATCAGCCTCCCACGCTGCAGTCCGGATATGCTGTTCATTATCCATCACAAAGATATCATATCGCCAGGTGGATATACTGTCGTTCGCCGCCCATTCCCAGATCACTGGAGCAGTATCCCTTGTCGGGATCTCCCGAAATAAAATCTATATAGTTTGACTCATCCGAGCGGACAATAAAATCAAATCCCATGTCTTCATAAAAATCTATCGCTTTTACCGTTGCTGCCTGTTCAGTAAAGGTAGAATCAAATTCGTAGTAAACCGTTCGATTGGGCCAATATACGCTTGAGCTTTCCCGGGCCGCTCCTTTCGAAATCGACATCTGGACTGAATCACCGATCTTATCCTCTTCCAGAACGATGTCGAAATCGTAAATGGCGTATCCGTTTATTAGTTCATACTCAATCAGATTCCCCTGATAATATCCTGTCTTTACTTCACCAATTTTTCCGGAAAAGGGAAGATTCTGTTCTATTTCGACACTCGTATTCGGATTAATTTCATCATCCCCATTTCCGCCGCCGATTCCGAAGAACTTGCATCCCCCCATTGCCGCTAAAACTCCAAAAAGAAACATCCAACTCCATTTTTTCATTTAGTGCCTCCTTCAGGACAATATAATTATACCACCAATAGCGCCTGTGTACTCATTAAATTTTGATGAATATGAACACTCCGTTGACAGGAAATACCGGTTTCAGGTAGTGTGACGGCGATGTTTGTTTACGCCGGAATAGATGAGTCGGGTTACGGTCCGATTTTCGGGCCCTTAGTGGTCGCGCGGTCTGTATTTACAATGGAGACGGATTGTCATCCTGCCCTATTTCCTGATTCTCTCTGGGGATATCTCGTTGATTCGGTCTGCAGAAGAGTATCCGACGACAAGGACCTGATTCCGGTTAACGATTCAAAGCTGCTCTACAGCGCCGCCATAGGGCTCCGGCACCTTGAACGGGGAGTACTCCCTTTTATTAAATCTCTGTATCACCTGCCGGCCGCAGCTGGAGAACTGATAAAATTGCTTGCCTTTGACGACGAATCAGTGCGGAGTCCTTTCCCATGGTATGCCGATACAGAGGACGGACCTGTCATTCCGTCCGCGGGCGACAGCGAACAAATCCGCCTTCTGACTGAAAATCTTCTTGTAAATGGAGAGAAACAGTGTATCCGGATAGCAGATTTGTCCGGTGCGGTAGTTTTTGAAGACCGTTTCAACCGGCTCCTTGAAAAATATCCCACAAAAGCCGCGTGCTCGTGGTCCTTTGTACAGGGTCATCTCAGCTACATTTGGAACACGTACGGTGAACATCACCCTTTCGTCGTGATCGACCGGCAAGGGGGAAGAAAGTTCTACGAGTCCCTGTTCGCCGGCATGTTTCCTGATACAATTGTCGGTGTGACGGAAACCGGAGACAATCACTCTGCATACCGGATTATCGGAAAAAACAGAAGCATGGATATTGTGCTGAAAATTCAGAGTGAACAGTATCATCTTCCTGCCGCACTCGCCTCAATGACGGCAAAATATCTCCGTGAACTGTTTATGACGAGGTTCCAGAGATACTGGTCCCGTATCGCTCCGGATATCCGGCCCACATTCGGATATTTCAAGGACGGTAAAAGATTTCTTGCTGAGATTGAACCGTATATTACATCACTGGGGATCCGCAGAGAAACACTGATACGGCGGAAATAAAAAAAACGAACATGGCAGGATTCGAACCTGCGACCTCTGCCTCCGGAGGGCAGCGCTCTATCCAGCTGAGCTACATGTCCATCGCCCACTAACTTAATCCCAATAGCCGTTGTTTGTCAACCGGCGGATTCCGGTGAATCTGCTTCACATAAAAGCGTTCATAAATTACTATGGCCCCATGAAACTTACGAAAAAAAACAGCGGTCCCCTGACACTCCTCATTATTCTCTCCATGGTAGTCTGCACCCTGGCTTGGTATATTATTGAAAGAATATCCGCTGCTGCGGGAGCACCTTTTTCCCTCTCTGTTGGACCGATCGGTTTTGATATCGGTGTCCTGGCGGTACACCTCAGGGTCAATCCCGGAACCATCATCGGCCTACCCTGCGGGTATTTCGTATTCAAGTCTTTATAGGAAAACGGAATGGAAACCATCTTACTGGCATCAGCATCACCCCGGCGGTTCAGGCTTCTTACGGAAGCCGGTTTTCCCGTAAGAAAATGTCCGGTATCCCCCCGCGAGATAATACTTCCGGGTGATCCTGCAGGGACGGTCACAAAGAATGCCCGCGGGAAAACAGAAGCCTGCCTTTCCTCGGTACCAGATGCTGATAGTGAATGGATAATCGGAGCCGACACGATTGTTTCAGTGGACGGGAAAATCCTCGGAAAACCCGGAGACAGGAGTAAAGCGGCGGATATGCTCCGCCTTTTGTCCGGAAGAAAACACCAAGTCGTTACAGGATCAGCTCTTTACTCCCCCGGCGGCATTATCCTTGTCCGGGAATCTGTTTCGGAGGTATATTTTAAAGAACTTTCACCTGATGAAACAGAATGGTATCTCAATACCGGAGAGTGGCAGGATGCGGCGGGCGGATACAAAATACAGAACCGGGGCGGCTGTCTGGTTCAGAAAATCATAGGCTCATATACCAATATCGTGGGCTTGCCAATAGAGACGATTTATGGCATGTTAAGGGAAATGTCATACCGGTTTCCGGCATATGACGGCCCCGCATAGGGGTAAATCTTCCGGTTATAAAACCGAGAATAAGCGAAGGACTTTCGGTACCCGCAAAACAACCACCCCGGTACCGGATTGTGAAGGAGGACCAATTGGCAGTAGTAACAATGAAGAACCTGCTTGAATCGGGTGTTCATTTCGGACATCAGACAAAACGGTGGGATCCGAGGATGAAGAAATTCATCTTCGCCGAACGGAACGGGATCCACATAATAGATTTACAAAAAACCATAGCAGCCATCAAAGAGGCGTACGATGCCGTCAGAAAAAATGTATTAGACGGAAAGTCGATTCTCTTTATCGGAACAAAAAAGCAAGCCCAAGGTGCAATTGAGCGCGAGGCAAAGCGGTGCGGGATGTATTATGTCAATAACCGCTGGCTCGGAGGTATGCTCACCAATTTTGCCACGATAAAAAATTCCCTGCTCCGGCTTAAGAAGCTAGAAAAGATGGAGGTGGACGGCACCTTTGAGAGTCTGACAAAGAAAGAAATTTCCAAGCTCAACAAAGAGCGGCTTAAACTTGAGCGGAACTTGGGCGGTATCAAAGAGATGAAAGAACTCCCGGGAATCGTCTTTATTATTGATACCCGGAAAGAAGCGATCGCTGTGGCCGAAGCAAAAAGGATGAACATTCCAATCGTGGCCGTAGTTGATACGAACTGTAATCCTGAAGGAATTGATTATCCAATTCCCGGGAATGATGATGCTATCAGAGCGATCAGCCTTTTTACCCAGATCGTTTCCAATGCTGTTGTGGAAGCAGACAATGAAATAGGGCTTGAAGTAATCGAAAGCCTTCAGGAAGACGAAGAAACGGGTGAACAGGAAATTATAGATAAGGACGCCCAGGAAGAGGAAGAAGAAGAAAACGCGGCAGAAGATGAATCAGAAGATTCTGAATCTGAAAGCGAAATCGAAAAAGCGCCTGTAGGGGCTAAAGTAGGCAATCAGCAGGATACGTCGGAAGAAGAAGCG
Source organism: uncultured Spirochaetales bacterium (assembly GCA_964384485.1). Classification (GTDB taxonomy): domain Bacteria; phylum Spirochaetota; class Spirochaetia; order CAYLLE01; family CAYLLE01; genus CAYLLE01. The sequence goes on along the minus strand of CAYLLE010000026.1, from coordinate 7,849 downwards.
GTTGAAGATGAAGAAAGCTACACTGCTGAAGATTATTCAGACTATAATCCGGATGAAGATGAAGAGAAAAAGACAGTAACGGAAGATGAAGAGCCGGAAGTCGTCAAAAACAACGTAATCGATGAAGACGAGTTATACGAAGAATAGTATGAGGAGGAATTAATGGAAATAAAAGCCGCGGAAGTTAAAAAGCTTCGGGAAAAAACCGGCGCAGGCATGATGGATTGCAAGAAAGCCCTGCAGGAAGCCGGAGGTGATCCCGTAAAAGCGGAGAAAATTTTAAAAGAACTCGGCCTTGCCGCCGCAGCGAAACGGGCAGGAAGAGCGACAAAAGAGGGCAGAATTTTTTCCCATATTACCGATAAAAAAGGGGTTCTTGTAGAGCTTTCCTGTGAAACAGACTTTGTCGCGAGGAACACGGACTTTATCAATTTGGGAAACGAACTTACGGCAACGATAGCCGCGGAAGATCTTAAACCCGGCGATGAGAAGATAGAAAGCAGAATAAAAGAATCGGCAAGTGTTATTAAGGAAAATATCGTATTTAAAAATATGGATTCAGTACACGCGGAGAGCAATGATCTTCTAGTGGAGTATATCCATGGTGAAGGACGGATCGGCGTTATTGTTAAAATACACGTGTCTGATTCCTCTCTCTTGACCAATGAAGAGGTTAAACAGTTTGCATTTGACTCCGCCCTGCATATAGCAGCTTTTAATCCGCTGTTTCTGAATACCGAGTCGGTTGACCGTGAGTATATATCAGAGCAGGAACAGACATTCCGGAAACAGGCAGAAAACCTGGGTAAACCGGAGAAAGTAATTGAGGGCATCATTAAAGGAAAGATGAAAAAGCATTTCAGCGAAATCTGTCTGTATGAACAGCCTTTTGTAAAAGATGACAAGATCAGCGTCTCCCAAAAGATGAAAGATCTTGGTAAATCGCTGAACGGGGAAGTAAAGATTACCGGGTATTTATACCGGGCCGTGGGACAGGAATAACCCTGTCCCCGCGGTTGTAATAACCATACCAGGAGGTCATATCATGCAGGATGTTAAAAAATCTGCCGAAAGCAGAATGAAAAAAACTGTAAAAGCACTGCACGAAGAATTCAATACAATCAGGACCGGCAGAGCGTCGTCCGCTTTATTCGATAAAATAAAGGTCGATTATTACGGAAATCCGACACCCCTTAATCAGGTTGCCACAATCTCCACACCGGAAGCCCGGCTTGTTGTCATTCAGCCGTGGGATAAAAGCGTCATAAATGATATTGAAAAGGCTATACAGAAATCTGAACTTTCGGTGAACCCGATGAATGACGGCAAAGTGATCAGAATCAGCATTCCGCCGCTTACGGAAGAAAGAAGAAAAGACTATGTTAAAATGGCAAAAAACATGGCTGAACAGAGCAGGATATCCATCCGGAATATCCGGAGAGACGCTAATGATGAACTCAAGGAAGCGCAGAAGTCCGGAGATATAAGTGAAGATGAAGCAAAAAGAGGAGAAGATGAAATCCAAAAAATCACCGACACTTATATCGATGAAATAAACAGCGTATTGGAAGAAAAAGAAAAAGAGATCATGGAGGTGTAACCGTGATCCATCCCCTTCCCCGCCATCTAGGTATTATTATGGATGGCAACGGCCGCTGGGCTACTGGGCAAAACCTCCCCCGGAACAGGGGCCACCGGGAAGGGCTTGAAGCGGCTAAAAATCTAACCCGCGCCGCCGCGCGGCTGAATATTCCATATTTATCGCTTTATACCTTCTCAACAGAAAACTGGAAACGTGCTGAAGAGGAAGTAGGATTTCTCATGAATCTTATCATCCATAATCTGAAGCGGGAATTTAAGTTTTATCAGGAAAACAACATACGGATCCTTCATTCAGGAGATAAAACGGGCTTACCGCTCAAAGTACAGAAGGAAATTGCCAAAGCAATGGAAATGACCAAAAAAAACAGCGGACTCATACTGAATTTGGCGATTAACTACGGCGGCAGAGACGAGATTGTCAGAGCGGTAAACAGAATTCTGGCACGGAAGGAACAGAAAGAAATCACCGAAGATGATATCACCCGCAACTTGGATCTTCCGGAATTTCCTCCTCCCGATCTTATCATCCGTACGGCCGGAGAACAGAGACTCAGCAACTTCCTGCTGTGGGAATCTTCCTACGCCGAGCTCTATTTTACCCGGAAATTGTTTCCCGACTTCCAGGAAGATGACTTAATTGAGGCATTGGAGGAATTCGCATCCCGCACAAGAAAATACGGCGGTATAGTATGACCAATTTTGTACAGAGGATATTCGCGTTCATTATCTTTATCCCTCTAGTTTTCGGTTCTCTCCTTTTATTCCCGGGCCGAAACCACCTGGTATTTTCAATAATTTCCATTACAGCAGGCATGATCGGTTCCCTTGAGTTAATTTCATTTTTCGAAAAAAAAGATATCGGTTCCCGATTTAGTTTCCTTACTGTCCCTATCCTGGGAATCACCTACCCCGTTTTAACGCTCCTCGTGGTGAACGGTATTATTCCGGATATGGTACGAGACGCCGTCATCGCCGGCACGGCGGTCATGATTTTCGGATTTCAGATCACCAGGAGGGAAAAAACAAACTTCAACAGATGTTTAACAAGTATAGCGGCGAATCTTACCCTGCTTTTTTATCCCGGTTTTTTTCTTGCTCACATAATAAAAATGACTGCCCTCCCTTCCTCATCAATAGTAATTACGGTTTTTCTGATTTCAGTTTTCCTGAATGATACAATGGCATATACGGCAGGCAAATTATTCGGAAAACACTCTCCCAAGCCTATTCCCCTTAGTCCGAACAAAAGTTTGATAGGTTTCATCGCCGGAATGACAGCTTCCATTGCTGTTGTTGCCGCGGGAGCAGCTCTATTTCCCGATGCGTTTCCCGGAAGTCCGGCTAAAGCGGTTCTTCTCGGACTTATTTCCGGAGCCGGCGTAATCTCGGGTGATTTGGTGGAGTCGGCAATGAAACGTGCGATGAGGATTAAGGACTCGGGAGTTGTTATTCCGGGACGCGGGGGAATACTTGATTCAGTAGACTCTCCGGTATTCTCTTCCGTTTTTTTCTATTATTTTTTCATTGTACTTTACCTTTTGTAGGCAGGCGGTTCAATTGAAACGGATAATCATACTTGGAAGCACCGGCAGTATCGGGCACAGCGCCATAAAAGCAGCGAACCTTATGCAGGACGTCGAGATTGCCGGACTCCATGCCCATACAGACAAAGACCAGCTCCGTAAAATCGCGGAGGAACTAGCTGTGGATAATCTCTGCCTTTCGGGGGCGCCGGGGCAGTCAGGCTTCCGGTATTCCGGCACTCAAGGAATCACGGATTTTATTTCCGAAACTGATGCCGACATGGTTGTTAATGGAATATCCGGGGCCGCCGGACTTATTCCATCCTGGGAAAGCATCAGATCCGGAAAAGATTTAGCTTTAGCAAACAAGGAAACCATGGTATTGGCCGGAGATCTGATTTTAGAGGAAGCTGAGAAGAACGGAGTATCGGTAATACCGGTTGATTCGGAACACTCTGCTGTATCCCAGCTCTACCGCAGGTTTAGCGGTTCGGAACTGGATTCTCTTATTCTCACAGCATCCGGCGGAGCGCTCCGGGATGTTCCGGTGGAAAAACTTGAACAGGTTACGCCTGAGGATGCTCTAAAACACCCAACATGGAAGATGGGTAAGAAAATTACCATCGATTCCGCATCCATGGCTAATAAAGGGCTGGAAGTTATAGAAGCGTGCAGATTTTTCCAGGTTCCTCCCGGGAAGGTTCAGGTTGTCATACATCCGCAGAGTAAAATCCACTCAATGATCAGGACAGCAGACGGAGTGCTTTATGCTCAAATGTCCGATCCGGATATGTCGGTGGCGCTGCAGAACGCGTACACGTATCCGGAAATAAGGGGCCCCCTAACCGCGTCATTTGATTTTTCAGGAAGCCCTCTAACCTTCCATGAGGTGGACTTCGACCGGTACCCTATGCTTAAACTGGCATATTCCGCGGCGGAGAGAGACTGCAGCTCCATTATTTATAATGGAGCGAACGAGATCGGTGTCGCGGCATTTTTACTGGGAAAGATAAAATTTACCCAAATATATGATATAACCTGCCGTTCCCTGGAGATGATATCCTCCCGGAAAATAACGTGCATTACGGATGTTCTTGAGTTAGATTCAGAGTCACGGCGGACGGCGGATAAAGTGATACAGACAATGGAGTTTGCGGTATGATGATTGTAGTAAATATTATCCTCGGCCTTATCGGCCTGGGAATTGTAGTATTAGTCCATGAAATTGGACATTTTGTAACAGCAAAGGCATCGGGTGTCACTGTTGAGGCTTTTTCAATCGGCTGGGGAAAGGAACTGGTTGGTATTACCCGCGGGGAGACCCGGTACAGGATCAGCATGATTCCTATCGGCGGTTACTGCAAAATGAAAGGAGAGCATGACCTTCAGGAGTCAATGGCAGGAAAAAAAACCAAGATCACCGGTACCCCGGGTTCCTATTTTTATGCTTCTCCCTGGAAACGGATATTGATCGCTTTCTCGGGCCCCGCCATGAACATCATTTTTTCCGCGATCGTGCTTACTGTTGTCTGGACTGTCGGATTCTCAATACAGACATTCGAGAACCGGATCATCATGGCATCTGATTATCCTGCTCTGACTGCTGAAACCGAAACGTATCCAGCCGATCGGGCAGGATTACAGACCGGAGACCGGATAATTTCTGTAAACGGGGATGATACAGACAATTTTCGTGCATTGCAGGAAAAAATTGCCCTGTCCGCAAAAGAGACCATCAGGCTAACCGTGCTTCGGAACGGCAACAGGATAGAAACGACTATAACCCCGAAGCTGGACACAGAAACAGGGGCCGGTTATATCGGGATTTATCCCTGGGTAGAACCGATAGTTGCCGAGGTGACACCGGATTCACCCGCGGCTTCCGCCGGACTTGAAGCCGGTGATGTCATAATAAGCGCGGACGGCACGGAAATAACCAATTCCCTGGATTTTTACCTGGTGGCTGAACGGATCGGAGACACCTTTTCCGTGGCATTTCGCCGGGACGGTGTCCGGAGAGAAACCGAAATAATTCCGCAGTACGATGAAGAGGGTTCCCCGGTTTTTGGTATCACCTTTCAGCACATAACCGTAACAGCCGGACAATACGGCATCTTCAGAGGAATCGGGAAAGGTTTTACCGAAACATTCCGTACCCTGGGTATTATCATAAAAAGTATCGGACTCCTCTTTAAAGGGGTAGACCTTACCAATGCCGTCGCCGGACCTATCCGGATCACCTATATGGTAGGGGAAGTCGCGTCTGAAGGTTTTAAGCTGGGTTTCGGTAAGGGACTAAGCGCTATGTTTAACTTTTTGAGTCTCTTAAGCGTTTCACTCTTTTTCATGAACCTCCTGCCGATTCCTGCATTAGACGGGGGACAGATTATTCTCTTCACCTTTGAGTGGATCACCGGTAAGCCGCTTCGGCCGAAACTTGTGTACCGTTATCAGTATATTGGTGTTATACTGGTAATATTGCTGCTGGTACTTGCTGTATTTTCAGATGCTTTTTTCATATTAGGGAGATAACAACAATGATCAATATATACAAAACCCCGTTTTTCCGGATTTCTCTGTTAGCGCTTTTTTTGTTTAGTACTTTCACGCTATCAGCTGAGGTAATTGCTAATTCTCAGAGGATTATCGTGGACACGGGGCATCAGGGAAAGATAAATGACATTGTATTCGATCCGGATTCCGATACCGTATTCACCTGCGGGAATGACGGAACCGTTCGGGTTTGGTCTCCTTCATCCCGAAAGCTGATACAGCGGCTCCAAGTGTCGGACATCCCCGTTCTGGATATTGCGGTTGATCCGGCATCTTCACGAGTCGCCATTATTGAAAGTAACGGAGTAGACATATTCAGGCTGAGTGTATGGGACTGGGAAACAGGTAAAAAGCAATTCCATAAAACCCTTAGCGATGTTCCATTATTTCTGGATTTTTCACCGCAGGGCAATTTCCTTATTTACAGCATGGCAAACTGGAAAAGTCTGTTTTTTCTCGATCCGGACACAGGGACTTCTTTTCCCTATTTGAATGAAAGTTTCGGAGTCGTATCCTACGGCCTGTTTGATCCCGCCGAACGGAGAATAATGACTTATACCCCGTCTACCGGCGCTCTCATTTTCTGGTCGATACAGTCCGGCTCCAGTCAGAAAAAAAATACCCTGTCCAATTTGAGCCACATAACTCCTTTACCTCCCCTGGATCAGCCTAAATACGCCGCCGCGTCCACCGGTGAAAAACTGGTTATAATAAATTTATGGAACGGCAGACTTGAATCTGATATTTCTCTTTCCGATATTCAGCAGATAGCGGTAAGTCCGGATGACGGTGAGATCGGCTGTGTTTCCTTAATGAACAACAATCCAGTCTTCTCCAAATGGGAATTCAATAAAGACACTTCTATTTTAAGCAGACGGTTCACCCAGATAAAAGATATCCCGGACGACACTTCAGAAATCGCTTATATTAACCGGAGTCTTTTTGCAGCGACTGACAATGGAGAGATTCTGAAATACAGCCTCTATTCGGGTAATCCGTACATTTTCGGAAAGGACGAGCTGCTTAAAGCAGACGATCTGATGTTTAAAAATAATCATATGATACTATCTGCCGGCGGAAAAATTGTAACGGTAACATCGGATTATTTCTCCGATTCTACCCCCGAAAAACCGAACGTGTCCTATGTCAGTGAACAGTATAAAGATGTACCGCTGCCGGGAAAAGTTCTGCTTGAACCTTTTTTATTCGATAGTATTCTCCTGTGGTCGGAAGACACATCTACAGAGGGGGCATTCTTTATCCTAAATCCTTCAACCGGGTATATCGGAAATTCGTATCACGATTTTGAATCACCCCTTATCTCTATTTCTGTGGCCGGTGACTCTATTATTGCCTTAGAGCAGCAGGGTATTCTAAAAATGATTGATGCCTTTAATTACAACACCGACTTTACCTACCGTGCTCTGGGTATGGAGACCGCGGTGATAACCGGTGAAGGTGAAATCATCCTCGGGAAAAGCAAGACCAATGCTTTTGAATCTTCATTGATCCGAATAAATCCGAAGACCGGAGAAACCGTACCGCTCGTTACGCCGTCTTTCCTCATATTTGACATGGTATATGACCCCGGCGATCGTTCGCTCTACACATTGAGTCTAGAAAAACGGGGGAATAATATCTTCACCACACTGAACCATCATTCCGGCAGAAGACTGGAAAATTTTGAGACGCTGTACTCGGTGGATGAAGAAGACCTGAAAGCTAAAATCGGTTATGACCACGATAATAACAGGATTTATACCACGGCAGGAAGCCTAGATATCCTTAACATTTCCGGCAAGGTCCATTTTACCCTGGAAAATAACAATAAAAATCCAAACACCGTGTTTGTTCAGAAAAATGGTATCTACGCGATAAATTCGGACGGAACCGTCAGTATGTGGGATAAGGAATCGGGGAAGCACCTTTTCGATCTTTATATATTCAAAGATTACAGCTGGGTGATTGTTACCCGGAACAACTATTTTCATTCATCCATGAGGGGAATGCCTACTCAATACCTTAACTTCTATGACGGTATCCGCACTTACCGCGGTAATGAGGATATGTTCAATTACATGAAATCTTACTAAAACCGTCGACCGGCTGCATTACGCGGCAGCAAATCCCGGTCAACTCCTTTTGTGATTAAGAAAAGGCCATAATTTCAT
>CAYLLE010000025.1:0-35998 GCA_964384485.1 uncultured Spirochaetales bacterium | reverse complement strand
TTGTAATAAAACAATTTATAAATTTTTATGCGAATGTGATCACCGGAAATTGCTGGATTTTGATCATGTCCGGGGTCTAGGCTCAGACATACCCTATGATTTAAGTTTTTTTGAATGGACTCCGCACGGTTCTTAATCTCCGGCCCGGTCTGAACCGACGGCGGATTTTTCACTTTGATGGCAGTCAGGGCGGGCACATCGCGCTGCTAAGCGGCATATACGCGCCGAATACGTTCAGCTTTATCTACGCGGCTTCTTCTTTGGTATATGCTGAAGACAAGTTCGAAAAACGGGGAGGAAGAAACTTTACCCCGTGGGAACGGAAGGGCAGGGACGTGTTATATCATGGAGAAAAGATACTTTATACTAACTGGTCAGAGCCGTGTGACAGCGTTAATCTTTTCAGGTGGAAGTAATCCGTTCTTTAACCTGGTTAAAAAAACTATGTATTCCTTTGGAATTGGTTCCGATTCCCTGCCACTGGGGATGTTTCCCTCCACCTTTCCCGGATATTAGCTCTAAGAGTTCCTTTCGGTGTTTATTTAGATCGAAAGACGAGGTTTCCGGAACGGCGATACACCATTGAAATGACTCTTCGAGTTCATTTATTAAACAGACAGGTTTTTCTGCTTCAGCAGCAATATTTGCGGTGAGTGTCTTAAGCAGTTCTTTTGGTTTCTCCCGGAGGATATCACAGATAATCTTATCAGTCTGCCGCTCTTTGATGATCATTTCTGCGGTAAGGTCTGCCAGGATATCATTCTTTTCCCGGATGATCCGGTCCTTTTCCAGCAGCTGTTCCTTCATGGAGCGGACCTTTTGCGCGATATCTTCCGGCACTGCCGAAAGTTCTGTTTTAAGACCGTTTACCAGCTGAGTTTTCATGCGGTAATCCGCGAATGCCCGTGTACCAATTTTCCAGTAGATACGGATATTCCCCCGTATTGTTTCATGACCAATTTCTTTTATTAATCCTGTATCGCCTGTCCGTTCCAAATGAACGCCGCCGCAGGCAACCCGGTCAAGACCGGAAATTTCCACGATCCGGATTTTGCCGCCCACCTTCGGTTCTCTCCGCAGATCAAGTTCTTTTATTTCATGTTCCCGGACCCAATAGGTCTGAACCGGTTTATTCATCCCAACCTCCCGGTTAGCCGCTGCTTCAATTTCCTGAAGCAGTTCTTTTGAGATTTCCGGTTCGGCGATTTCGATCGTTGTATATTCAGTTCCCTGATGCACCGATACCGTATCGAGACCTCCTTTTTTCAATACTGCTGAAATTATATGCTGGCCCGTATGCTGCTGCATATAGTCAAAACGGTGATTCCAATCTACTTTACCTGTTATGCTTCCTTCTCCGGGATCTTCTTTCAGGTAATGCAGGACATCATCTTCCTTTTTTATCACTTTAATAACGGGAATACCCGCTATTGTTCCGGTGTCATGAGGCTGGCCCCCGCCCTCGGGATAAAAGCATGTTTTATCGAGCCTGACGGCATACAGGCTTTTTTCTTTCTGTTTATCCGTTATCTCCGCGGAAAACTCGGACTGTGAGGGGTTTGAATAATAAAGCTTTTCTGTCATATCACAATACTGAAGGAAAAGTACGGGATATTGCAAGCCCTTTATGTGCGGTAAATCGGCATCACCGGAATTGCTGTACCTAATTAAGGGCCGGTTTTTTTCCGGCAGGAAAACTGATACAATCGGTTTATGCGAAGACCTAACATTCTTGTCATCATGACAGACCAGCACAGCAGGCACTTTCTCGGCTGTTACGGAAATTCGGTTGTACAGACGCCCCGCTTAGATAGGATGGCGGCGGAAGGTATCCGTTTTTCTTCTTCTTATTGTCCCGCGCCGCTCTGTGTGCCGTCACGAATGAGTTTTATGACCGGCCGGTATCCTTCCCGTAATCATGTTTGGAATAACCGGCACGTTCTTTCTTCAGGAATACCCACCTGGGCGCACTATTTAAGTGTTGCCGGATATGAGACTTCATTAATCGGCCGAATGCATTTTGTGGGGCCCGATCAGCGGCACGGATTTGAAAAGCGGCCTTTGGGTGAATATTCGGCGGCTCATCCGGGAGTCCCGGTTAAAGGCGGACCGAGGTGGACCCGGTTTCCTTCCGCTACTTCCGGTCAGAGCAGAAAAGGTCTGGAATACGCCGGCACCGGAACAACTCATTATCAATGGTTCGATGACCGGGTAACGGAAAAAACTGTAGAATATCTAAGGCAGAAGGGAGTAGAACAAAAATCTGATTCAGGGGGAACTCCGTTTGCCGCTGTTTCCGGATTTGTGCTTCCTCACTGTCCATTTATTGCCCCGGAAGATTTATTCAACAAGTACTATGAAAAGGCGGATATCCCGGCGGCTGAACAAAATCAGCCTGAATCTGTTAAGCGGTACCGGAGATTCCGCGGTGTCGGTGAACCTGCTGTTCCGGCGGAGCGCGTCCGGATTATCAGGGCGGCATATTACGGTCTATGCGAATATGTAGACCGTTCGGTGGGTAAAATTCTTGATGCGCTTAAGGAAAGCGGTCTAGAAGAGAATACGGTTGTAGTCTATACCTCCGACCACGGCGAACTCGCCGGTGAGCACGGCTGTTTTTGGAAAAGCACCTACTATGAAGGTTCAGCGGGTATACCCCTTATCATTAAAGGACCGGGAGTAAAAACTCCGGGAAAAACCGTGGATGATCCGGTGAATCTCTACGATTTAGCTCCGACATTCGCGGAGTTAGGGGACAGCAGTTTTTCGGATTATTGGGACGGCCGCTCAATTTTATCTTCGCTAGACGGAAACCCGCTCTCTGATGACGGTGTAATAAGTGAATTCGTGGATCAAAACGGGTATCCCGCCGGGCTGCCCTCGGCAATGATACGCCGGGGAGACTGGAAATTATGGATTCATCAGGATGAAGACCATCTTCCTCCGGTTTTGTTCAATCTTCGGGACGATCCTGGAGAAATGAATGATTTAGGAGAAGATCCGGGGTATGAAGCTGTAAGGAAAGATCTCATCGGTGAACTTTTAAATAGATGGAACCCGGAAACCGCTCGAGCAGGCGCGAGAAAAATGACGGAAGCATATGAGCTCCTATGCAGCTGGGGCCGGAAAGTGGAGCTGGAGAGCGAAGATGCTCTGCCTGTTCCTCCGCCGGAACTGGAAGATGACGTTAAACTGCTTTAATGTTCAGTCAGCGACATTCACAAGAATCTCGCAGCTTTTTTTGATTGTATTTGAGACGGGGCACCTGGATTCAATTTCAGAGGCAAAAATCCGTTTTTCTTCCAGGTCCATGTCGGCGTCCAGTTCAATATCAACCTCTATGGTTTCAAAACCGGGAAAGGTGTCCGGTGCTTTTCCCATTACGGCATCAATGTCATATTCACCCCGTACTTCAACACTGATTCCCCTCAGCTCAATCTGCTTCTGCCCGGCAATGATTTTTGCCATGGTGGTAATGCAGGTTGATAAACTGACCAGGAACAGTTCCATAGGTGACGGGGCTGTGTCACTGCCGCCCATTGTTTCCGGCTGATCTGTTTTTACGAAATGATCCCGGACCATTGCTTTTGATGCGAATTTTTCTTCCGATACCGCGTTTATGGTGTAATTCTTCTTGTTTCCCATGTCTCCTCCCGGTTCATCTATATTATGAAGTTACTAATATTTTGATTAAAAACAAATACAGTGATTGAGGAGCTTGAGGACCAGTTGGCTGAATGATATAATTCCCTGAAAATACTGATTAAAGGAAAAAACATGAAAATTAAAGCCGGTTTCGCTTCCAGAGATATCACCCCGAATTATCCGGTCCATCTAGGCGGGTACAGCAGCCGGGACAGAAAATCAGACGGGATAAAAGAACCTATTTCAGCAGGCTGCGCCGCGGTGGCTGACGGTAACCAGACTGTAATTATAATATCCGTTGACACCGTTGGCATCTATCTGGAAGATTCACGGAGGATCCGGAAAAGTATATCTGAAAAGACCGCTGTTCCGGAGGACAATATAGTAATAGCCGCTTCCCACACCCACTTTGCTCCGTATGTCGGGCTTCATAAATTCAGCGTTCCGGGTATGGAATTGATTTACGGTGATGATCGCTACAGAAACCGTCTTGAAGCACTGATTACAGAATGTGCCGCTGAAGCAGTCGGGGAAATGGGCGAAGCTGAACTTCAGTACTACCAGGTTCCTGTACCTCAAGTTCTCTACAACAGACGGGCAAGGAAATCTGACGGATCGGTAGAAACGGTATTTTTGTACCCAGGAGAAAGGGATGATCTTTCCTATTCCCCGGTGGATGAAACTTTAACCGTTATCAGGTTCAAAGGAGCAGCCGGTTTCTCAGGCGCGCTGGTGAACTTCTCCTGTCATCCCGTAACGGGCGGATTGAGCGATGCCGAAAATTACAAAATATCTTCCGATTACCCGTATTACCTCAGAAAAGCTGTTTCTGAAGTCTGGCATTGTCCGGTACTTTTTACATTGGGTGCCGCCGGGGACGCGGTTCCCATGAATAGACGGGGAGACTCACGGAAACAGATCGGAGAAAGTCTGGCATACGCGGCTCTCTTAGGAGAACGCAGGTTCATTGCAGACCCGGCACCCCGGATAGGTTTAGAAACGGTGGAAATTACCGGAGAGGTGGCCGGATACGTCGAATCAGCCGGTGAAGTAGACATTCCGGGCCTTTGTAAAAAATATGCTTCAGCTCCGGCCGAATCTGAAGAACAAAGTACAGCCTTCGAAGAGTACCAGCGCGGTGTTGATCAGGTTTTCCGAAGCCGGATGTATCCGTCATCCCGGGTCGAGCTTCCGTTTGGGATACTGCGGATCGGACCCTTTTCTTTTGCCTGTCTTCCCTTTGAAATTTTGTCGGAGATGTCTCTGCGGCTTAAAGAAAAAACCTTTGCTGCCGGTATTATTTCCTGCGCCAACGGCTACCATGGGTATCTTCCGCTGGAGCACGAATTCAGCCGGGGAGGATACGAGTGTCTGGACCGGGCCGCCCATTTTGTACCCGGTACTGCTGATCAAATATTAGATGTGCTGATGGAGAGAATATGACGTGAAAACCTACAATAATGCCGGCTGGGCTGAACGGGTAATTACTCCTCCCCTTGGGCTGATCATGGGAGGCAGAGGTTTGCGGAAAAGTCCCGGGTTATCGGTGCTGGATAATATTTATGTACAGGCGGCCGCTCTTTCCGATTCAGACGGCAATATCCTCCTTATAATTTCACTGGACCTGGTCGGGCTTTCCAGGGAACGCAGTCAAGCCCTGCGGTATGCGGTCGCTGAACAGTGCGGCATCGGAGTGGAGTGGGTTATCCTCAACTTTGCTCACATCCACAGCGGTCCTCTTTCAACGGCGGAGATTTATTCGGTTCCAATGCCCCAGTCAGACGCCCTGAAAGAATATATCGTTTGGCGGGATCGGACGGTTGTATCATGCGCGTATGAAGCGGTAGAAAGATGCTCTCCCGCAACGATGAAAATACATTACGGCAGCACCGATATCGGAATTAACCGCAGACGGCGGAACAGTTCCGGAGAGATGATGATGGCCCCGGACCCTGCCGGAACATACAACCGTGATCTATGGGTCCTGGATATCCGGAAAACCGGAAATAAAGACCGATGTATCCTTTTTTCCTGCGGCTGCCATCCTGTTTTAGTTTACGGGTACGCGTGGAACAGCATATCCGCGGATTATCCGGGAAGAACCCGCTCTCTTCTCTCCCAAAGCTTTGACGAGGACACCCACTGTCAGTTCCTGCAGGCACTAGCCGGCAATGTGCGGCCCAGAGCTGTCGCGGACCTGGAGAAAGGGACTTTCCGGAAATCATTACCCGAAGATGTGGAAAATACCGCCCGGGAGCTGTCCGGAGATATTCATGCTGCTTTAAAGGAAGCGGGAGAAGAGCTTGATTTGTCTTTGGCCGCGGCCCACCGTGTTATACCCGCGCCGAAAGATCCTGCTACAATTCCGGGGGAAGATTTTTGGCAGGCCTGGATCAAAGGCGACCATGTTCCGAACCGGATAAGCCGAAAAGTGTGGTATGAGAAAATCAGGAAGGGGGAACGGCTCAACAAGATAATTCCGTGGCCCATAGGGCTGATCAGACTGGATCAGTTCCATCATCTTGCGCTCCTGGGCGGTGAACCTGTGGCTGAATGGAAGAATCACGTGCAAAGCAGTCTTTCACTTGCCGGACTGCACGTATTGGGATATTGTCAGGAGACGGAAGGCTACCTGCCGGTGGATGAGATCTTAAACCAGGGCGGATACGAGGAAGCAAGGTCTATTATGTGGCACCGTCATGGTCCCGCGCGGTTTGCTGAAGGTTTAAATGAAACGGTAAAAAATGGTTTCGTGATATTGAAGAAAGAAATATACGGGTAGGAAAAATAGTTATGAAAATTGTGATGATGACAGATCTTGAAGGTGTCAGCGGTGTTGTTTCTTTTGATATCCAGACCCGACCCGGCACACCTTATTACGAAGAGTCCAAGGAGCTTCTCACGGAAGAGGTAAACGCGGCTGTGGAAAGTCTCAATCGCTTGAATGTAGAAGACATTCTGGTAATTGACGGCCATGGTCCCGGCGGAATCACCTTCCCGAAACTACACCCCGGAGCGAAGCTGATGCACGGAAGACCTCCGGCTCCAAGGGAGACCCGTATACCGTATATAAAGAATTACGACGCGGCTGTCATGATCGGTCAGCATGCCATGGCCGGAACGGTACAGGGAACCTTAAACCATACTCAAAATTCCCGGGCAGTTGATTATTATAAGCTGAACGGAAAATATATCGGAGAGATTGCCCAGTTCGCTCTGTGGTGCGGTTCCATGAACATCCCTCTTATATTTTTAAGCGGTGACCAGGCGGCCTGTAAGGAAGCTGAAGAATTGGTCCCGGGTATAATAACGACAGCTGTAAAAACAGGGCTAAGCAGGCAGTCTGCTATCTGTTTATCCAAAGAAGAGGCGAGGAAGCGGATCGGAGCGGGCATATCAGAAGCAGTGAAGCGGCATAAAGATAATCCCCTTAAACCGCTCGTGCGGGAGGGGCCGTTCACCTTGGAAAAGCGGTACTTTACGTCGCAGCTGGCGGAACAGGCTTTAATGGACAGCCGGTATAAAAGGCTCGATTCTCAGACAGTAGCCATCACCTTGGACAAGATTGAAGATATCATTTACGCGTAATTGATATCATTTGGCTGATCTCAATTTCTTTTTTCTTATCCGGGGGACTAGGACATGTTCCAGGGTTATATGAGAAAAAGAAGCAGAAGGATTATTGAGTCTCCGCTTGATCAGGTTTACGGCTGAGTGTGAGAGCTCTTCAATGGGCTGTTCAATGGTGGTAATAGGGATTTGAAGGGCGTCAGACCAGGGGAAATAATCGTACCCCACCGCGTCCGATTTTGTAAGCGGATTTATCCGGTGTTTTAAACCGTTGTGCATTACCCGTACCGCGAACGGCGTGTCACCGAAGATAATTGCCTTCGGTGGAGAGGAACTTGTCTTGTAAAATCTGAATATTTCTTCTTCCCAATGCCTGCCGTACGGATATGAAGCTTTAATTACTACCGGCTTAATCCTTGTTTTTTCTGCTGTAATTACACATTGATCCGCGAATTCCATGGCAGGATCGCAAGCAATTACTACCTCTTTGTGTCCTATCGATCGAAGGTGGTTAATTCCTTTGATCGCGCCTTCACGACGGTCCAGGGCAACATAATCAGCCCGGATTTTTTCTTCGGGGTAACAGCCGATGAAAATGGTCGGAATTCTGTGGGAGATGTCGGGTAGGTTTCCGGCTGATTCACCGATAACGGCCAGAGCTTCTATATTCAAAGACGCGAATGTTTTTAACCAGGGAGACTGCTGCCAACTCGGTACTGACTCTTCTCCGAGCCCTAAAACAGGCCGGTATTCCGTTGTATGCAGTTCGTTAAGGAGCGTGTGTACAAGTTCCACCCGTACAGCGTCGTACAATGACCGGGTATATATCCCGATAATCCCGCTTTTTTTGGTAATCAAATTTCTTGCCGAAATATTCGGCACATATCCGATTTGATCAGCGATTTTATTGATTTTCTTTTTGGTTGTTTTCGAAATCCGGGAAGAGTCTCTTAAGGCTAAACTCACCGTGTTTTTCGAACACCCGGCCAATTTTGCGATATCTTCTATTGTTGCTGTTTTCGGTCTATCAAACATAATTAACTTTTTTGGGAATGTCTGTGCCGGTACGCTTTACACAGATTACCACACCGTGATATAGTATCATTTATATTACCGGTAATACAAGGGGTGTGTAATCGATGGAAACATTAGCGATAGACGGCGGAAATCCAGTAAGAAAAAACCCTTTTCCATTCCGGGGGCTTTTAGGCCTTGAGGAGAAGGAGGCGCTCAATAATCTTATAGATGAGAGTCTGCGGGACGGTATTCCTGTGGGTTATAACGGGAAATGGGAGCAGCAGTACGAAAAAGAGTTCGCCGACTTTATGGGCGGAGGGTATGCCGATGCCGTCAATTCAGGGACAAACGCGGTTTTCTGCGCGTTAGGAGGATTGGAGCTCGAACCGTTTTCGGAAGTTATTGTTCCTCCCGTGACGGACCCGGGCGGTGTTATGCCGGTTGTTTTTGTCGGGTGTATTCCCGTGTTCGCGGACAGTGATCCGGAGACGTATAACATTTCCGCGGAGGGAATCTCAAAGGCCGTTACGCCCAGAACCAAAGCGGTGATAGTGGCGCATATTTCGGGGGATCCGGCGGACATGGATTCCATTCTCGATGTGGCAGAAAAAAATGATTTGTATGTCATTGAAGACTGCGCCCAGGCCCACGGAGCTTTGTATAAGGGAAAATTGGCAGGCACCATGGGTCATTACGGGGTCTTTTCCACCATGTTCGGTAAACATCACTCCACCGGCGGACAGGGCGGCGTGGTCTACTCACGGGATGAAGCCCTTCATATGCGGGCAAGGAGATTTGCTGACCGGGGAAAACCCTTCGGTATCGATTCACCCGGGAATGTTACAGCCGGGCTTAACTGTAATCTGAGTGACCTTTCCGCGGTCTTAGGAAGTACCCAGCTGGCAAAGCTGCCTGAGTTCTTGAAAAGACGGAGACAATTCGCGGAGATGATTTATTCGGGAATAGAGGAGCTTGCATCCATTTCTCGGCCCACATCTCTGCCCGATACCGAAAGCGCTTATTGGTTTTTGAAATTCCGGATCAATTTCGACAATATAAAAGTTGATAAGAAGCAGTTCTGCGATGCCGTTACCGCGGAAGGGATTCCTATTATGCCTGACTACCGGCATATCCAGTGTGAAACGCCATGGTTTAAAAATAAAAAAGTATTCGGGAAAGGGGGTTTTCCCTGGAATAATCCGGAATATAAAGGGGACCGGGAACCTGTTTTCGAGTTACCGAACATCGAAACAATGTGCGGTACCCACTTTAACCTCTCCATTCACGAAAGATGGGGCCGGGAAGAAGCCGATTCAATTTTGAACGCGTTTAAAAAGGTCGACAACGCTTACATAAAATAGCCGTTTATTTTCTGATAAATATAGGGGTTGACCAGGCTTTGTGCCCGTCTTCCTGGACGATCTTCACATACACCGGATTAAACGGTTTTTTTAGATCATCCAAGGTGACCGAATATTCCTGTATGGAAGAAGGTTCCGTGTCGGGTAAAGAATAAATCCGTAATTCTTTGCGCAGCCCTCCGCATTCCCATACCACGGGCTCTCGTTCTATTTCCTTTACCGGTACCCAAACAGATTTCTGTTTTGTGTTTATCCGGATTGTTCCTTCATTCTTATTTTCCAGAGTTAAAGCTATTCCCGCGTCTGAACCGGTAGTAATAGACTGCCATGACGCCGAGCTATCATTTTGGATTCGGAGTCTCCGTTCAGGATTCCAGAAGTTTATCCCCGCAATATCCGTTATCCGGTTTCTTTCTATTTCCAGGGATCCGTCCCATTCCACCATCCGGGCACGGCCTTTTACTTCCGCGCCTCCCCACATCACCTTTATCCGTTTTTTTCCGTACTGTTCGCGCGGGACTGGATAAACTGTTTCGATTACATCCGCCCCGTTTTTAATTTGAATATATTCTATGGGTGCCGTCCCGGCCGTTTTTATGTTCAGAGTTACCGGGGATTCATTTTCTCGTTCATCCCCCATGGACAGGATATCTCCCGAAGCTAATTCAGCAGTGACGTCTAAAATTATTCTGCTGCCGGTGGTGGCGTAAAATTTCCTTTCCTGTAAAGCCCGGTACACCGATTCCCGGGTTAACTCGCCAGACAAAACACAGGTAAGACCGCCGTAGGAACCGAATTTTTTGTTTCCCGGATATGAAGCTCCGGGGCGTCCTTTGTGATCATCAGAGTTCGCGCATATTCCTATACGGTAGCCCCTGGAAAAAGCGTCATCCAGGAGCCATTCAAATGTGCCCCAGGCGCTGTGTATTTCCATGGCAATCTCTATATCTTCATCATGGATTGACGCATCCGCGTATCTTCCTCCCACATGAGCGAACGCGAAGGGGGCGGGTCCTTTTAAGTTTTTAAAAAGAGACCGCGCGTCGGGTGAATCGGGATAGACCGATTCTTCACTGGGAAGAAGATCCCGGCAGCTTCTGGATATTATCCCTCCGGATTCTTTATAGTAGATGTTCCGGTCTCCGCCGAGGGGGGTATTCCCGCTCCATTCATATCCTGGAAACGTGACAAACGAACCGGGACTGTAAAAATCATCGGTTACTGAGTTGATTTTCTCCCAAAATTCATCGGTAATTTGAAAATCGTTCCCCTGATGGGCGCATATGTCGAGTAAAGCCTTGTCTCTTCCAAAAGAGAAATAGTCTTCAATGCTGTTCGTGCCGATTGTTTCTTCCGATTGTCCGTGAAAATCGGCCCAGAATAGCCGCTCTTTCGGGAATTTTGAAACAACACGCACGGGATTACTGACTGCCTGCCTGCCGGTTTCCGGATCATCATAGATAATCCGTTCAATTCCCTCACCGGTAAATCCTTTGTGAGAAAGTTTCTGAGCCTTACCTGAGGGATTTCCCCAGCGGTCTTCCCGTTTCAGGAAATAGGTAAATGGTTTGTCTGTTTCTGCTTCCGATGGAGCTGTCAGTACCGGTTTCTCCGGTTTTCCCGGAATAATTGATAGTACCGGTGATTCATCAATCTCTTTGAATTGATATGTGGCAATCGGATCGGCGTATGTTTTGAATTCAAATGTATGTTCGACAAAGGTCTGGATCTGCCATCCGGGAGACCCGCCGGCGGTATCGCCTATAGTGAGATATATTTTTTCTCCTGTATTTAAAAATCCGCCGGTTATTTTGATGTAACAGGCGGTGCCCCAGGGTCTGATGTTTCCTTTTGAATCCCAGCGGGGTATGAGTTTACAATCACCGTCGGTTCTGAGGGTGCAGTAATTCGGTTTCTCAGGATCGGTGAATTGAAAAGTTCCGAAATCGCCGGCGAACCTGAACGCAATCTTTATGTATCCTGAATCATCTACAGGATGTCCGGCTGTGTACGTGTACTGTAGTGTAACATAACTCCCGGCAATCACCGGATCGCGGGGAGTAACGGAAGCTGTACCTGGATTTATCTTTCTCATGCCTTATCTTACGGTTCGGCATGATTCTCTGCAAGGGGAAAGAGCTTTCTAAGCGTAGATATCTACCGCTTTGCCTATATTCTCCATTTGCCGGGCATTTACCGAAAGCTCAGTATTTACTTTTATAAGTTTCTCGGTCATCTCCTGTGTCATTTCCAGAGATGCTTTGAGCAGTTCTGCTGTTACTTGTGCGCCGAGATAAACACCGCCCATCTCCATAACTAATCTCCTTCATTAATAGTATCGGGAACGGTATATATAAAAATAACAATAAAAATTTTATTGATGAAGTAGTTTTTCTTCCTCTTCCTCCATAAATTGATTGGTGTACAGTTTGTAATAGTACCTTTTTGCTGCTATGAGGTCGTGATGATTTCCCTCTTCAACGATCTTTCCGTTCTGTATAACCAGTATCCTGTCTGCGTTCTTGATCGTAGATAATCTATGGGCGATGATAAAACTCGTCCTTCCCTCAAGAACATTTTCTATCGCGTTCTGTATAAGCTGTTCCGTTTCGGTATCAACCGATGAAGTTGCCTCATCAAGTACGAATAATCTCGGGTTCGACAATATTGCTCTGGCAAAGGAGATCAGCTGTTTTTCTCCGGTGGAGAGAAGGTTCCCCCCTTCCCCGACTTCGGTATCGTATCCTTTCTCGAGTTTTTCGACGAACCGGTGGGCATTTACCAGTTCCGCCGCCCTGGTAATATCGTCTTCCGAGGCCTCCAGATTACCGTAGCGGATGTTGTCGTGTACCGTTCCGCTGAAGAGATGAGGAGCCTGAAGAACGTATCCCAAGTTGGAATGGAGCCATTCAAGGGTTCTCCGCCGGTAATCAACACCGTCGATTAAAATGCTTCCCTCGGTAGGTTCGTAGAACCGGCAAGCCAAGTTGACGATAGTACTTTTTCCTGATCCGGTCTCTCCAACGAGGGCGATTTTTTCACCGGCCTTTACCCGGAGATTGAACCCGGTCAAAACCTGTTCCCCGTTCTTATACTTGAAGCCCACATCTTTAAACTCGACATTGCCTACCATTTCCGGAGCTTCTTCTCCGGAAATTAGCCGGGGATCATCAATTATTTCTGCTTCGGTATTCAAAAGAGATATCACCCGTTCCGCGGAAGCCTGGGCGTACTGAATTTGCGCGAATACTCTGGACAGTTCCATCACCGGTTCAAAAAATTGTACCGAGGCAAATATAAAGGACACCAGTACGCCGTATGAAATGGTTCCTAAGGCAACCCCGTTGCCGCCGTACCAGAGGGCAAGGGCGGTTCCTACTGCTCCGAGAGAAAGCACGGCCGGCAGAAAAAGTGAGGAAAGAATGGCTGCCCGAATAGATGAATACCGCATGTTGCCGGTAAGGTCTTTAAAGTCTTTGTGATTTTCTTCCTCCCGGACCAGCGTTTTCGAAGTGACAGCCCCCCGTATGCCTTCATTAAATGAACCGGTAATCTTTGAATTGATTTTCCGGACCTCCCGGTACCGCTTGAGTATTTTTCTCTGAAAATATATCGCGATACCCACTAATACCGGCATTACCGAGAGTGTAAGCAGGGCAAGCTTCCAGTTGACGGCGATCATAACGATACTCATTATCACCATGAGACTGGAACCCCAGGTCAAATCGATTAATCCCCATGCTATCATTTCTCCCAGCCGCTGACTGTCCGATGTCATTCTGGCCATGATCCACCCCACCGGTGTCCGGTCGAAATATGAAAACGATAGTTCCTGTATCTTCTGAAATCCTTTTTTCCGGATTTCATAACAGACACCCATCTCGACTTTGCCGGAAATAAATATAAAGAGCCAGATAACAAATCCCTGGAAAGCCACAATACTGAAATAAAAAATACCGAATGCCGGAAGCCTTCCGATTTCCCCAGGGGTTATAACGTTATCGATAATCCATCCCGAAAAGAATGGGAAGACAGCGTCGATTCCCGCTAGAGTTACCATACAAAAGACCATTGCAAGAAGGAGTTTCCGGAAAGGTTTTGTATACGAAAATATGTTTTTCCAGACTGTTAAGTCAAACTGTTTTGAATATTCTTCTTCCTGATATACAGCCACAGTTACACCTCCTTAATTGATGTAAGTTCCTGTTCCAGTTCCTGTTCCAGGCTGTTCTGGATAGCCCAGATTCTGCGGTAAAGGCCGTCTTCGTTCAGCAGTTCCTGATGGGTTCCCAGCTGTACAATTCTTCCCTTTTCCAGAACCAGAATCCTATCCGCTTCAGCAAGTGTGCTCAGGCGGTGGGATATTATAAATGTGGTAGGTTTGTGATTCCGCTGTTTAAGCGCCCGTCTTATCGCGGCATCGGTTTCGGTGTCCACCGCGCTCAATGAATCATCAAAGATCAGAACTGCCGGTTTCCGCAGAAGGGTTCGGGCGATGGCGGTCCGCTGCTTTTGACCTCCGGAAAGGGTAACACCTCCTTCTCCTACCTGCGTTTCATACCCTTTTTCGAATGATAAAATTACATCGTGTATCGAAGCCGTCCTGGCAGTATCTTCAATTTCTTTATCCACCACTTCATTGTCCCGATTGATTCCCAGGGAGATATTCTCTTTAATTGTTTTCTGGAACAGAAAAGGTTCCTGGAGCACGATGCCGACTTTTCCCCGCAAATCCTTCTTGTTCATCGTTGTGATGTCGGTACCGTCAATTCTGATTGTTCCCTGATCAGGATCAAATAACCGGGGAAGCAGATGGACCAGGGTAGATTTACCGGAACCTGTGGGTCCCAGAACGGCGATGGTTTCTCCCGGTTCCGCGGTAAAGGTAATTTCGGATAAAATCGGAGAGTCTTCGTATGAAAAGCCGACGTTCTCAAATTCAACCCTGCCGGCCTTGATGTTTCCGCCGGATACCTGGGTATAATCTTCTGTTTTTTCATCGAGTACTTCGCTGATTCTCTCCAGTGAAACACTCGCTTTCCCCATTTCGGTCAGTATACGGCCCATTTGCCGGACCGGCCATAAAAGCCTTCCGACAAAAGTAAAAAACATAACGAATGTCCCGATACTGATAGTCCCCATTGCAGCGGAATATCCGCCGATGATAAGTACTATTCCCAGCTGAGAAAGGCTTAAAGCATCGGAAACTCCCCAATACAGAGCCAGAAGCGAAATAAGCTTCTCAGTCAATTTCCGGTATTCCGTGTTTCTTGTTTCGAATTTATCAATTTCGTGGTGCTGTCTGGCAAAAGCTTTCACCACCCGCACTCCTGTTAGGTTTTCCTGAAGCACGGTAGTAAGTCTTCCTTCGGATTCATCAGATTTTCTGAATGCTTTCTGAATCTGCTTGAAGAAGATATACGAAAAGATAAATATTACCGGGATTACCGCCATGGAAATCAGGGCAAGTTGGGGGTGAATGGAAAACATGACGATACCGGCGATAAGGACCATGAATACGGCTCTTCCCATTTCCACGAACTGCATAGCCAGAAACTTCCGGATTGTTTCAACATCGGATGTACAGCGCTGGATCAGATCGCCGGTCTCGGTCTGGATCAGTTTGCGGTAAGGATAATCCTGTATATGGGCATAGAGGGTATCCCGCATGTTTTTTGCCGCTGATTCCGATGCCGTATTGGAAAATCGTCCTTTTAAATAGAGAAAAAGTCCGCTCAGCAGTGTGACTATAACCAAAAGAATACTGATAAGCCAAATGTTCTTGAGGATATACTGCTTGCCCCCCGCGGAATTGTATGCAGTTAGAATCCAGGAGGGGACATTCGGTTCTTCCTTTCCTATCACAGAATCGATTGTAAACCGTATAATTATTGGCCGGATTAGAGAAAACATTGATGCCAAACCAACTGCTATCACGGAAGACAGGTACATCACCCTGGAGCCGCTCATAAATTTCAGAAGTAAACGAATCTTTCTCATCAAAAAACCTCTTTTTTAAAGAATAATAAGAAATAACAAATCGATGTTTGCTGTTTCTTTTGACAAATAGTATAAAAAATGATGGTTGATTAGTTAAAAAGTCATATTTATTTCTCCATGCCAAGGTGATGGCTATCGGAGAAATTCAGGTTTTACACAGGAAGGTGTACTCTGCTCGGATAGCCCCAACTAGTTTTTTTCTGCTCCGAAACCGGAGGGCGCGATTTTTCGTTTGATCATTATCAAAAATCCTCCTAAATAAGTTGGGTGTAGTATGCACATTACTCCGCACCGGAAAGATATGTCAATAGGAGGGGTCATAAATTCGCGCAAATATGGGTTTTATTTTTTTTATTAACGATCCTGTAACATGATGATTATATTAGAATAAATATGAACTATCCGGATACCTTTTCAGCGTGTGCCATGATAATAAACCCGTCACGGTATCCCGCCGCCGTAAAGATGCTTAAAAAAATTTTATCAAAAGTGACTGTCGGCAAGGTGGTGGAAAGTAAATCCAAAGAGCACTTTATGGAGGCTGTGGAAGAATATTACCGGAGTGATTTAAAATACTGCATAGTGTGGGGAGGTGACGGGACCGCGCATGCGGCGATTAATGCGGTAATGAAATCGGCAAATATTCCGCGGGGGAATCAAAAAGCCTTGGGTTTTTTGAGGGGAGGGACTGGAAACGGCATTCAGGATTCATATTCTGTTCCCCGTTATATAAGAAATCAACTCGCCGCGTACGGTGAAAGTATGAAGCGTCACTATACGGTACCGGTGGATCTGATGAAAATATATGACGGAGATAGGGAGATCTTCGGGCAGTTATGGGGGGCCGGTTTTGATGTGGATGTACTCAGTCAGCGGGAATCCAAACTGCAATCTAAGGGTATTGTAAAATCGGGAATATACCACTATATAAAATCGGCACTCGATGTGTTTATTAAAAAGGATTTCGAGAATCTCTCCCCATTCAGCGTCCGAATGCGGAATGGAAAATACGCCTTCAAGGGAACCCGGGTAAATGCCGAGGTTATTTTTGAAGAGTTTGTACGGAACAGCAGGCCGGTAATGATTGAAGCCGGTACCAGACCGTATTACGGCAAGATGTTTAAGGTTTGTCCCGATGTGGTGTGCAACGACGGTAATATTGATCTGTACCTGTTTCTTATGAACAGCAAGGGCCTGGTCGCGGGGAACATGTTTTCCATCTGGAACGGTAGACACCACAAAATTAACAGGAAACTCTCCCGGACGGGAAAAGGTATAATTGAACGGTATGAAATAAAGGAAGCGAACGTCGTTTCGGAATCCCCCTTTGAATATCATATCGACGGAGAGCTTTTCCGCTGTCAGGGCACTGGAGGAAAATACGAAATAAAACTGCAGGTCATTCCGCAGGCTCTGAATTTTCTTGTACCGCCCCGGTTCTATCGTCTGTTCCACCCGTTTGAAGTTACGGAATGATTGGATCAGCAATTACTGTGATTGGACCCGATATTTGCCGCAAATCCTCGTCAAAACTGCCGATTTTGTATATTATGCCCGCATGAATGAACCTACCCTATCTCCTAAAATTAAGACCCTTTTTGTTTTTTTGATTCCATGGCCGGCGGTTTGTCTTTTATATGCTGTCTTAGGAAGACTTAATCTCAATACCTCTCTACTTTGGATAATCCTGATTCCTGAACTTTTTTGTGTGCTGGGTTGGATAGCCCTATACCTTCTTCATGATAAAACCCCTTCTAAGATACCCGTTGTGATGACATGGGGTATGCTGCTGGCTCTTGCCGATCAAATTATTAAGCTTCTTGTTCACAATTTATACGGCTGGAACAGGGTTACCGTTATAATTCCTCAGGCCTTTACTTTCAGAATAACTCCGAATCATCATGGTTCTTTTATTGCGTCTTTACTGGATGTGAAAGTCTCCGGGGTGTTTTATGTTATTTTTTACATTGCTGCCGGCTATATCTTGTTTAGGACGATACAGTTTTTCACTAAAAGAAACGGTAATACCGGATGGATCAATCTGGGCAGGATATTTTTCCTGGCGACGATTGCGGCGGCATCGGCGGACAGAATTATTTGGAATTACACCCTGGACTACATTGCCGTTGAAGAAATGTTTGTGTTTGATTTAAAAGATCTTTTCGCGAATCTGTCCGCGCTGTCGGTATTTTGTGAAATGGTCGAGAACCCCTCCGGCAGGGAGAATCCATTTAAAGGAAGTGATGATTGGAAGGAATATTTCAGATTTTTATTACCGGTCTTTAGGCGCCGGTCATAAAAAAAGGGGGAGAAAATTTCAATTAATCATGATCCTATACTATAATTATCATTAATGGATCAAATTGAGCTGAATGTAAAAAAATTTTATAATGCGCTTGTAAGCATAGAACGTGATGCAGTATTCAAAATGATTTTCGAATCCCTGGAAAATGGATTCTCTATTCTTTCGATATTCGACAAGATCATCGTTCCGGCCATGGAGCAAGTGGGTAAGGATTGGGAAAATGGAATAATCTCCTTTTCCCAAGTCTATATGAGCGGAAAAATTTGTGAAGACATAGCAGGTAAATTCGCGGACGTTCCGGCTGCCGGAAATAATCCGGAAATATGTCTGTGTGTTTTGAATGACTACCACACCCTCGGTAAAAAGCTGATTGCCATGTTTCTCGCCGGAGCGGGATACACTGTCAGGGATTTAGGCAGGGTTTCCACGAGTGGATTAGCTGAAACGATCAAAAAGGGATCGTATTCGGTATGCTTTATCTCTGTGCTCATGCTTCCCTCCGCCTATTCGGTAGCTGACGTAAAGACTGGTATTCTACAAGAAAAGCTTGATACAAAAATAATAGTCGGAGGCGCGCCTTTCCGTCTTAATCCCGAACTTTGGAAAGAAGTAGGGGCTGATGATTACGGAAAAACTGCCGGAGATGCCCTCTCCTTAGCGGCCAGGTATGTTTCCGGGTAAAGGAATAGAGAATGTTGACGTCACGAGAACGGATTAGCAAAACAATGAGTTTCCAGGAAGCCGACAGGGTTCCGTTCGCGTTATCTTTGACCATGCACGGAGCAAAGGAACTGGGCATGTCTCTTCCGGAATACTACGCCAAGACGGAAAATGTTGTGGAAGGGCAGATCAGGATGCAGGAGCGGTACGGACACGATGTGCTTTTGGCCTATCTCTATACCGCCTTGGATTATCAGATTTTCGGCGGCCGGGAGATCGTAGTAAATGAAGAAGGTCCGTTTAACGCCGGTCCGCCTATCATTACCGAATTATCTGAGATAAACGAATTAGAAAAACCGGATATCAGGGCAAGTACTGACACGAAAAAACTTTTGTCTCTTATAGAAGGACTGCGGGAAAGAAAAGGCCGTACTGTACCGATAATGGGGGCCGTGACTTCACCGTTTTCTCTGCCGGTTATGCAGCTTGGTTTTGAAACGTATCTGGAGCTTCT
Organism: uncultured Spirochaetales bacterium; assembly: GCA_964384485.1. Lineage (GTDB taxonomy): Bacteria > Spirochaetota > Spirochaetia > CAYLLE01 > CAYLLE01 > CAYLLE01. Next base: position 16,926 of record CAYLLE010000025.1, on the reverse strand, counting down.
GTTCCAGGGCGGGCCGCTGTTTTGGAAATTGATGGAAATTAATGCTCAGTTTTGCTTGGAGCTTGCTAACCTTCAATATCAGGCAGGCGCGGATGTGGTTGCCTATATTGATCCGGTTCTTTCCCCCGAAATTGTTTCTGAAGAACTTCAGGAGTATGGGTTTAAAACCGCGGAAAAGGTGCTGCCTATGTTTTCGGGAGATTTTATTATCCATTTTGCTTCTGCCAGGATGGAACCCAGTTTGGACAGGCTTCTCGGGATCAATCCTGCCGGTTTGGGGATCAGTTTTCACGATGATCTTCCCCATTGTAAAAGAAAATGCAGCCCCGATACGGTAATTGTAGGTAATCTGAACGCGTTGGAAATGGTGTCCTGGAGTCAGGAAGAGGCTTTAAAGAATGTGCGGGACAAGATCCAGGAGGGTGCTCCGGGCGGAGGATTTATCCTGTCGGATAATCATGGTGAGATTCCGTTTCAAGTTTCGGAGGATACGATCGCAACGGTGGCGGAGGCAGTTAAGACATATGGACAATATCCGTAAGAGGTAAAAATTGGTTACGGCTGTTTCATTAGTTGTATGCAGATCTCTTGAAAGAGAAACCCGGAATGCCCTGAAGGATTTCAAGCAACGGGAGGTACGGCTTTATTCGTATGCCGATCAATGTATGTCGCCGCCGGCAGATCTTCATGATTTATTCTCCCGGAACGAAATCCCTGAAATAACTTCAGAGCAATCATTCGGCATCATCATCGGCGGCGGCTGTATCAGGAAGGCGGCCGAAAATAAAATTAAAGATACCCAGCTGGCTATTTCATACAAAAATTTCTGCGGAGAATATATCTTTCCTCCCTCCTTCCTCGATGAGTATTTGAATGAAGGGTACTATATCGTCACGTCCGGCTGGCTTTTCCGGTGGAAAGAAAATCTGGAAAGTTTCGGATTTAAAGATGATGCCTTTAAAGAATTCATGGATGAGTGTTCCTCGGGGATTCTTCTATTAGATACCGGACTGTATGAAATCGAGAAAAAAATTGATGACTTTCAAAGTAAAACCGGTCTTCCTGTAAAGGTTGTTAAAACAGGATTGGACTATTTTAAAACGGTCCTTCATAAAATCCTTCTCGAAAAAATCCTCGAATTTGAAAGGGATGAATACCGGCGCCAGAATGATACGCTGAATAAACGGCTGGCGGATTATGCCATGGTTTTTGACTTGTTCCAGGATATCATCTCTCTAAGGGAAGAACAGCTTATCATTGAGCGGTTTTCCGAAATCACATCCATGATTACGGCTCCCAAAGAAATTAATTACCTGACTGTACAGGACGGTGCGGTCATAAAGACGGGAACTGATATTTCATTAGAAAGTTTTAAAGAATTGGAAAATTTTTCTAAGTCAGAACAGGAAGTACTTGTTGTTCCGAAAACAGCCGGGTTGCTGGGGAAAGTCCGCCATGGAAAAGAATTGGTGGGTCTTATCGGTATTAAGGGAGTAATGTTTCCGAAGTATCTTGAACGTTATTTAGGTATACTCCAGGGAGTAATCAGCTTTATAGGATTAGCGGTAGGAAACGCGCGGAGCTTTTATCAGACGAGAAAGCTTGTGGAAGAACTGCAGGATTCAAATGAAAACGCGGTATTAATGAATAATCAGCTGGAAGAAGCCCTGGAATCCGCTAAAGTTTCTACTCAAAGAGCTGTGGAGGCGAATCAGGTAAAAAGCCGGTTCATCGCCAATGTGAGTCATGAAATCCGCACTCCCCTGCACGGCATTATGGGAATTCTGGAGCTTTTAAAAAGCAATCCCGGAGGTGAATCAAGTGAAGAGTATATTACCCTCGCGGAAAAATCCGGTAATCTTCTTCTGAGTCTAATCAACGAACTGATAGACGCTGCCAAACTGGATACCGGAAAGATGACGCTCGAGCCGGTACCTTTCAATCTGCTGGATCTCCTTACTACTATTTACCGGACCTTTAAAAATCAGGCGGAACAAAAAAATGTCAAGCTTATTCTCCGGGTGGATAAGGCTGTTCCCGAATATGTAAAAGGCGACAGCAGACGGCTGTCGCAAATATTATTTAATCTTCTCGGAAACGCGCTTAAGTTCACCGAAAAGGGGGAAATTGAAATCGACGCGGACGTTCCGTACAAAGATTTTGCCGATTCGAAAACAAAGACGGTTACAATATCCGTTAAAGATACGGGTATCGGGATCCCGGAAAATAAACTCGACGATATATTTACTCCTTTTTCTCAGGTAGAATCGGGCAGTACCAGGCGGTACGAAGGAACCGGATTGGGGTTATCCATAGCTAAAAATCTGTCCTTCCTGATGAATGGCGATTTGGCTGCCGAAAGTAAGCTTGGAAAAGGCTCAGTTTTAACTTTGACGGTTCCGCTGGAAATAATAGATGAATCTTCTGTCACGACTGTTACCCCTGTAAATAATATTTCTCTCCCCCGGAAACAAGGACGGGTATTAATTGTTGAAGATGATAACATAAATGGACTCATTTCCAGGATGATGGTTAACCGTTTCGGTTATTCCACGGAATTAGCCCGTACCGGGAGCGAAGCGGTGGAACTGGTAAGTTCGGGCAGGTTTGATTTGGTTATTCTAGATTGTTATCTGCCGGATATGGAGGGCTGGGACGTAACGATGAAAATCCGGAACCTTCGGGACGGCGCCGCTGAGATTCCGATAATCGGATCATCCGCCGCTGCAGATAAAAACCTGATAAGCCGCTGGAAAAAAGCGGGAATCAATGATATTCTCTCGAAACCCTATACGCCTCAGGATTTACATACTATTCTTGATAAATGGATGAACCGAAAAACATAAGAAATTGTCTTTCCTACCGGAATCCCGTCATTTCCGGATTTTCTCCGGATCCGTCTGTCTGCCGCGCCGGTACCGATTATTATCTGACCGCAAGCAGTCTCGGTTTTTTTCCGGGATTGCCTATCTATCACAGCCGGGATCTTGTTAATTGGAAACTGATAAATTACGCTCTTTCTAGAAAATCTCAGCTCGATTTGGAAAAATGCGGCATAAACAGCGGGATTTTCGCTCCTACCATCCGATATTATGGTGACACATTTTATATTGTTTCCACGAATGTCGGAGGAAGAGGAAATTTCCTAATCACTTCACCAGATCCGGCAGAAGAGTGGAGCGAACCTGTTTGGATAGACCAGGACGATTTTGATCCATCACTTTTTTTTGATGATGACGGGAGCGTGTATTACAGCCGCCGTGATTTTAAAGCAGGAGGCATAGTCCAGGGGAAAATTGTTCTTCCCAAGGGAAGACTAACCGGTGATCTAAGTCTGATTGCTAAAGGTTTTTGTTCATGGGATGCTGAAGCCCCGCATCTTTATAAGCGCAGCGGCTACTACTATCTGCTTACCGCGGAAGGCGGAACCCGGTACGGACACATGGCGGCAGTGGGAAGAAGCAAAGATCCGGAAGGTCCGTATACAGGCTGCCCCAGGAATCCGATTTTATCTCACCGGCATATAAGTTTTTCCCATATTCGGCATGCCGGCCATGGAGACCTCCTGGAAGATCACCTGGGCAATTGGTGGATGGTTTTCCTTGCCTCCCGTCATTTTACGTATGACGATTGTCATATTTTAGGCCGGGAAACGTTTCTTGCTCCTGTGGAGTGGGACGATGACGGATGGCCCCTGGTAAACGGGAACGGCACTGTATCCACGGATATACGCGTAAACAGGGATTGGAAGACAGGCAAGCAGGATCAATCCGCTTATATTGAACAAAATTTTCGTGACCCCTTGGATCCGGAATGGAATTACATAGGAAACCCGGACGGATCCGCCGTCCGGTGTACCGAACGGGGCTGCGAAATCACCGCCTTGCCGGGACTGCCCCGGAACGGAAATCCGCCGTTTCTGGGGCGCAGGCAGCGGCATTTCCGTTTCTCCGCGTCGGCTCATTTTACATTTAATCCGTTAGAGGAAGGCAGTGAAGCGGGGGTCGTTGTTTTATCCAGAGAGGAAAACCGTTACGAACTCTGCGTTTCCTTGCGGAACGGGAGGACTGTTCTTTTGCTTAAAAAACAATGCTGGGATATTGCCGAAGAAGCGGAAGTTGTTGAACTCAAAACATGCTCTTTTGTGCTGGGTATGAAAGGCGATGAAAAAGGCTACACTTTCTTCTACGTGGATGAATCCGGGGATGAGATCGAGGCGGGTACCGGTTCGGCACGGCTGATGTCTCAGGATACCGCCTCCGGATTCACCGGTGCTTACCTGGGCGTCTATGCCCGGGGTGAATCGGGATCCGAACGGGCTCTGTTTACCCGGTTTCTCTACACAGGTAAAGATTTCCGGACGGAAAAGATATTTCCCTATACCGATTCCGAAGCGGGTAAGCCCTAACTGCCTGCGGCATATCGGGAAATTATGTTCCTTGTTCTTTCCGGAACCCGCGCCTTTATCCGGATTATATTGTTTTCATACGATTCTTCTTCTACGTTTCCTGTCCGGTGGATCAGCGCGGCAATGTCGTATCTATCCGCCGGAATTTCACAGCAGATTGAGTTTTTCTCTTCCGCCGCCAGTTTGTCTATTTCCAGCAGAAGGGTATCTATATTGTGTCCGGTTTTCGCGGAAATCGGAATCCCCTGTTTGATACCGGGAGGAAGCTCCATGTTTTTCAGCCGGTCCACTTTATTGTAGACCGTGATTATTGGTTTATCGTCCGCCTGCAGTTCCCGCAGTACCGATAGAGTTGTTTCCCGATGCTGCTCCACCTCCGGATCGGAAATGTCCAGAAGCAGGATCAGGAAGTCGGCGTATACTGTTTCTTCCAGGGTTGACTTGAAAGCCTCAAAGAGGTCGTGGGGAAGGTCTCTAATAAAACCTACAGTATCAGTAAAAACCATAGATGTGCCCGACGGCAGGACGGCACTTCTGGTGGTAGGATCAAGGGTCGCGAATAATTTATTTTCGGTAAATACGCCTGCTTCGGTTATCGTGTTGAGCAGGGATGATTTTCCGGCATTGGTATATCCTACTATGGCGCCGGAAGGGACCGGAATCCGGTCTCTCCGTTTCCGCTTGATTTCCCTGCTTTTACGGATATGGGAAAGTTCTTTTTTCAGCTTACCGATCCTTTCGGAAATAATACGCCGGTCCATTTCAAGCTGCTGTTCACCTTCACCCCTGGTTCCTCTCGCGCCGCCTTGCTGCCTGGATAAATGGGTCCACGCCTTTTTCAGGCGGGGAAGGGCGTATTCTAGCCTGGCGAGCTGTATTTGAAGGGAAGCCTCTTTTGTAGATGCGCGGGAAGCGAATATTTCAATGATAACCCGGTGTCTGTCTATCACGGGAATCTCCGCGGCTTCCTCCCAATTCCGCTCCTGAGAGGAGGTTAAATCGGTATCCAGAACAATAAGGTCCGCCTCCAGATCCCGGGCGGCCGCGGTTATTTCTTCTACTTTTCCTGATCCTACTATGTATTTACTCCGGCTGTTTCTTATAGAGCACACCGTTTGTCCGCAGAAGCGGTAGTCTAAAGTTTTAAGGAGAAATTTCATCTCCTCCATTCTTCTCATCATCTGAGAATTGGACAGCTCCGGAGGTTTTATGCCTACGATATATACTTTTTCTTCTTGCGTCTCCCATTCAGTCATCTATTTTCCTTCCCATTTGCTGAGCTTTCGCCAAAATAGCCGGTTCCTGTTCCAGCATAATATCCCGCACATCCTCATATCGGAATGTCCGTTCCTGGAAGGTCCTTTTCTCCATCCCCCGGATGAACCGCTCTTCTACTTCGGTAAAATAAGCGCCGTAGATGTGAAAACTGTCGGCCTGGTGAACGTACCGCCCTAAACGAACTTCTTTCTCCGAAAGTTTATTAATATACCGGGCGATCCGTTCCTGGAGCCGCACCAAAGCGTACATATTCATAAATGCCGCTTTATAGGCGTCGTTGGACCGGAAACGGACATTAGTATTAAGATACCAAATATCATCTTCGCCTAGAAGGAGGCGGCACCAAATACTCTGCAGGCAGGCAGGATCGGTACAGAAAATATCTTCCCATACCTTCCATGTTACCGCCTGGGCTCTTCTGGAATGGGGCGTTTTTGCGAGCCTTTCTGCAATAAGGCGAATCTGATCGAACGCGGTGTCAAGGGAAGGGACGGCATACGAAGAGAGCCGCTGGTGGTAGGTGTATTCCCAGCGGGTGTCATCGGTATCCCGGGGATCAGTTCTAACACAGTGATCTTTTATGCCGTCTAAAACTTCCAGTGTATATTCATGAAGGTCTTCCAAGCCGCCGGGAAAATCTTTGTGTATCATCGGCTCTGCCGTTGGATCATCCACTACAATGGTCATTGAGCAGTCCTTACTCGGCGGATCGGCCTCTTTATCGTACTCCGTTTTTATGTCGCAGCCGTTCCGGTATGTTTCAAGAACGGCCTGTTCCCAAGCAAGGGGAAGATTTTCTCCGCGGGTAAAAAGAACCGGAATTGAACCATTACTCATAGATCACCTCAATTGTGGAATTCTCCGGAAAGTATACTACAAAATTCTACTTTAGGATATTCCTTTTAAATCCATGGGTGTCATACCGTTTTATGCATAAATTGCAGGTGCTGCAATCCCGTTCGTAGCAGTTTCGGTGGATTCTTGCCGGATACTGTTTCCGGAATGCCCGTTGACACTTTTCCGAACAGAACTTGTACCGTTCCTGGGTTGCACCGAAAGCTACAAAATCCTCTCCGTGTTCTTCCTCCGGAGTTTCGTTCAGGGTGCGTTCACACCAGGAACAGATCCCGGTTTTCAGTTTGTGAGCAGTGTTCCGTGCTTCTTCTAATTCATTTTTCTCCCATACATGATCAATTTTCTGGACCATGTCACGCATGATTTCAGAGATAACTACACCTTCCCGGATGCACAGGAATTCATCAGTCCGGCCGTGATGAATATAGTCACATTCAATTTTTTCCTTGTTTTTAAGATAAACAATGCTTTTTCCGGTAGAAGGAATGTTTCTTCTGAACCATCCGCATGACGGGCAAACAACGGTGAACAGGAAATTCTCCGTTCTTGCGTGGCAAAGGGGACAGCGTCCCTGGTCGATCAGCATGATCTCCCGTATATCGGCCTGGGTCGCTTTGCTGACGGCCGTTTTTACTTCCGAATCTGCCTTATTCAGATCCCGCCTGTCTCCGATGGCTGAAAGTTCCGTCAGCTCTTCTTTCAGCTTAACGTCCTTGGGCAGTTCGCTTTTTATTACATCATTCTTCAATGCTTTTTTCTTTTTATCAAATAATGCCATCTATTTACTCCTGTATTTGTTATATGGATTTCTGCTGAAGAAAGATTTTTCGGTAAAAACCTTTCTGTTCTTTTAATTCGCTGTGAGTCCCCCGCTGAGTGATACGTCCGTTTTCAAATATCAGGATTATATCGCAATCTTTTGCCGTAGCAATCCGCTGGGTGATAATCAGACTTGTTCTGTCCTTTAGGACTTTATTCAGTGTGCTTCGTATTCTGGATTCAGTTTCGGCGTCCAGGGCACTGGTTGTGTCGTCCAGAAGAAGAACCTCAGGCTTTGTAAGGAGCGCGGTTGCCAGGGCGAGACGCTGTTTTTGTCCTCCCGACAGGCTGATCCCGTTTTGTCCTACCTCCGTTTCATATTTCACTGGTAAGCTCATGATAAAATCATGGAGCTCCGCCTGCTGAGCTGCTTCCATTATCTCAACCGGGCGCGCGTCCAAATTCCCGTACGCTATATTCTGCGCCAGGGTTCCGGAAAAGATGACCGGTTCCTGCTGTACCATTACCGCATGCTTATGTATGGACTTAACATCAGCGTCCACCAGATCAACCCCTCCCAGGCGTACGTGTCCTGATTGAGGATCGTAAAATCGTAAAATAAGCTGAAATACTGTAGTCTTTCCGGCTCCGGAGGGTCCCATGATGGCGGTCTTCGTTCCAGGCGGGATGGTAAAACTGACCTCTTCCAGGGACGGTTTATCCTGTCCGGGGTATGAAAATGTGACATCATCGAATTCAATCTTTCCGCGCATACCATCCAGCTTTATGTTTCCCGGTGCTACCTCCTCGGGTTCATCCAAAAACCTGAATACCCGCTGAATTACCACCAGTACCGCCTGAATTGTTGTGGCTATGACGGTAAGCATGTTGATTTGCGCGAAAAGCTGCGGCAGCGCGGTGATATATGCCACAACTGTTCCCACTGTCATGGCTCCGGTTCTTACCTGAGTAACTCCGATATAGAGAATTATTCCTGTGGTTGCTGCCGAGATTATTCCGGCCAGTAATCCCATAAATGCCTGATAACTGATCATCCTCATGCCGAGCCGTATGTTATTATAAATCTTGTGGGTAAATCTTCCTAGCTCCTGTTTCTCCTGACCGAAGGCCTTTACCACGTTTATCCCGTTAATCCGTTCCGAAGATAACGCGTACATCGTGGAGTTCAGTTTACGGAGAGCGATATTTGTGTTCTTAATCACCGGCCGCATTGCGGCAATAGCCCATGCATAGAGCGGCAGTGATATGAGGATGATCAGGGTCAGCAGCCAGTTTAAATAGAAAAGAATGCCCAGTCCTATTACCATCCGGTAGAGGTAAGCGGCAATATTCAGCACCTGGTTTGTGGACCAAAGCTTGATAACTTGAACATCATCCATGACCCGGCTCATAATCCTTCCTGTCTCCATGGAGTCGAAGAAGCCGACGTGGAGGACCTGCAGTTTTTCATGAAGGTTTTTTCTGAACCGGTAAATAAGCTGCTGCCCAATATTTAGAATAAGCCATAGACTAAGCCAATGGGTGCTGACGAAAGCAGCCCAAATCGAAAACAGGAGAATCACGTAATTCTGATGTTTCGCCCACTGTCCGGGAATGGCTGAAAGATCAGCAGATTGTCCAACAAGCAGAACCTTGTCTACAAGATATCTTGATAGGAGGCTGACCAGGAAGGGATGGGCGCTCCAAAAGATAGTTGCCGTAAGGGCAATGATGATCCTTACTTTGTAGGGACTAAGATAATCCCGCCATAATCTGCCGAGGTCTCGGGATACAGAACCCTCATAATTTTCAACATCTTCGTGGAGTCTGGAAATTATCCGTTTAAGCCGTTCGGTTCTCGCGTTCATGTATCTTGTCCCTTGCCCTGAAGTTCCTCGTACAGCTGCCGGTAATGACCGCTTTCGATTTCCATGAGTTCCTGATGGGTTCCCTTTTCTACGATCTTGCCTTTATCCATGACTACGATAAGATCAGCCGTTGTTATGGTGGATAAACGGTGGGCCACTACAAAACTTGTTCTGTTTTTAAGAATTTTCTTTAAGGCTTTCTGAATAAGAGCTTCGGATTCTGAATCCAGAGACGAAGTCGCCTCATCCATGATCATGATGAGCGGATCTTTGATTACGGCTCTGGCAATGGATAACCGCTGTTTTTCGCCAACAGAAAGCTTTACGCCCCGGGTGCCTAAAAAGGTGTCAAACCCTTCGGGAAGGGCCGCGGTCATCTCATAAATTTCAGCGGCTTTCGCCGCATTTTCGATCATCCCGTCTGTTGCTCCCCGGATGCCATAGGTGATGTTTTCCCTTACAGTCCCGTCAAAGATGATCGGATCCTGAAGCACCACGCCGAAAAGCTGCCGCAGACTGCCCAGTTCAACCTGACGTATATCATGTCCGTCAATCAGTATCTGTCCTTTCTGAATATCCCAGTAACGCATGAGTAAACTTGTCAGTGTAGTTTTTCCGCATCCGGTATGACCGACTAATGCTACCGTCTGGCCCGGATTAACCTGAAGAGATAGATCCTGATAAAGGGGAACCTCGGGGACGTAGGAAAAATACACATTTTTAAAAACTACTTTTCCCTCACCCCTGCTGATTTTAGCCGCATTCGGAACCGATTTTACGTCTACGGGTTCTTCCAGGATTTCAATTACCCGCTTCGCGGAAACGAAAGTTTCGGTTATCTGTCCTGCCACCGTGGTCAGGCGTATTGCGGGATTCAAAGCCATCCACATATAGGTGGTAATGGCGAGTACATCTCCGTACTGGAGTCTGCCCTGAATGACAAAAGAAGCGCCGATCGCGGCCACAGCGGCGGAACCGAAGCCGGCAATCATTGTACAGGCAGTACTCAAACTGATAGAGTTTACGTTGCTGGAGAGTGAATGCTGCAGGCTCTGATTTGTACGGGATAAAAACATGGTGTTCTCCCATGGTTCCCGGTTGAAAATTCTGACATGACGAGTGCCGGATACGGTTTCTTGTAGACGTTCGGAAATTCGGTCATTCATAGAACGAAATGAGCTCGATTCCGCGCGTATCTTTTTTGAAAAAAAGCGGTACGCAAAGACATACAGCACCATGATGGCTATTAACACGGAAAAAAGAACCGGAGACAGGCTGAAAACAATAGTAACGGAGAAGATGAAAATGATAATATCGGTGAACAAGGTCACCGTGGTACCTGTGATCAGCTGCTGAATCATGTTGACGTCATCCATCAGCCTGTTTACCAGAAGCCCCGATGAGGTGTCCTGATGGAATTTCATGCTCAGATGTAAAATTTTTCCGTAGATATCTCTTCTTAAATCGGCAATAAATTTGTACCCGGTTTTCATGATAACTCTCGAGTTAACAAAGTTGATCGCGGCTGTTGCTATGGGTACAAATGTTATAAGGAAGATTACCGGTAAAAGAAGATCCCAGACCTCTATCTCAATGATATCATTTATCAGATACCGCATTAGAAGGGGCGGAATCAAACTGAGACCCGTAAACAGAGAAACTCCGAGAATGCTTAATATCAGCGGAACCGTATATTTTTTGAGGTAGGGGAATAATTTCCGTAGTACCTCCATATTTTCACCTCACAATATTAATGTCTACAAATTGTAGAATAATTACATTGAGTGCCTAGGTTGGACCTGAAGGGAGGGAGGAAATAAAACTTTTTAAAAAGTGAGCCGTCATTATTTTGTTCGCAATAGGCCGCAGCCGGTTTTTAAAACAAACGTAAACCTATAGCAGTTATCAATTCCAGTCAATAGGAAAAAAAGTAAAATGTACTTATTTTTTATTAAAGCCGGTCAAACAATCAATGCCGACTTTGCCCACTCGAAATGCCGAGTATTCAGCTCCTCTTTACTTTTCATCGGATATGTAAGCATGGATTCATCATCACAGACGTATATTCCCCGTGCGATGCTCTGGTAGGAAAATGACTCTATATGGGACCGTTCAATTGTTTTGGTCTGTTTTTCTTTATTTACCACAGCATTTATGCAGGACTTTAAGTGTTCTAAATTTTTATCGTAGGTATGTCCTATATTTCCGGAGGCTTCCATATTATCAAAGTCAATGATCTTCAAATCGGTAAATATTAATTTCGGAGCGAAAATCTTTGACTTTCCGGATGTTACAAAATTCCCGAAGTCTTCAGGCTTCAGCGTACTCACGACCAACGGGTTCATGGGACTCAATTCCTGGTAGATATAGTATTCGTTGTGATTCGGCGCGGAGGCTTCCTTAACAGATTCAAGTTCCAGAGTTCTTCCGTCCTTAGTCGTAAGATAGATGTTTTTCATCGCTTTGAGTGGAATGTGCTCCAAGGCTCTGTACACCGAAAGATAGACGGAATGCTTCGGTTTACCGTCCGGATGGGAAACACACCGTTTTTCCGCGTATCTCCAGTCAAAATGGTCTCCGAATCCTCCTTCTGTTTCGATAAAAATGATCCGTTCCAAAGAACCTATCTTGGATCCGGTGGCCATATAGGTGCCGAAATTTTCAGGATCAAGTTCCGACGCGATAAATGCTTCCACGGGAAAGACCGACAGATAATAATGAATCATATATACCTCCTGTAACAAAGTATAACACCAAAACGCCGTCTCTCAAAATTTTACTTTGCCGTGATCGAACAAGTAAAGTGTAGTATTATACGGATATGGAGAAGAAAAAAGCGCCAAACTGTTTGAAATGCGAATACTTTTCCGTTTCCTGGGATCCGAAGTTTCCCCGGAGCTGTGCAGTATTCGACATCAAATCGAGACAGCTTCCCTCCATAATGGTATTCAGAGCAACAGGACATCATTGTCCGGCATTCAAAAAATCAGAAAGGATAAAAGGATGAAAATTGAAAATTCCATGGAAGCAATGAAGAAAAGGCATTCATGCCGTACCTATAAAAGAGAAAAACCGGATCAGGAGCTCCTGGATAAGCTTAACAGCTTTATCAACAGTTTGCCCCCGTCGGTATTCGGCAGTAAATTCCGGTTTACCATTCTTGATGCTAAATCCGCGGGAATGACCGGTTTTTCCGGCACCTACGGGTTCATAAAGAACGCTCCTCTATTTCTTGCCGGTGTCGGCAATACCGAAACCGGAGCAGGTGAAGATTACGGGTACTTAATGGAGCATCTAATCCTGAAAGCCACTGAGCTCGGTCTCGGTACCTGCTGGCTGGGCGGTACTATAAACCGCAGCCGGCTCAAACGGGCTCTCGGGGCAGCTGACGGGGAATCAGTTCCGGCTGTTTCTCCTCTGGGAATTCCGGCTGAAAAATCATTCCGGGCCAAGATTATCTCCTCTGCCGCCGGTTCCCGGAAGAGAAAACCTTTCCGGGAGCTGTTTTTTCGGGAAGAGGACGGTAAAACGGTACCCATGGATGAAGCTGAAGCCGGACAGTACCGGGAAGCACTGGAGAGTGTAAGGATTGCTCCATCGGCGATGAATACTCAAAACTGGCGGCTAATCGGTTTCCCGAAGGGTGTCAGGTTTTATTTAGCCGGGAAGACCGACGAAGGATTTAACTCCGGCAGGCTCAACATCGGTATCGCAATGTGTCATTTTGAACTCGCAGCGGAAAGTTCCGGAATTGCCGGGCATTGGGAAAAGGAATCCGGTATTTCTGGGACGGAGTGGCAGTATGCCGTTTCATGGATCACGGGAAAGTAACCGGCCGTCGAAGTCCCTGCCGCTTTCCGGCGGATTTATCGGAAATGATATTGGTTTTTTTTCCCGTCTTGACCGGTAGATCGCGGTAAAAAGTTCCACAGTTTTTCTCCCCTCCCGGCCGGTAACTGCCGGAGGTCTGCCTGTTTTTACCGCCTCGACAAAATCTTTTATCTGCAGAGTGTGAAAATAGGTGGTACCGTCGATCCGGTTAAAAAGTTCTTCCTCTTCTTTTTTCCACCGGTCCATGAATTCTGATTCTCCGTTTACTGTCCAAATATCGTTATACGGCGCTTCCGTAATTCCGGACATCCCCGCGATGAACATTGCTCCTCCGTCTGTCTGGACTCCGAGAGCCGCTCCGTTTTCTCCGAATATGTGCACCCGCCCGTACAACGCCGGGTTTTGGGAGTTGCTTGCGGTGATGGTTCCCACCGCTCCGTTTTGAAATCGGCAAACCGCCGCCGCGGTATCTTCCACCTCAATTTCAGGGTGATTCATGTTATCCCAGTACCCGTATAATTCCTGAACAGGACCGAGAAACCATTGGAATAGATCAAGCTGATGGGGCGCCTGGTTTACGAGAATCCCTCCGCCTTCCTGATCCCACGTACCCCTCCAGGGATCACTCTGATAATACTCCCTGCCCCTCCAGCCCAGTATTGTCACGTTTCCCAATACCGGTCTTCCTATCTTTCCGGAATCAATCGCTTCCCTGATCCGTTTTACGGAAGGATACCAACGCCTCTGGGAAACCGTACCTAAAACCGCACCGGACTGTTCCGCCGTCTGAATCATTTTGTCACAGTCATACAAATTTGATGCTAACGGTTTCTCTACCAGGACGGAGATTCCCGCTTTCAGGCAGGGGACAGCGTGCTCCGCGTGGTATGGATGGGGTGTGGTAACCGTCACCGCTTCGGCGCCTGATTCTGAGATGAACGCTTCAAGGGAGGAGTACGGTTGTATGGAATATTTCCTGCCGAAATCCTGGGCATGTGAAAAAGTGGGTGACCAGACCCCCGCGGGACGGCACTCCGGAATATTCCGGAGTGCTTCGGCGTGGAGGGCGGCAGCTTTTCCGCTGCCGAGTATCCCGAATCTCATCCCGTTATACTTCTACCTCGGGAAGAGCTTTTAATGAGTCTTCAATCTGATGCTGCGGATATTCATAATCATCAAGCTGATTGAGAAAATACTTTTCGTAAGACGTAAGATCAAAATGACCATGTCCCGAAAAGTTAAAAACGATATTTTTCTTTACCCCTTCTTCTTTTGCTTTCAGTGCTTCATCCACTGCGGCCCGGATGGCGTGGGAAGATTCCGGCGCCGGGATATGCCCTTCTGTTCTGGCAAAGAGTACCGCTGCTTCAAATGAGGGGATTTGGTGGACAGCCCGCGCTTCTATGTATCCCTCGTTTACGAATTGACTGACTAACGGAGCGGCTCCATGATACCGCAAACCTCCCGCGTGTATTGACGGGGGAATGAAATCATGACCCAGAGTGAACATCTTTACGATGGGAGTCATTCCGGCGGTATCACCGAAATCGAAGGCATACTTCCCTCTGGTCAGGGTGGGACAGGAAAACGGCTCCACGGCGATTAATTTATAGGATTTATCTTTGGTAAAATTATCTCCCAGGAAGGGGAAGGACACGCCGGCAAAATTTGAACCGCCTCCATGACACCCGATAACGATATCGGGTTCCGCACCGATGATTTCCATCTGCTTCTTTGTTTCAAGTCCGATGATTGTCTGATGCAGCAGTACATGGTTAAGAACCGAACCCAGAGAATAATGGGTGTCCTCACGTTTCATGGCGGTTTCTACCGCTTCCGAAATGGCTATACCCAAGGATCCCGGGCAGTCCGGATCTTTTTCCAGAATGGCTTTTCCGGCTTCTGTTTCCGGACTTGGGCTGGGAACGCAGTTACCGCCCCAGGTCTGCATCATAAGCCGGCGGTACGGTTTCTGGTCGTAGCTGACCCGTACCATGAAGACTTTTATTTCTACATCGTCGAAAAAAGATCCGGCAAAACATAGGGCGGAACCCCATTGACCGGCTCCGGTTTCTGTGGAAATCCGTTTTATCCCTTCTTTAACGTTGTAATATACCTGAGCCAAAGCAGTATTCGGCTTATGACTTCCCGGAGGCGAGACCCCTTCCCATTTGTAGTAGATCCTGGCGGGGGTATCTAAAGCGTTTTCCAGATTTACTGCCCGGACGAGGGGGGAGGGACGCCATATCTTGTATAGATCAACAAGTTCTTCAGGGATGTCTATCCATCGTTCAGTTGAAACTTCCTGTTTAATCAATTCCTGCGGGAACAGCGGCATCAGATCTTCCGGACCTACCGGCTGTTTAGTCAGCGGGTGCAGCACCGGAGGAGGAGACATTGGCATATCCGCCATCACGTTATACCACTGTTTTGGGATATCCTTTTCGTCTAGTAAAATCCTTCGTTTTTCATTCATTTTTTTCATCCTCCATTTTTAATATTTTCATAAAGGCGCTGTTTGCTTTTTTGAGCTCTCTGGACCCGCGGGTGATATTGCAGAGTGACAGGCCTAATCTCTCCGCTATCTCCCGCTGAGAATACCCCTTATGCAGAAGCTGTACTAATTCCCACCTTTTGCATATCCGTTCTACTTCCGCTTTGGTAAGAAGCTGATTTAGAAAATTACGGATAAGGGATGGATCGTCGATTTCCGAAAGTAATTTAGCGATATCCTCTATGTCAACCATAAGTGTTTCTATTTAAAGAAACATTTGATGAAATGTCAAGCTGGAGAAAGAAAAAAAATGAATTTATTTTAATTATTCTGATATACCTTCCAGGTGGTGGTAATGAGGGTCTCACCATCGCTGTGCCGGGGTACCCATCCAATCTTCTGTTTTGCTGACTCAGAAGATGCTACAAGCTTGGCCGGGTCTCCGGACCGCCTTCCGGTAACTTTCGCGGGTATTTTCTTTCCGGTAATTTTGCGCGCTAATTCTATCATTTCGGTAACGCTTATGCCTTGTCCGCTTCCCAGGTTCAACGTTAATGAAGTACCGGATGAATCCAGGATGTGCTTCATAGACCGGACATGCGCGTCAGCTAAATCGGTGACATGGATGTAGTCCCTGATGCATGTACCGTCCGGAGTAGGATAATCATCTCCGTACACCGACATTTCTTTGCGTATCCCGGCTGCTGTTTCCATAACAATGGGCAGGAGATTGGCCGGATTGCTTTCCAGTCCCGTAACAATTCCGTCAGGGTCGTATCCGGCGGCATTAAAGTACCTCAGACTCGCGTACTTTATGTTTTTAAGCTGATTATACCAGGCCAAGAGACGCTCTATTTCGAGTTTGGTGAAGCCGTAGAAATTTTCCGGGTTTACCGGATGTTCTTCATCGATAGGAAGGTATTGGGGCTCTCCATATACGGCTGCGGAAGAAGAAAACACAATCCCGGATATGGAACAGCTGCTCATACCGTTTAGGATATTGACCGTTCCGCAAAGGTTGTTCTTGGCGTATTTTTCGGGATGGACCATGGATTCTCCAGCAGCTTTAAACGCTGCGAGATGAATAACTCCGTTCCAGCCTTCCCTCATCACCTTGAGCACGGCATCTTCATCAAGAATATCTTCCTGAAAAAACCGGGTCTCCGGCAGAAGGTTTTCCTTTAATCCTGAAGAGAGATTATCATAAACTCCAATCTCAAAATCCGCTTCCCTTAATGCTTTGCATACGTGGCTGCCGATATAACCGGCCCCGCCTATCACGAGTATTTTCATCTTTCACCTCTCAATGGGATTTACCATAATTTGGAAAAAATTTCCATAGAAACACGGGAATTACCGGCGGGAGTACAAAATTAATAATTTTGAAGGCGGGTTAAATTTATATCGCGGGAAATTACTTCAGAAGCCCTCCT
>CAYLLE010000024.1:0-36506 GCA_964384485.1 uncultured Spirochaetales bacterium | reverse complement strand
TTTTAATAAAACAATTTATAAATTTTAATGCGAATGTGATCACCGGAAATTGCTGGATTCCTTGCGCTTTCAAAACAGTATTTCCCGGCGGCTTGTTCATTGTAATTACTTACAATATAATGGGATACATTTTTTAGGACAAATGATATCCCCGGTAAATGCTGTATTTTTTGAGGTATTGTTGACTCCCCTCATATATCGTGGTATTGTTTATCCTGAATTTAAATAGTTACACAACACCAAAATAAATGGAAGAAATATGAAATTGTTTGATACCCATGCCCATATCGGGCTGATAAATGAAGACCCGATTGAGCAGCTAATTATTGTTCAGGAAGCAAAGCAGGATTCTGTTAATGGAATCATGAGTATTTGTAATAATCTGCAGGACTTTTTTCAGGTCTACGAAAATCTGAAAACAGCCGGACATGTATACCACAGTGTCGGAGTATCTCCATCAGAGGTAGCCAACCCTGGACGGGATTGGGAAATGAAGATAGAGGAAGGTGCCGCGCTCCCTAAAGTAGTCGCCATAGGAGAAATCGGTCTCGATTATTACCGGAAATTCGGCGATAAAGATTCCCAGATTGAGCTGTTTATCCACCAGCTGGAACTGGCCGAGAAACTGGATAAGCCGGTTATAATTCACAACCGCGAAGCCGGGAAAGATGTTCTGGAAATACTCCGGGAAAGGCTTCCCACTAAAGGCGGAATTCTCCACTGCTATTCCGAAGACTGGGAATATGCTCAGAAAGCTCTTGAACTCAATCTTTATATTTCTTTCGCCGGAAATGTTACATACCGCAACGCCAGAAATCTGCATGATACGGCCAAAAACATGCCCTTAGATAGAATGCTCATCGAAACCGAAAGCCCCTTCATGGTGCCGTCGGTGTATAGAGGAAAGAGAAATAAGCCGTCTTATCTCATTGAAACTGCAAAATTCATTGCGGAATTGCGGGAAATGGAAGTTGAAGAAATCTCGGAAATCCTTTATTCAAATGCCTTGAATTTTTTCAGCATTCAAGAATAACGGAGCTGTTCATTGGCGGGATCATATTGCCATCCCCTGGCCATCAATAATATAGTTATCCCGGGTAATCTTTTCCTTGCTCCCATGGCAGGTTTTACCGATAAAGGCTTCCGTAAAATCTGCATCAATCATGGGGCCGATTTTACATTCACGGAAATGATCTCTGCAGAAGGGCTGATCCGCAACAACCGGAAAACTGCCGAACTGGCTGAACGGGCGGATAATGAAGAAATTATAGGTTTTCAGCTCTTCGCCTCCTCTCCTGGACAGGCCGCGGAAGCTGCAGCCCTTCTTTCCTCCTTGAACCCGACATTAATCGACCTTAATTGCGGCTGCCCGGTACCAAAAGTGACAAAATCCGGGTGCGGTGCCGCATTGATGAAAACCCCGAAGCTCCTGGCAGATATAATCCGGGCCGTAAAAAAAACCGTCCGGGTACCGGTCTCGGTCAAAATCCGTTCCGGCTGGGAAAAAGACGCGCTAAATTACTTGGAAACCGGGGCAGCTGCCTCTGAATCCGGGGCCGATTTGATTACGATTCATCCGCGGACTCGTTCACAAGGATATTCCGGAAAGGCTGACCATTCCCATACCGAGCGGCTCAAATCATCTCTGCAAATTCCCGTTATAGCATCCGGAGATATTTTTTGCCCCGAGGACGCAAAAACTGTTTTAGAAAACACAAGGTGCGACGGCGTCATGATAGCGCGCGGTGCAGTCGGTAATCCATGGATTTTCAGTCGGATCAAAAATTATCTGGTTACAGGAGAGCTGTCTCCCGAACCTTCCGTGTCTGATCAGCTTGATACCGCTTTCAGGCACCTTCTCCTTTCGGCGGACTATTACGGTGAAAACAAGGCCTGCCGAGAGATGCGCAAGCACATTGCCGCGTATACTAAAGGATTTCCCGGGGGCGCCGCGCTGCGTAAAGAAATTGTAAAGGCAGGTACAATCGATGAATATAGGATCCTGTTTGATCGGTACAGGGAGCGGATGAATGAGCAGTAAATACGATTGGCATCCCGGTTCCTGGAAAAACTGCCGGATATTAAAACAGCCTCAGTACGCGGATAAAAGGAAAACTGTCGCCGCGATAGAACAAATAAATTCGTATCCGGGACTGATTTCCTCGGGAGAAGTCATTCAATTAAAGAGTGAACTGAAACAGGCAGGCGATGGTAAAAAGTTTATTATCCAGGGCGGAGATTGTGTGGAGCGGTTTATTGACTGTAATGAAACATCAATCATTAATAAACTGAAAATACTGCTTCAGATGAGTCTTATATTCACTTACCGGTTGAAACGTCCTGTAGTAAGAATCGGCCGTATCGCCGGACAGTATTTCAAACCGAGGAGCAGTGATAAAGAAAAAGTGGGTACCGCTGAGCTGCCGGTATACCGGGGAGACGGAATAAACGGCATGAGCCCGCGGAATAGAGAGAATGACCCGGACCGCCTGCTCGAAAGCTACTGCCGAGCGGCTGCGACTCTGAATTACATCCGAGCGGTTATAGCCGGGGGATTCGCTGATCTTCATCATCCTTCACATTGGAATTTATACAGTTCCCGGGAATTACCCCGTTGGGATGAATATGAGCACCTGATCAACAGCATTAAGGATTCCATTGATTTTATGGAAATCTTTACCAATTCATATAACGGTACCCTCGGAACAGTCAATTTTTATACATCCCATGAGGGACTTCATCTGGAATATGAACAGGCGCTCCTCCGGAAATCTGCCGGGGGGTACTACTCATCTTCCGCCCATATGCTCTGGATCGGAAAACGGACGCTGACGGAAAATTCAGCCCATATCGAACTTTTCCGGGGAATAGATAATCCTGTAGGAATTAAAATAGGTCCGGAAATTCCTGCTCGGGAAGCTGTCAGAATATTCAGGACGCTGAATCCCGGGAATGAACCCGGCAAGATTTGTTTAATCACCCGTTTAGGCGCGGAAAATGTGAAAAAATCACTGCCCCTCCTGATATCCGCCGTGAAAGAGAATAAACTTGAAGCGGTATGGCTTTGTGATCCGATGCACGGAAATACTACATCCGCCGAATCGGGAGTTAAAACAAGGTCCTTTGAGGATATTATGAAAGAAATTGAATATACGGGTAGAATCCATCGCAGCATGAATACGTATATGGCCGGTCTGCACTTCGAGCTGACTGGTGAAGATGTGACCGAGTGTACCGGAGGAAGTACGGGGATAACACCGGATGACTTAACTCAGGATTACCGTACATATTGTGACCCGCGGCTTAACTACAGCCAGGCTATGGAAATGGCTTTTCTTACCTCGGAGATGCTGGGCAGGGGGACCGCTGGTTTAAACGGTTCTCTTGACTAGGGCCGTATCCTGATGATATATAAAAGTCAGTGAATTATCAAGAAGATCATCTGAAACATTACTGCGGAGTTGCCGGTATATTCTCCGGGAAGATAATAAATATTCCAGAAAAGCTGTTTTTCCCTCTTTTTTCTCTCCAGCACCGGGGTCAGGAGAGCGCCGGTATTGCCTACCGGAAAGAAAACCGGACAGTTACATATAAGGATGCCGGAATGGTATCAGAGGTACTTTCCAGGTATCTTACGGAAGAGCACCCATCCCAGGTGGGTATCGGACACACTAGGTATTCCACCCACGGCGGAAATAAAATAGAGAATGTTCAGCCTCTCTTAGTAAACTGCAATAAGGGAGATATAGCCATTGCCCATAACGGAAACATAGCAAACACCCGAAAAGTAAAGGACCGTTTAGTCCATGAAGGTTCCATTTTTCAGACAAGTTCGGATACTGAAATAATTCTTCATCTGATATCTAAATCCAGGCAGAACGACTTCCATTCGGCACTGAAAGAATCTCTTGCCGAAATTGAAGGAGCATACAGTATGGTTATGCTTCATGACGATTCCCTTATCGCGGTTCGGGATCCCATGGGTTTTAGACCTCTCTACATCGGATTCGGAGAGGACATCTATGCTGTCGCTTCCGAAACCTGCGGCTTGGATATTCTAGGCATAAGCGAATACCGCGAGGTAAAACCGGGCGAAATCATCACAATAAATAATGCAGGGATTACAAGTGATTTTCTGCCCCGGGCAAAAACAAGTCAGTGCGTGTTCGAACTGATATACTTCGCCCGTCCCGACTCAAAGGTGTTTAATGAATCTGTTTATTTAGCCCGAAAAAAGATGGGCAGGGCTTTAGCCCAAACCGACCGGGAATCGGATATCAGGGGTGATGTTGTAGTCCCGGTACCGGATTCCGGTAATATTGCCGCCATCGGATATGCTGAAGAATCGGGCGTGCCGTTTGATCTAAGTCTTACAAGAAATCATTACGCCGGCAGGTCATTTATTATGCCGACAAATGCCGGAAGAGAATTGGTTGTCCGGATGAAACTGCATCCGGTTGTAGAATCAATAAAGGGAAAACGGGTAATACTGGTCGATGACTCTCTCGTGCGGGGAACAACTGCAAAAATACTGGTAGACCTGATCCGGAAAGCGGGAGCCCGGGAAATCCATTTGCGGCTTTCATCTCCCGAAATCCGGTGGTCCTGTTTTTTCGGTATCGATACACCGACAAGGAAAGAACTGATCTCCAACTGGCATTCACCGGAAAAAATAGCGGAAGATATCGGAGCTGATTCTGTGATATTTCTTTCGATACCCAAACTCATGCAATGCTTCCCGGATCCGGAGAAATTCTGCTACGCCTGTTTTAACGGTGAATATCCTTGCAGGGTTTCCTTAGATACAAGAGATGAACTTTCAGCACCAGTGCCGTGCTGTTCAGAAAAAAAATAAATATAAGAAGGACAGTATGCAGCGACCAAGCAATTATGAAGATGCCGGGGTAAGTATAGACCGGGGAGACGACTTCGCCGACTTTGTAAAGGCATTTCCTTCCGACTCAGTCTCAAACGCAATCGGTTCTTTTGCCGGCGGTATTTCTCTCGATCACGTTCAGCATTATAAAAATCCGGTTCTGTTATCGACTACAGACGGAGTAGGTACCAAACTTCTTGTGGCACAGCGGCTTAAAAAATACGACACCATCGGTATAGATTTGGTGGCGATGAGCGTAAATGACCTGGCTGTCTGCGGAGCAAATCCGCTCTCCTTCCTGGATTACATCGCCTGCAGCCGGATTGATGGAAATGTCCTGAAACCTCTGATAACCGGCATCATACGGGGCTGCGAAATTGCAGGAGCAACACTGACCGGAGGGGAAACCGCGGAAATGCCCGGCCTGTACCGACCCGGCGATTTTGATCTGGCCGGATTCTGTACCGGTATTGCAGAAAAGGAAAAAATGCTGCCGAAATCAGATTCCATCAATGCGGGAGATAAAATTTACGGCCTGCCCTCCGCGGGTATCCACTCAAACGGGCTGTCTCTGGCCAGAAAAATCCTTGAGCAGGAGGACGATTCTGTTTGGGAGATGCTTCTTACCCCCACCCTTATTTATGTTCGGGAATTGGAACATCTATCTCGTTTAGAGCTCATGAAAGGAGCAGCTCATATTACCGGAGGCGGACTAAGGGGGAATATCGCGCGTATCATCCCGAACACCCTGAGTTTTAAACTCAAATGGAATTGGGATGTTCCGGAAATTTTCGAGTTAATACAGGAAAAGGGGGACGTGGGTATCGATGAGATGCGCAGAGCTTTCAATATGGGAATCGGCATTGCATTCATCGCGGAGCCTGAACGCAGTCAAGAAATTGCGGAAGCCGCACACGCCCTCAACACGACGATTCTTGAAATCGGTGAGGTGGTAAGTGGCTAACGCGGTTGTTTTAGCCTCCGGGCGGGGTACAAACTTCGAAGCATTAGTCAGGGGGCTGGAGAATACCAATCATGTCATATCAGCATTAATACACGATAGAAAAAAAGCTCTTGCTGCCGAAAAAGCGGTGAGGCACTCCATTCCGGCTTTCTATATCAGCTACTACAAAAGGGAGCGGGATGAAGCGGAAAAAGAAATCGAAGAGATCATCAATCGGACAGGAAGCGGACTCATAATCCTTGCCGGTTTCATGCGCCTTTTATCTCCGGAATTCACACGGAAATACAGCGGCAAGATAATCAATATCCACCCTTCCCTTCTTCCCAGACATAAAGGTATGGACGGCATCAAAAAATCATATGAATCCGGTGACGACCAATTGGGAATTACCATACACTACGTGAATGAAGAACTTGATGCGGGAACTGTTATAGCGCAGTATTCTTTTAAAAAGAGACCGGGAGCAAAACTCAGCGAAATAGAAGAAGAGATACACCGTCTTGAACACACCTATTATCCGGAAGTTGTCAGGGATCTGCTTGATAAACAGGAAAGTGAACACAAAGGAGGAATATCGTGAGAGTACTCGTGATAGGCAGCGGTGCCAGGGAACATGCTGTTGCACAAAAATTTTCAAAGAGCAAAAGAATCGCCGGATTATTCGTATTGCCGGGTAATGCGGGCACATCGGAAATCGCGGTAAATATTGATGGTGATTACGGAGACCCCGACTATGTTCTTCAGGTATGCCGTAAAAACAATATTAATTTTGTATTTATCGGTCCGGAAGCACCTCTTGCAGCCGGTTTAGCCGATCGCATAAAGGACGAGGGTATTCCGGTTATTGGACCGGGGGCAAAAGCCGCGCAGCTTGAATCGAGTAAAGTATTCTCGAAAGAATTTATGAATCGTCATCAGATACCTACTGCCGAAGCTCGTACATTCAGTGAATCCGGTCCATTTCATGAATATATTCAATCAGCAGCGGGTAAACAGGTAATAAAGAAAAATGGTTTAGCTGCCGGAAAAGGGGTGTTCGAATCGGAGTCCAAGGATGAACTTATCGATTTCGGAGATAAGATTATATCCGGCGGTGATTCGCTCCTGGCTGAAGAATTCCTGGAAGGATTCGAAGTTTCAATCATAACCATCTATGACGGCAGCACATACGAAATCCTTCCGCCGGCTGCGGATTATAAAAAAGCCGGCGATGGCAATACGGGTCCGAATACGGGAGGGATGGGCGCAATTTGTCCTGTTCCCTGGTTATCCGGAAGTGAACTCTCCCGGGTTAAAGACCTGATTATTGCTCCCACTTTTCAAGGACTGCGGGAGGATGGACTTGCCTTCACCGGATTTCTCTATTTTGGTTTGATGATTACCCCGGCAGGTCCGAAAATACTTGAGTACAACGTCCGGTTGGGCGACCCGGAAACCCAGGTCCTGCTTCCCCTTATCAAATCCGATTTTGGTAATCTATGTGAAGCCATGACATCCAAAAAGCTTGATACATTTCCATTGCGTGTAGCGGAGAAATCTGCCCTGGGAGTCGTGGTAGCCGCGCCGGGATATCCGGGCAGTTACGAAAAATCGATCCCGGTTACCCGGCTGCCGATAGTTCATGAATCTGAAGCTGCGGTCTATCACGCGTCCACATATAAAGACAGCACAGGCGTGCTTAAAACGGGGGGAGGACGCTGCTTTACGGTAGTGGGCTTAGGAAAAGACCTGCTCGCGGCACGGATAACCGCCTACAATGCCGTGAAAGGGGTGCAGTTCAGCGGTTCCTGGTACCGTGGTGATATTGGAGCAGACGTGTACGATGAAGCCGATTAAAACAGACCCTGCTGTTTCCTGATTTCGTACAGCAGTATACCCGCGGCGACAGAGACGTTAAGCGAGTCCAGGCTTCCCATACTCGGGATGGATATTACCGAGTCGGTGTATTCCCGGATCAGGCGGCTAAGGCCTTTGCCTTCACTTCCCAGACACAGGGCTGTCTTTCCGGATATTTTTGCGCGGTGCACGGGTTCACCGTCCATATCAGCTCCGTAAATCCAATAACCTGCAGCTTTTAGATCACGTATGACATACTTCAGATTGGGTACTTCAAGGATGTTCAAATGATGGACCGCGCCCGCCGATGTTTTTTCTACCGTGCCGGTGACCCCTGAGGACCGCCGTGTCGGTGTAACCACCAAATCGGCGCCGAACTGCTCTGCCGACCGGAGGATGGCACCAAAATTATGGGGATCGGTAATTCCGTCCAAAAGCAGCACCAGGGGATTGTCACTCTTAAATGATTCAATATAATCATTCAGCGATTTTTTCGGGGCTGATTTTTTTCCGGTAACCGCGGAAAGGCAGAAGCCACGCGGGTCCTCTCCGCACAAACCGCGCAGTTCTTTGTCGCTGACCGTTCTGACCGGGATACCGGCATCCTCGGCGATTTTCCTCATTTCGACGACTTTTCTGTTAGAGGCTTTTTCTTTCGAGACCAGGAGTATTCCCCTGCCCCCTTTTCTGAGATACTCCTCTACCGCGTGTCCTCCGGTAATGTTTCTGGAATCACTCCTCATCATAATCCTTTGTAATATCCGGTTTTCCGTCGAAATCAACATCCATTACATATTTCTGAATATAGATCCCCTCCTTAAGGGTTATCCATGTATCTATCTTCTGATCGTAATTGGTATCTATATGCTGATACTTTAAAGCACCCTTCTTGTAAAAATAAAAAACATCCATGAAGCCGTCTTTATTGAAATCCATGGCTTCTTCGACTCTGTCACCCTGATCATCAAGGAGCAGAGTGTGATCAATAATTCCGTCCTCATTCATATCGACCATAATCCATGGTTCACTGTATTCTTCAGGATCATACCTGTACAATCTTCCGCCGGACAAATCCTGTTCCTGGGTAAAAGCAAGCGCGGAAAACAATATAAATATCACACAGACAATAATATTTTTCACCATATTCCTCCGGTTTCATTTTCGGCTGAGAAATTAATAAGGATAAGAAAAAATATGAAGTATAATGATTGCTACCGGGATAATTCCGAAAGGGGAATGGGTTTGGGTTCGGCGGAAGCCCCCTCAAGCTGAGCGTATTGCTGCAGGATGTTCTTCGCTTTCCCTGAGAGCTTCTTGGGAATCTGGACGTTCACCTTGACGTACATATCACCTTTTTTCGAAGGATTCTGCAGCAGGGGCATTCCTTCCCCTTTCAGCCGGAACATTTCACCGTTCTGAGTACCGCTGTGAATCTTCAGCGAAACAGTATCTTCTTCCACGTTCGGGATCATCAGGTGAGCTCCCAGCGCGGCCTGGCTCATTGAGACCGGGATAACACAGTAAACATCATTATTGTCACGCTGAAAGAAATCGTGAGGCAGTACCCTGATATATACATAAAGGTCACCTGTAGGCGCTCCGTTAGGTCCTGCGTCACCCTGGCCCCTGATGCTGATCCGTTTACCGGTATCAATTCCGGGAGGGATGGTAACCTTAACAGTCTGTTTCCGCTTGAGCAGACCGGTTCCCCGGCAGTTGCCGCACGGATTTTCTATCACGGAACCTTCACCGCCGCAAACCGGACAGGTCTGGGCGATCGAAAAGAAACCGGAGCTTCTTCTTACCTGCCCGGCGCCTCCGCAGGTGCTGCAGACTTTCTTGCCTTCGCCGGCTGCGGAACCTGTCCCTTTACACTCACCGCAATGCACATTTCTGTCGTAGGTGAGTTCAACTTTTTTGCCCGTTACCGCGTCCCGGAACGAGACGTCCAGATCGTACCGCAGATCAGAACCCCGGCTTGACCGGGAACGGCCCGATCTTCTCCTGCCGCCTCCGCCGAAAAAGGAATCGAAAATCCCTGAAAAGTCACCGAAAATATCCTCAAAATCACGGAAAACACTGGAAAAATCCTGGGCGCCGCCTCCGGCCATACCCTCTACACCGGCAAAACCGAACTGATCATAGGCCCGTCTTTTTTCGGGATTGATTAAAATTTCATACGCTTCGGTCGCTTCTTTAAATTTTTCTTCAGCAGATTTATCTCCCGGATTCCTGTCCGGGTGATACTGCACAGCGAGTTTTCTGTATGCTTTCTTTATATCGCCATTCTCAGCATTCCGTTCTATGCCGAGAACTTCGTAGTAATCTCTTTTGGCCAATGTTCCGCCCTTTAAAGTTTTTTTCCTGGAAATGGATCGTATCAGCAGATTTAAACGGTGAGGGAGAATGAACCAATGTTCATCCTCCCTTTACCGGATTATTTATTTTTCTCATCTTCATCGACTACTTCGTAGTCAACATCTTCCACGTCTTCCCCGGAGGTTGGTTCTTCTTCCGACGCCCCCTGTTCAGGACCGGCCTGACCGGCCCCCCCGGGCTGCTCCGCATCCTGGGCCTGCTCAGAACCCTGGGTACTCTTGTATACCTCTTCGGCCAGCTTGTAGGATGCCTGTTTCAGGGCTTCGTTCTTTTCTTTTATTTGAGCGGTGTCACCCGATTCTACGGCCTGTTTGAGGTCGTCTACCGCCTGCTGTATTGAACCTTTGTCGGCATCAGATACCTTGTCTCCGTAATCCTTTAAAGATTTTTCGGTTGTATAGATAAGGTTGTCCGCCTCGTTCCGTGCTTCAGCCGCGTCCCGCTTATTTTTGTCTTCTTCCGCGTTGCTTTCCGCTTCCTGTACCATTCTTTTAATTTCGTCTTCGGACAATCCGGAAGATGATTCGATCCTGATCTTCTGCTCCTTGCCGGTACCGAGATCTTTCGCAGAAACATGAACTATACCGTTGGCATCAATATCGAACGTAACCTCAATCTGAGGTACACCCCGGGGAGCGGGGGGAATTCCAACCAGATCAAACCGTCCGAGGGTCCTATTCTGAGCAGCCATCTCCCGTTCTCCTTGAAGCACGTGAATGGATACCGCTGTCTGGTTGTCCGCGGCAGTGGAAAAAATCTGGCTTTTCCGTGTCGGAATAGTGGTATTCCGTTCAATAAGCTTTGTGAATACACCGCCTAAGGTTTCAATACCAAGGGACAGGGGTGTAACATCCAGGAGAAGCACATCCTTAACGTCTCCCCCTAAGATACCGCCCTGAATGGCAGCACCGATGGCAACAACCTCATCAGGGTTAACCCCTTTATGCGGTTCTTTTTGAAACAGGCCTTTAACCAAGGACTGAACAGCCGGAATTCTTGTGGAACCGCCGACCAAAATAATTTCATCAATATCCCCGGGTCCCAATCCGGCGTCTTTAAGCGCATCAAGACAAGGCTGCTTTGTTTTCTCCACAAGATCGGCAACCATCTGTTCGAATTTTGCGCGTGTCAGTGCGTATTGGAGATGTTTGGGGCCCGACGAATCGGCAGTTATAAACGGCAGATTGATATCCGTGGATTGGGTACTGGATAACTCTTTTTTCGCTTTTTCTGAAGCCTCCTTAAGACGCTGCAGCGCCATCCGGTCCTTACTTAAATCAATCCCGTAATCGTTCTTGAAGTTCTGTACCAGCCAGTCAATGATCCGCTGGTCAAAATTGTCACCCCCAAGGTGAGTATCACCGTTTGTTGATTTTACCTCAAAGACACCATCACCCAATTCCAGTATCGAAATATCAAATGTACCGCCCCCAAGATCGTATACGGCGATTTTTTCTTCCTTCTTTTCTTTTCCGAATCCGTAGGCAAGGGAAGCGGCAGTCGGTTCGTTTACGATCCGTTTTACCTCTAGTCCCGCTATTTTACCCGCATCCTTAGTTGCCTGACGCTGGGAATCATTGAAATAGGCGGGTACGGTAATCACGGCATCGGTCACTTTTTCTCCCAAATAATCTTCCGCCGTTTCCTTCATTTTCTGGAGAATGGCTGCCGAAATCTCCGGCGGTGAATAATTTTTGCCGTTTATGTTTATACGGACACCACCGGAAGGATCTTTTTCGACCTTGTACGGAACCATCCCCATTTCTTCATTTACCTCTTCAAACCGTCGGCCCATAAACCGCTTGATTGAAAAGATGGTGTTTTCAGGGTTAGTTACCATCTGGTTTTTAGCGGGCTGCCCGATCAGCCGTTCACCTTTATTAGTGTACGCTACCATGGAAGGAGTAGTCCGCTGCCCTTCTGAATTCTGAATAACAACCGGTTCACCGCCTTCCATTACAGCAACACAAGAATTTGTGGTTCCTAAATCTATTCCTATAATTCTTCCCATTTTTAATACTCCTTTATTTATTCCTACTAATAGGGCGACTGTACGATTTCAATCATACGATCACCAGGATCATTTAGAAAAATTCTAACGGTATCCTGCTACTTGGACTCGTCTCCGGATGCCTGAGGCTGAGGGGGGACAGAGACCTTGACTTTTGCCGACCTGAGAACTTTATCATGCAGCATATACCCTTTTTGAAAATCTTCTAATACTACTGCATCTTCATGCTTATCAGATTCTTCGGTCATAACCGCTTCATGCTTCTGCGGATCGAACTTCTCGCCTTCGGAATCGAACCGTTTAAGCCCCCACTTCCGTTCAAGCATTCCGGTGAACTGTTTTTCTATCAGAACAATTCCATCATGAAATGAATCAAAATCTTTCGATTCTTCTGCAGATTTGATAGCCCTCTCGAAATCATCAATTATAAGCACGATGTCTCCGAGAAGCTGTTTATTGGCGAAATCGATTGCGTCTTGTTTGTCCCGGAGAAGCCGCTTACGGAAGTTTTCGATATCGGCTTGTTTTCTTAAGAATTTATCTTTGAGATCGCTGTTTTCTTCTTCAAGCTCATTAATCCGTGCTTTTAATTCTTCAGTTTCATTTTGATCATGCTGTTTCGCTTCGGCTGAATCTTCTTCGCCATTTTGCTCAGGCTGAATCTCAGCATTGTTTTGATCGTTTTCTTCAATGTTTTCTACATTTTCATTCTTATTTTCATCAGACATTCTTTGCTTTTCTCCGTACATCTATAATTTAAATTATTATAAAAGCCGCAGAAACGACAAGGGTTTTTGATGAAATACCAGTTTCCGAAGCTTTTCTGTCGATTGATTTTAAAACAAAAGATAATGACGAGCGCGGATACAGTCAACCCCTATTTCTAACCTATTTTTTATTTGCACCAGAATACATTAATCATTATATTGTATGGACTATTAGTAATTACTTACACATATTGGGTTTTGTAATGTATAGATGAAGATAAAACTGAATACATCAAATTAAAAATATTTAGGAGAATTTGATTTGGAAATTGTAACCTTGGAAAAAGTACATAAGATTTATCCCTTGGGAAAAACTGAAGTTCACGCTGTTAAAGGTGTGAGTTTTGCCATCACCGAAGGAGATTTTATATCAATAGCCGGACCGTCAGGATCGGGTAAATCCACCATCCTCAACATGGTGGGTTGTATTGATACACCTACGGAAGGAACAGTCAAAATAAACGGTCAGGATACATCCCGGCTGAAAGATCGGGAGATTACTTCACTCCGGCACGATACCATCGGCTTTATTTTTCAGTCATTTAACCTCGTGCCTGTCCTGAACGTATATGAAAATGTGGAGTTTCCCCTTCTGCTGGGGAAAACACCATTCTCCAAACGGGAAAAACGGGAATGGATTGAACATCTGATAAACGCGGTTGGGCTGGCTGACTGGTCTCATCACAGACCCAACGAGTTATCCGGGGGACAGCGGCAGCGGGTAGCGATCGCCAGAGCTATGGCTACAAAGCCGCAGATTGTTCTCGCCGATGAACCGACGGCGAATCTTGACTCAGCCACCGGGGAATCCATAATCGAACTGATGAAACAGATGAATCGGGATTTGAATACAACATTCATATTTTCTACCCATGATCCCGTGATCATGGAAATTGCCGACCACATCATCCGTTTAAGTGACGGGGTAGTCGCTGAGGATAAAAAGAAAAGTCTTTCCAAAGGCGAGGTATAATTTATGCCGGTCATATTCAGAATAGCTGTCCGCAATTTGCGTGAACATAAGGTTAAGACTCTGATCATCGGGATTCTCATCGCCATGGGAATCCTGGTGCTTATTGTAGGAAATTCTTTTGTAGAAACGGCAGCCCTGGGAATTCGGCGAGGATTTATCGATAATTATACCGGACATGTATTTATTCATGGAAAAGCCGGGGGAGATGTTTCGCTCTTCGGCGTCCAGTCGCCGGGAGGGATCGAAGAAACTCCCACGATACCTCATTTTGAAGAGATTATCGAATATGTATCCCGGCAGGAAGAAACAGCATCTTTTACCTCGCAAGTTACCGGGTTCAGTTCAGCTGCGGTAGAAGATTATGAGGGAAGACAGTTTACACTGCTGTTCGGTATCAATCCTGATACGTATCAGAGCATGTTCGATACCTTTGAAATTGTCGAAGGTGAATACCTAACCCTGGGAGAGAAGGGCATCATGCTTTCGGAGGATCACCGGGAACGGATTGTAGAAACCCTCGTTGAAGAGACAGAAAAGGAGCGTGATGAAGAGGTAACCCTGGAGCTGAACGTGGGAGACTGGATACGGCTGACCTCATTTTCCAATGCCGGAATTAAGATAAGGGAGGTTCCGATTGTCGGTATTTTCCGTCACAGCTTCGAAAGCCAGGGGCTGGGGTCTGATCTTGTGTCATTTGTCGATGTTCAGACGATCCGGTCTCTTTTGGGAATGACAATCCCCTTTCAGGGAGAATTTAATCTTGAAGATGATGAAACCGATCTGCTCTCCGCCGAAGTGATTGAAGACGATGATCTATTTTCCGATGATATTTTTACAGATGAAGAAGAACCTGCGGCAAAGTTTGAAAATTATGATGACATTCTCGGAGACATCTCCATCCGTTCACAAGCGCTGGAAACCGATGTCGGATCTTGGCACTATATTTTAATTAAACTTGAAAGCAGCAGGCAGATAAACCAGTTTATCAGGAAGGCCAATAGCTGGTTTGATGAACAGAACTTTGAAGTGGTCGCGGAGAATTGGGAGGCGGCGGCCGGACCTTTTGCAACAACGGCCGATGTTGTCCGGACAGTCTTCAATATCGCTATAGCGATTGTAGGCATCGTAGCGGTTATCATAATGATGAACACCCTGGTTATTTCGGTAATGGAGCGGACATCCGAGATCGGAACGATGCGCGCCTTGGGAGCCCAGAAAGGGTTCGTTTGGAAAATGTTTTTTTCTGAAACTTTGATGATCGCTTTTATCTTCGGTATAATCGGCATTATCCTGTCATTCATCACCACGGCAATACTCAGTGCCGTAAATATAGAAGCTACCAATGTTTTTCTGCGAATCCTCTTTGCGGGTCCTGTTCTAAATCCGAATATATCCATATTATCAATCGTATGGGCCGTCCTGATAATCACCGTTATAGCGACATTAGCCCATATTTATCCGGTGATGGTGGCCTTGAAAATTGAGCCTATCCGGGCTATTCAGACGGAGTAATTATGAAAAAGATTTTAATAGCACTGCGGAATCTGAACCGGCAGAAGAAGCGGACCATCCTTCTTGGAGGCGCTATTGCCTTCGGCATTCTTATTGTAACGGTTATTAACGGCTTTACCGGAAGCTTTGTGAATAATGTCGGTGAAAACTTTTCTCAGCTTTTAGCCGGACACATTTTTATCGACGGCGTCGAGAAAGAGCCTGGGGAAGAGCCCGTATCGGTAATACGGGACGATCAGCCGATACTTGAAACAGTTAACGAACTCGATATTCCGGTGAAATACCTTACCCGGCGTTCTCAATTTAACGGGATCCTCATTTTCCAGGGCGAAACTGTTTCGCAAAATATTGTCGGTCTCCGGTGGGGTGATGAAAATTATTTTGTTGATCGGCAATTACTTTTGGAAGGTACGGTAGAAGAGATCATCAACGACCGGAGAAGCATCGTGGTGAGTAAAGATGTCGCCGAAGCCCTGAATGTGGAACTGAATGACCGGATTCTGGTAAAACTCCGTACAGTGAAAGGACAGCAGAATGTGGGCGATTTTGTTATCGCCGGCATTACCTACGATCCCGGCTTATTCGGTTCAATCTCGGCATATTCCCATCTTGACTATGTTAACAGCCTTCTTGATATTCCTGAAAGCCAGTACATGACCTTAGGAATCTTTCTCGAAGATCTCAAGTACTCGAATGAATCCGGTAGAGCCGTATACCAAGCACTTCAAGAAAAACTTGACATGTTTCCCAGACAGACCGAATCGGAAGAAGAAAATGCTATTGAAGCATTGATGAATGCACCGGAAGAAGAGGAATGGACCGGAACCCGTTACCGGCTATTTACCATTAATGATGTGATGGATGAAGTCCAGCAGATTGTGGACATCCTAAATCAAGCCGGGCTGATCATTCTTCTGATACTTCTGGTTATAATAATGGTGGGTATCACAAATACATTCAGGATGATAATGTATGAGAGAATCAAAGAGATCGGTACTATACGGGCCTTAGGGATGCAGCGTTCGGAGGTCAAGATCCTCTTTCTCCTGGAAGCACTTTTCTTGAGTCTGGCCGGTGTCATCATCGGATTTGTCTTTGCGGGGACTGCCATGTTTATACTCAGCCGGATATTCTGGGGATTTGATTCGCCGATTTACCTTCTTCTGGAAAATGGCTATATGACTTTCAGTCTACCCTTAGGTCAGACCTTGATAAACATCGCCGTGGTGATGGGTTTAACCTTGCTGGCAGCGTTTTTTCCTACCCGCAAAGCATCCAATATGGCACCGGTGGATGCATTACGGGCTTAAAAATTATATTATGAGGCATTTCGTTATGAACAAAATATATTTACATTTAATTTTTATTTTACTCCTTCTGACAGCCCCCCTTTTTGGGGTATGGAGCGAGGAGCCGGATATCGATACGATCCTGGATGAAATTGATGAGCTCAGCAACTTTGATGACACCGATTTCACGGCGGTTTATACTATCGTTTCCGAAAAACCTGGTGAAGAACAGAGCGTCACAAAGGCGAGACTCTTCCGCAGGGACCATAAGGATCAATATGTTTTAATTATTCTAAAACCGGAGGTGCAGAAAGGACAGGGATACTTGATGGTTGATGAAAATGTCTGGTTCTACGATCCTGAAAGCAGAAAATTTGAAAAATCCACTCTGCGTGAAAACATTCAGGATTCAGACGCTCAAAATACCGACCTCAACCAAAGTTCCCTTTCCGAAGATTACCAGGTTACCGGGTACAGCGAGGACACCTTGGGAAGCATACCGGTCTGGGTACTTGAGCTTGAAGCAAAACGGGAAGATGTTTCATACGATACAATGAAACTTTGGGTACGGAAAGACCGGACCGTTGTACTGAAAGAGGAAGACTACAGCGTCAACGGCAGGCTGATGCGGACGGTGTACTATCCTAAATATACGATTGTCGGTGAAAAAATACTGCCGCGGCAAGTTCTCATTGTTGATGAAATTAATAAGGGAGAAAAAACTCAATATACGATGAGTGAAGCCAGCACCGAACCGATTCCTGATTCGGTTTTTTCCAAAAACTACCTAGAAAGGGTTAACAGATAAGATATGAATCCCGGAAAGCAGGGACTGTTTTTCACACTGATATCGGCTCTTGTTTTTTTCTTTGCTCAACAACCGATCCATTCCCAGGACGCCCCGGAATCAGATAAGGAAGAACTTGAAAATTCTCTCTTCGGTGATGATGATGTCTTTTCAGATTCTGCCGAGACTGGGACTGAACCTGAAGCGGAGGAAGAAGAGGATTTAGAAGATTCACTTTTCGGCAGCGACACGGTTTTTTCGGATGAAGAAGACGGTACCGGAGAAACGGCAGATGAAGAAGATGAAGATTCACTTTTCGGTTCGGATATGTTCGTCGAAGCAGACGACACCGGGGACGAAGAGCCGGTTGGATCGGATCTCCTGGTTGACGAGGAACTCTACTGGGGAGGATCCTTCCGGGGTTCCCTATCCGCGGAATGGATGTGGGAAGATTATTGGCTCCAGGGGATCATCGGAAGAAAATCAGATTCATCCTCCCTGTCCCCTTCCGTAGCTTCGGAGCTTTTCTTCGACGCAAGGCCTGCACGCAATTTCAGAGCGTACGGCAAGCTGGATCTGACCGGAAGCGCTCCCCAGCAGTTCGGTGATTTTGCTCAATTTGCCGGAGGAAGAGATATAACCGAGAACGACCTTCCCGAGGGCTGGACATTAGAAGAAAATGAAGACGGCGATACCGAAGTCATTGACGCTCAGGGGGATGTTTTCCTGGTTCTGGAAGCGGAGGATGAGGACGACGAAACCGGAGAAGACGGGGAAGAAGAAGAGGACGCGGTCACCGGGTCTCCCCTTGAGTTTGAGATATCAATTTTTGAATTATTTGCCGATTTCAACATAAAAGAACAGTTTTTCTTCAGATTCGGAAAACATACCATAAAGTGGGGAGTCGGGTATTTCTGGAGTCCCGCTGATGTGCTCAACCTTACCGCAATTGACCAGGAAGATCCTCAGGCGGAACGGGAAGGTCCGGTATCCCTGAAGGTAAACTATCCATTTTCTTTTCATACTCTCTATCTCTATGTGATTACGAATACGGGGATAAAACCCATAGAAGCAGCGGTAGCTCCCAAGGCGGAATTTCTTGTCGGCAACACGGAGTTTAGTATTGCCGGCTATTATCAGAAAGCCCTGTCCCCAAGGGGTATTCTAACTTTCTCCTCCTCATACGGCGGAGTGGATTTTTTCGGAGAAGGTGTTGTCAGTATCGGTTCGGACAGGGTTTTTGTAAGACCCTCCAAAGACCAGTCTGCCGCCGAAGATGATCCGGAAGACGACCTGGAGGTTGTCCTTGACACATACGAACAAACGAAACCGTTTTTCTTTTTGACTACCGGATTTCGATACGCCGGTTCATTAGATAATGACCAGGGATCAATTTTTGTTATCGGACAGTATTTTTTCAATGGAGAGGGCTACCGGACTTCTCGGCTCCTGAAACCGGCATACTATCTATTTCTGAACCCGGAAACCAACGGCCTTATTCTGCCTGAAGAAGCGCAGGGGGAAGACTATGAAGAACCTCCCGATTTAACATTTGCCGACCTTTCTCCCTTCGGAAGGCACTACATAGGAACTAGTTTTTCATGGAGCGGAATACTCGGAAGTAATCTGACAGTCTCAGCATTGGGTTTTATGAATATGAATGACATTTCCGGAATCTTAATACCCTCCGCATCGTATACGTTTTTTGACCGGCTTACCTTAACCGGCAGCCTGCGGATGACCTTCGGAAATATCGGGGATGAATTCACCAATCCGTCCGCTTTAGCCGCGGGGAATGAGACAGGACCGACTTTTGCATTTTCACTCGAAGCTTCATTTTCTGAACGGTTCTGACAGTCCTAAGGAGTAAGTTATGCTGATGAGGAAATTTTCAATATTGTTTCTGTCACTTTTTTCCATCTTTGCATGCAGTCAGTGGAGCCCCCCGGAAGCTCCTCCTGCCTCTGTAACTGCCACACAGGACGAAACAGACAAGATCACCGTAACCTGGAGTACCGTATCCGGCGCCGGTGTTTATCACATATATCGATCCGAAGCGGAAAATGGCGAATATGAATACATAGATTCGACAGCCGCCGCCTCCTATGTAGACACGGACATTGATTTCGCGGTCCCGTATTGGTACAAAATTCAAGCTGCGGATCCGACCGGGAAAATTGAAACTCCGCTGAGTGAACCGGTTAATGGTATCGCCGATCATGTGTATGAATGGGATACCAGCATAATCACGAGCGGAGTTTCCGGATTCCGCTTTCACATCGACGGCCGCAGGAACGCCTTTGCGGTTACGGCCGGATCCGGGGAGGAAGGTCCGGTTACGGTCTACGGCGAAGAGGAAAACGGGAACTGGGAACAGCTGGGAGAACCGGTCGGCGCGGTTTATTCTTCCGGAGGATTCGGCGGAACCGGACCTGCCGGCTTATTTAGTATATCCGGTGCGGACGGGATACCCGCGGTCGCGTACGCCGACGGAAGACGGGACGGCAAGATTTCGGCAGCGGTTTATAGCGATGAAGAATGGACCGATCTGGGGAGCCCTGAGTTCGGTACGGGATCCATAATGAATCTGCAGCTTGTTGCCGGAACGGCAGGATCGTACTACATCGCATACATAGACGGGGGCAGGATACTGATTTACCAATACAACGATACCGATTGGCAGATCCTTGATTCTCTGCCGGCTGATACAGCTGTAAATTGGTTCGAAATCCTTACAGCGAGGGACGGAAAGATTACGCTGACACTCTATTCCGCGGGGTCTGATCCGGCATCAGGTTCGGATGACCGGGTACGGCTATACACATTTGACGGGCAGGACTGGGTGAATGAAGGGGAAATATCCTCCGGAATAATACCGGACGGGTACATTGATGCCGCCGCCGGAAATGACGGTCAGCCGGTTCTTACCGCTTTTTTCTCTGAGGAGGAGGGCCTGCAGGTGCACAAATTCACCGAAGACCAATGGCTGCATCTGGGAGAGGAATTCCCTATCGACGCGTATCCTGCCGCGGATACAGCCGCGCTGGGATATGAAGATGAAACCGTTTACCTCTTTTATCGGGAAAATGAAGAATATCGGGGTATTATAACTGAACTCACAGACTCCGGCTGGACCGTCATTCCCCTTTCGGAAGATGACGAAACCGTAACCGGAGCATTTAGTGTAAGTTCTTTTTCTCTCGAGATAGAGGACACCCGAATTTACGCCGGATACATGGAGGGCGGTTCGGCATTAATACGGGTCTACCGGTGATTATTTAACCCCCATTTCGAGAATCAATTCGACCTCACCTACACCGAGCTTTGTGGCTCTAGCTATCTCTTTTACCGTCCATCCCTGCCTGGCCAGTTTTACTACCATCTCCCGGGAGCTTGATGGGGGAGCACCTCCCTTCTCCTTTCCGGTGGTTTTCACCTCTTCCTTGATAAGGGTTCCGAGTATCTTGATTTGGTCCTGTGCCTGCCTTCCCACTTCCTCAAGTCTTGTCTCTGTTCTGGCAAGCCATTCCCGGGCTTTCTGCAGATCCTCCATCCTGCCCTCTATATCTGTCAAGACACCCTGAATTTCACTCAGCTGCCGTATCGCGTCATCCGCGTCTTTTTTATTACTGCTCAGATCGGACAGTCTCTTAGAAATATCTTCCATCTGCTCGGGAAATATATCTATACTGGTCTCCAATTTTTTTACTTTACCTTCTATTCCTTCAAGCTGCTGAAAACTCTTATCAACACCCTGCATTGTCATATCAAGAACACTCCGTTTTTTCTCCAGCCGGTCAAACCGGGCTTCAACCTCTTTTTCCAGATCGTTCAGTGTTTTAAGCCGGATCTGGATGTCCTGCAGAGTATCATTAGACGCGTTCACTTTTTCGATTTTGGTTTCTACAGCCTGGGAAAGAGATATCAGTTTATGATAATCCGATTCAAGAGAATCAATTTTCCGCTTTTCCGCGAAAAACTTGGAAACCTTTTCGCTGACGCTTTGGCTTGACTTTTTTATTCGGTCCATCTGGGATTCCATCTCGTTCATTTCCCGTCGCCGCTCTTCAATCCGGCCGATTTCTTCCTTTAATTCCAGAATATTCTGTTCCAAACCCCGTTTCATCGCGTCGGCGCGTTCGAAGATCTTGGTCTGTTCGGTGAAGTTTTTCTGTCTTTTTTCTATTTCTTCCAGGTTAACCAGCAGCATATTGTAGTCTTCCTGAATCTTCCCAAAGAGCTTTTCCCGCATCGCCTGAAATTGGTCTCTGGTAGTAGCGGATAAAGTACGGAACTCTTTTATCTGTTTATCGGTTTCAGTTTTAACATCCATCTCACGCTTATCCAATCCGTGCATGACCGTTTCAGCCCTTTCCTGCACATCTTCTTTCAGCATCCGGACAGCTTCCCCGATTTCCTTTAATTCATCCTTAAGCTGGTCCCGCTCTTCCCGTGTCCCGGACAGAATCTGTTCCTGCTGTTCGGAAAGATCTTCCTTTATCATACCGATACTGCTGGAAATTTGGACTTTGAGATTAGCGAGCTGGTTATTCAGATCGGTTTCCCCGGCATTCATATCCTGGGAAACTTTCGTCTGCCACCGGTTCAGGTCGGATTTGGTGCTTTCGATGAGGGCGTTGAAATCACTATCCTTACCTTCGATGTAGGTGCGCATCTCATCGAGCCGGTTGGATATTTCACGCTCAAATGTTCTGACTTTTTCTCCCACATTGGTGTTGTACTCGGCGAACTCATGGCTAAAATCTTTCTGGGATTCTTCAGAAATTTCCTTAATTTCGTTTCTGATACTGGACCGGAAACTTTCCATATCCGTATCTATCGCGCCGATAGATTCCTTTACATCCTGCTGGTAATTCGTAAGTTCAATCCTGAACTCTCCAAACTGACTGTCCACCTTCTGCCGGAACCCTTCCAATTTTAGTTTCAATTCTTCTTTGTAGGATTCTTCAAGTTTAATACGCTCTGACCGTTCATTGCTGGAGATGCCCTTTATGGACTCCTCAATTTCATCCTGCCAGGAAGCAAGCCTGTTCTGCATTGACAGATTCCGTTCTTTGAGATCGGCGAAGAAATCGTCCTCAAAAACCTGAAGCTTTTCGGAAACATTTTTATAGGCACTGGATTTGAGCTCGTTGATATCCTGTTCCAGAGTTTTAATTTCATCCCGGACTCCATCCATCTCATTTTCCGCGGTCTGAAGGTTTTCTTTTCGCTCCTCCGCCATACGGCTGTCGAAATCTTTCAGTTCACCGCGGACCTTTTCGGTTACGTCCTCCATCATGGCCTTTAGATTATTTTCCAGTCCGTCAATATCCGTATTGACCGATTCAATTTTTTCCAGCCGTGCCTGAAAAACCGACTCGTATTCTTTCAGTCTCTTTTCTATTGTGCCGAGAACCTTGTCTTCTACCGTGAACGTTGCTTCATTCAGTTTACCGGAAAGTTCACTTTGCAGTGCAATGATCGAACCTTTGAGCTCATCTGATCTTCTGGTAAATTCGGTATGATGATGATCAATTTCAGCGACAAGCTCTTTCGATTTCCCCTTCTGGGTCTCCAAATTTGTGATATACCCGTCTGTTCTGCTGTTCCATTCCTCAAAACGGGAGACTAACCGGTTCACTCCGGTTTCCATATATTCCTGTTTCGCCGCCATGGATGATTTTAAGCCTTCAACCATCTGGTCCATCTCGTATGAAACCGTTTTTATCTTTTCATCAAGATGGGATTTTATTTCTCCAAGTACTCCGTCCGCGAGATTTTCGGACCTGGTTT
The DNA here is from genome assembly GCA_964384485.1 of uncultured Spirochaetales bacterium. Classification (GTDB taxonomy): domain Bacteria; phylum Spirochaetota; class Spirochaetia; order CAYLLE01; family CAYLLE01; genus CAYLLE01. The sequence goes on along the minus strand of CAYLLE010000024.1, from coordinate 13,316 downwards.
CCGCGGCCGACAGTTTTGATTCAATCTGATTTTCTATCCTGCCCATTTCGCTGTCAAGATTTCCGAGCCGCTCTGAGACCGAGGACTTTAAATCGGAAAGCTGTGAATGGAGATCCGCGCGCTGATTTTCCAATTCTGAATCCAGGGTATTTTTTGTTTCATCCATAGTCCGGAAAAATCCGGCAGTACGGTTTTCCAGATCATCTTCAATGGAGTGGTATTGGTCTTCAAGACTTCCCTGGGCTTCATCCATGTCCGCTCTGACTGCCGCTACCGATTCGTTCAGTGATTTTGCCGTTTCTCTTATCCTGGTCTCGATGTGTTCCCGGAGTTTTTCCAGCCCCCTTGTTTCCAGCTTTTCTCCCTTCGCGACGAGCTGATCAAGACGCCCCAGAAAATCCTGTTCAATGTTTTCCAGACGGCTCCGGTAATCTGCCAGACCTGCTTCCATCCGTTCTTTTGTCTCATTCACTTCGGTATTGATTTTTACCAGTACAGCGTTTACCCGCTCCCCTTCCTGATCAATCTTCCCGGACAGCTCCCCGATCTTTTGTTCTGATTCGCGGAAGAGTCTCTCTTCGATGTTTTCCATCTGTTCGTCGTTATACTTGCGGAATTGATCCGTAAGCTGGGGTATACCCTGTTCCAGCTCGTTCATTTTAGCGGATGCGTGGCGGAGCCGTTTGGATACTTTGTCCGTGAACTCTGATTCTTCATGAAGACGGGTCATATTAATTTCCGCCTGCTTGGTCATCTTCATGAGTTCGTCCAGGGCGGAATCGTAATCTCCGATCCTTGTTCCGATATTCTCTATCTGAATTACCCTGCCGTTGAGGCTTTCTTCTGTTTCCTGAATTCGTTTCAGTACCTCTTTGGCGGCTTTCTGATGGACCTCCAGTTCGATACCCATATCTTTGATCCGGGTGGCCTTTTCTTCGATAAGCCCTCCGAGATCGGATGTCACCTTATCAGCATATCGTTTGATTTTCTCCATGGAACGGTTGTTCCGGTCTAATTGACGGAACACCATGAGAATAACCAAGACGACACCCAGTACGACAAAATCACCTGGTGTCAACCACATATCTCCCCTCCCGTTTTAATATGCGTCTTAGTAATAACTTCTAATACTAAAATACATTATATCACGAAAAATTCAATTGTGAAGCGGGGACTTCGGGAACTTTCGGCTGAATTTAACTGTCAAGGGGGTTAATTATTATCGCAACCTGGCCCTGCGCTCTCGGTCCCCGTTCGAATTTCCAGGAATTCCGCATTACCTCGGTGATCTTATCGATCACTTTTGTGTAGGGATAATTTCCCACCGGCTGAATTGAGGATAGAAATCCTTCCGGAGTAACCGTGAACGACATTACAATTTTTACCCGGGTTACTTCATACGGTGAAAAATCTTCCGCGGTCACATCAGGCTCGGGAGCACTCACGATTGTCCGTTTTACCGTCCCTTCCCAGGTAATCCTGCTGTCTCCGTCGACGGCTCCCCGGGGATCCGGATCCGCATCCCCGGGTGCTGTTTCGCCTCCTCCGGTTTCTGTTCCGCCTTCCAGCCGTTCATCCAGGGACCGGAGGGTTTCTCCGGATAAGCCCTCTCCCCCGCCCTGTCCGCCCGTATCCTCCTGATCGTCCTCATCCCGGGGCTGTTCCCTTGGATTGGTCAGATTCCGGGCAGTTTCTTCCTGCCATTTGTCAACCAGGGCTCTGTTTTCTTCGGACCGGTCTATATTGTCCGGTATATCCCTGTCGGGAGTTATCGGGCTGTCAAACCGGGGATTTTCCGTATCTTCACCGGATGATTCCGAAGGCGTCAGGAAACGGTCGAAATCACTCCGCGCGGAAGCGATCTCGTCGGAAAAACCGGGCGGGTTATTTTCGGCTGCCGGCTGCGGCTCGGCGGGCTGCTCAGCCGGAGGCTGCGGTTGAGGTTCGTTTTCTCGCGGTTCCGGTTCCGGGGTCTCTTCTGTTTTACCTGCGAGCCGATCGTCCCGGGGAGGGACGGGTTCCGTTTCCGGCTCCGGTTCCTCCGGCGGAGTTTCCTCTTCCGGGACCGGAGCATCCAGGACCACATATATCGTGTCATCCTTTTCTTCAGCGGACATTTCAAACAGCCCAAAAAGCGAAATAAGCGTAAAAATGATGATATGAAACACCGCGGCAGCACCCAGGGAAACAAAAAGCCGTTTTCTGTCCTGCCCATTCTGTTCCGACATAATAATTCCTAATCCTTTGGAGAGGTTTTTAAATTAACCCCTTTGAATCCGTTTTTTCTTAAGACATCCAGGATCTGTACCAGAAAATCGTACGATACCGTTTTATCGCCTTCCAGAACAATACTGTTCATCTCTTCCTGAATATCTTCATCAATAGAGGCCAGAAGAGTATCCAGTTCCTGCAGATTGTTTAGCCGCTCCTTGTTAAGGTACAGTTCGTTTTCTCCTTTCACGGAAACGACCAGCTGATTCATTACAACCTGTTCCGCGGTGGCCGATTCGGGAAAGTTCAGTTTAATACCCGGAGTAAGATCAAATGTTGTCGACACCATGAAAAATACCACAAGCTGAAACACCACATCGATCATGGGAACAAGATCTACCGTCGCCTTCGGATTGTGTCTACGTCTGAACTGCATTCCCTTTTCCTTTTAATATTAGTACGAGTTCATTGACCCGGTTTTCCAGTCTGATTATCGAGTGGTTAACCTTACTCACAAGATAATTGTAAAAAATGACAGCCGGTATTGAAACGATGATTCCCGCGGCAGTGGTTAGAAGGGCTTCCGAAATTCCTCCCGCGAGCTTACTTGGGTCGGATGCCGCGAAATCCCGCAGTACCCCGAATGCCTCGATGTTGCCGGTTACCGTACCTAACAATCCGAGAAGGGGCGCGATATGGGCTATCGTGCCGAGAGCCGAAAGAAACCGCTCCATCCGGGGGACTTCCATATTCGCGGCATCGGTGATTGCGGCTTTGATAACCGTTTCATCGTAATGCCGGTAATCAATTCCGACTTTCATTAAATTGGTCAGCGGTGAGGGATGGGTTTCGCAGATATTCAGGGCTTCATCGTAGTGTCCTTTCTCCAGAGATGAACTGAGCCGCTTGATAAGCTGTTCTTCATTACCCCGTATTTTCCGGAAAAAAAGCAGCCGTTCAATTATTATCACCGCGGCTATAAATGAGAGGGCGATGATCAAAATCATCACTATGCCTCCCCTTTCTATCAAATCAATCATTTTTCTTTCTCCTCTTATAGTGAGATTTGTGTTTTAAAAGTCATCCGGAATCCCGGAGCAATAAAGGGTGCTATGGTAGTCCTTCCGTCTTCCTGCACCGGTGAAAGTATATCGTCAGCTTCCAAAATGAACTCCACCCCTTCGGTCGCTTTAAAGAAGGCGGAAAAATCCAGAACCGGCAGTTCAAAGCGCCAATTATTCAGGGCCGACCAGCCGGTAAATCCCGCTCCGAATCTTCCGTCACGGCTGTTCATTCCGGCTTCCCACAGAAAACGGTGCGCGTCCTCCTGGACTGTCCGTTCAAGGAGAACTCCCTCCCAGCCTATCGAGAAATTGAAAAGATCTCCGGGCAAGTAATTCAGGATTACTTTGGGGAAAAGAGTTGTCAGATTCCGCTGCACAAAGGGATAGGCCCCCTGCTGCGGCTCATAACCATTGAGTTCAATTACGCCTTCCCGGTAGGAAAAGCCCAGGAGCCCCTCAAGGTAGAGGGACCGTATCCTGTTCTGTATTTTCATCCCGGCAGAACCGTACCACTCTGTGCCGTCTATGAGGGTGGTCTGAAGCTCCAGGAGCCGGTAATCATTCCATAAAGCGGTATAATCCTGCGGAACTACCCGGTATCCCCCTCCCACACTTAAGACTAAGGAATCCTTAAGTATTAAGCTGACGGATAGACCGAAGGGAAAGAGGGAGCCGAGGCTGTCGGTATACGCGAATCCGGCATTACCGTCAAAAACAACAACATCACGCAAGGCCGCGTCGAATCCTGTTTCAACAAAAACACGATGGGACTGCAGATCCGGATATCCGGGAAGGAACCGGTATGAATACCTTGTCGAGAGATGAAGGGCCAGTGAAGAAAAATCCGCGCCCCCCACCAGGCTCCCTCCGATTTTTATCTCTCTGTGGTTAACCGGTGCAGTGTCGGCTGTGGCGGAAGTGAGCATCCGCTTACCGGAAAGTACCGTGAAATTTGAATTGAAAAACAACGGACTCGTAACAGGATCGATAGAGAAACTCAGCTGTCCCGTGCTTTGTTTCAGGGCTGCGGCATAGTAAGGAGCCTGCTGCTGAAGCCCTTCCTCATCTTCCCGGTATGATCCTTCGCCCCTTAATTGAACACTGCCTGACCTGAGTGAAAGCCAGCCCGACAGGTCATCGGTTTTACGAAAAAAACCGGTACCGGCGGGATTAAAATCATATCCGTCCACACTTTCGTGGGAAAACTGAAAGGTGAATCTCGGTTCATCGCCCAGTTTGTACAGAGAAACAGACCCGATTATATTATTCATCGTGCCGATTCCGATAAGTCCGGTACTGTAAAAAGAACTTTCACCGGAGGTAACCGTTCCGGTTTCACCCGTTATCGACGGCAGGGGTATCAAAAATGTGTCATCACTTACCGCCATCGGATCCAGCTCGGGAAGAGGGATCGCAGTATCGGGAACCTCCAGTTCCTCGCCGGGGGGTAGAACCGCATCAAGCTTTTCCGCGGAAAGATCTTCAATTTCAAGGAACATTTCGGGAAGCACAATAGAAGGCTCTTCCGGGCTGCCCGGGAGATCCGGTGTTCCCTCCTGAGCAGCGGCGGTTAAAGCCGCGGAGAACATCAATATATATATTATTATTTTTTTCATACTGCTATACCTCGCATATAGAACAAATTGTAAAGGTACTACTCATCACCCAGGAGCTTCTTTACCTCCGCCGTCCAGCGGGAATCGGGGTAATTCTTCTCAAGCCGTTCAGCAATTTTTCCAGCCTCTTCCGGCTGTCCGGCGATCTTCATCATCTGAGCCGCTTTATAAAGAGAGAGGGCGGATAGACTCGGATCAGCGGGATTGATTATAACCGCCTCCAGAAAAGTGTTTGCCGCTTTCATATACTCATCTTCCTTGGCAAAGTATTCGCCAAGAAGATACATCGCCTGTGAAGCCCGGGCGGGATCTGTTTCTGAAGCTTCCGCGACCTGCTGGAGCCGCTGAACCAGGATAGATCCCGATAAATCTTCTCCCCGCTCTTCAATAATATAGAACCTGGCCAATTCGATAACCGCCTGTCGGCCGTCCGGCGTGGCTGTTCCGCCTTCCATGTCTATTGTGACCCATAACTCGGCCTCCCGTTCGTCCAGTCCCAGAATACGGTATCTGAGCTCTGAAGCTTTCCGTTCGGCGTCTACTGTTTCCGCTTCTCTTGAATAAAGCGCGATCAATTCGGTGTAAAGACTGAGGGCCTTTTTATGATCACCCTCCTCTTCGTAGATTTCCGCAGAACGGACCATGGCATCCGGTCTGAAAGAACTGGTACGCTGCGTTTTGATGAGTCTTTCCCAAAGCAGCAGAGCTCCGGCATATTCCTTCAGATAATAAGAAGCCATTCCGCCCCAATACAGGGCAGCCCCGATCATTTTTCCGTCAGGATAATATGAGCGGTATTTCCGGAAAGCCTCCCCGGCTTTTTCAAAATCACCTTCTTCAAAAAGAATTTCTCCCCGCCGGTAAAGGGCCGATTCGGCTAAGGTGCTTCTTGGATATTCCTTAAAGAGTTTAAGGAGAATAGACACGGCATCTTCTATTCTGCCCATCTCCACCAGAATACGGGACTGCTGGATCATCGCGTCATCGGCGAGATCGGTATCCGGGTACTCCGTATAGATCGTATTGAACTGATCGAGAGCTTCCTGATTCCTGTTCTGTTCCGAAAAAGTATTCCCCAGCAGAAAAACAGCTTTCTGCCTAAACGGTTCCTCCGCGTCTTTCCGGATAATTATATAGAGGTAGGTCTCAGCGGAACTGTATTTGCCGGCGTTAAAAGCGTTCCATCCGGCAAGATATTCAGCCCGGGTCCGGAGTTCGTGATTCGTGAACCGTCTTAAAAACATCTCAAACTGTTCAAATGCTTCCCCATGCCGGGATAATTTATACAGGGACCATCCCCGGTAGAAGATGATGTAGGGATATATTCCCTGCATCCCGTCATTAAGAAGATTACTGCCGGCCAGAACTTCATAATTTTCGGCGGCTGTTTGCAATGAAACCGAAGCCTGTTGATAATTTCCCCGTATAATTTCCGCCAAACCTTTCATGTAATTTATCTGCATTGGGTATGCCAGACCGGCACCTTTTATTCGCTGGTCCTCCTGAAGGAATTTTTCCGCCTGATCGATGAGTTCCCGGTACCGTTCCTCGATAAACAGCAGCTTGAGATACTCAATTCTGACCGCGTAATCCTTTGTCGCAGCGGGAAGGTATTCCTGAATTGTGTTGACGGCGTTGCTGAACTGTCCCATTTCCCGGTAAAGAATAGTGGCCAGCCGTTTTACCTTGGCGTCCAGATTGCCGGTAAGTCCCCGGGATCTCATGGTATCAATTACCGCGATTGATTCTCCGTACTTTTCCATTCTGTAAAGGGAATAGGCGTACTGGTAATACGCGTCGTTGATGAAATCAAAATCCCGATATTCCGCGATAAGCTGTTCGTAATACCGCGAAGCCTCCTGCCAGTTATCCAATGAGAGATGAAGACTTCCGAGACTGAAGAGAATTGATGGAAGCCGGTCCTCACCGAAGGCAAGAAATTCTTCCAATGTTTTAATCGCTCTATCCGTCTCTCCCCGTGCTGCGTATATCTCTGCTAAATATAGCGGCACAGTGGCCTGTACCGGAATGTTTTTTCTGATATCCCATACCTTAGAGAGGTATAATTCGGCCAATTCGATTTTACCGGACCGGTAGCTCTGGACTCCAAGACTTAGCCAGAAGTTTTTCAGCACATCCGTATGTCCGGACAGCACTTCTTCGGCTCTCCGTACCAGCTGAATCAAATCATCATCATTTCCGCCGTTCTGATTCAATTCAAAAAGACGCTGATATGCTATCCGCGCGATTTCCGGTTTTTCATCGGTAATCATCTCGAAGTAGAGCTGTCCGTCATCGGTTCTGCCCAGCGCCGTGTACGCTTCGGCGCCGTAAAGTATGACATACCCCCGCCATTGATCGGGTAAAGCTTTTACATCGGTCCGTTCAAACAGATCGACAGCCTCGTCCCATTTACCTGCCTGAAGATAAATCCATAGCAGCTGCGTAACCGCCGCCGGCTCATCGGAGGGTTCGTCGAGCAAGGTCAAAAGAAGCGTGAAACTTTCTTCGGCCTGATTAAGCAAGCCGGCTTTCAGCGCGCTCAGCCCCTGATAAAGTAACGCTTGTCTTCGAAGATCGGAATCATCCTTATTGACTTCAATAAATACCTGAAGATCATCCATAGCCTCTTCGTAGGATCCCAAAGAATACTTCACTACTCCTTTCCAGAACGGTACGTATTCAAGGAACCGGGTGGACCGGTACCGGGTTTCTACTTTCCGGAAGAGGGTTAAACTATCGGGGTATCGGCCGAGACGGTACAATGTTACCGCCTTTTTGAACTGCGAGTCCGAAAGATAATCGGAAAACGGATATTCCCGTATCAAGGTATTGTACCGATCCAAAGCTACCTCGTAATCTTTGTTCAGGAACCTTGTTTCCGCTTCCAGAAAGATGTCTTTATCTGATATCTGTCCGTAGATCGCCGCGGACAGGAATGTCAATATCACTATTAATAACGGGATTTTTATTTTCATATAGTTAAAAACTCCTCTATTCCTTTTAAAATGACGGTGGTGTGAAAGCGCTGCCCACGGGGACAGAGACAAGATGAATATATCCTCCCGGATAACGGGATTCAACATTCTCTAGAGTATTTTCTGTGGAGCGTTCAAAAACTGCCAGCGAAAACCTCCCCTGCTCTTCAAAATACGGAATCATCACCAAAACGTGAACATGCTGAAGCAAAGGAGGATCATCGCCCCTGGGAACACTCACGGAGCCGAAGTACACTTTTCCCGGGTTCCGGATAGCCAGGGCAAACATGTTGTGAGAAAGATGTTCAAGGGGAATGCCCACATCTTCAATATAGGGTGAAAACGGAAGCTCTTTGATGTCGGAAGATTCAATATCATAGGTTCCACCCGGGTACCGGGCCTCCTTCACTGCCCGCGCGATGTTTCTGGTCCAATCCAGTCCGAAGTAAGGATCCCGTGCATCCTCCCACCGGGTACTCCATCTGTTTCCCCGGACATCTTGATGTTTTACCTTAAGATCCTCAATTTCGAGGTATCTTCCGGACAGGGGGTAATAGATACCGTCGGCTACCCATTTGGCAAATCCGGAGCAGTTAAAGCCGCCGGGACCCTGTTGAAGACTTAGGGTTTCTATGTAAACAAAGTCTCCCCGGGAATTCTGAGCTCCGTCTTCCTCATCCCTCATAACGGGAATTTTGCTCCGTATCGCTTCAACAACATCTCTTGACTGCTTATACAGAGCGGGATCGGTATCGCTTAATAAAAGATCCCAATCCACCAAATCAGCTGTCGCATTCAGAATTGAGGAAAAGGGAGCGGTAAGGAGTTTTTCGAACGGAGTATTGACGGGCAGATGCTCATAGACCAGGTGATCCATCACATAAACATTCATCGATGCCCGGACCGTGTCCCCCGATTCTTCCGGGTATATACGGACATAAAAATAGGGGTCACTGCGATAGAAAACCTTCAAATGAACAAAAGACCCGTCCTGCTTATCCCGTTTAATGATATAACTCCCTCGAGAGTATACCGGGAGACCTAATTCGGCATTATTTATGAACAGGATGTAAACGGATTCTCTTGTGTGCTGTACATCCACAGTAACCTTCGGAAACGCCTCTTTCTGATGGTACACCAGTCTCGGAACTGCCTTTAAATCTGACACTGGGCTCCAGATAAGAGATTTAAGCTGTGTTCTGATTTCACTGTTATCGGATTCTGATAATTCATAACTGAGGGGATATACTGCCCCGGGCAGAAAAAACAGAAAAACACATATAAAGAAAACCGGAGTCAGACACCGGGTTACTTTCATGTCAAAAACTTTCATGGTACCTATTCTATCACATACACCATAGATTTATCAGTATACCCGAAAAAATCGGTAAACTGCCTGATACTGTTATTATCGGAAGATTGCACTGTTTCTACAAAAAAATCCCGGTTCACAATCCATCCTCCTTCAGGCAGGAAGATCCCCTCTTCCCGGGAGGAGATGAATTGCCCGGGGCATCCGATATCTGCGCAGACCTGAACAAATGCTCCCGCGAATTCAGGCTGCGGCAGGAAGTCAAACGCGGCCATATTTCCTCTCAATTTTAATCTGCAGTATTCAGCAATATCCCTCATTCCGGAGTCACCGGAGAGCACATCGATTACCGGTTCCAGGAGTGTCCCCTTTTCCCCGGAGATATCTTGACGGTCTTTAATCTGTTTCTCCTGTCCGGGTGAAACAAGAACCCGCCACTCAGCAGGTTTAAAACCGTCCTCCTCCAGTTCCAGTAGAGCATGGGCCGTTCGGGAAAGGAATTTCTCATCCCCCCGGTCCCGTTTACAGATCAGGCTGATTACAGAGATACGGGGATACACTTCCCTTCCCCGGGAAATACGTTCAGCCTGAAGAGAGCTGCCGGGACGGCCGGTAACAACGATGGGATTGAACGCGGGATTCTGTTTGAACTCCGGTAAAAAAGAATCGGCCTTTTTCTGTTCCTCCTTAATCTTTGATAGAAGAGATAATAGATTATCCCGCTGGAGCATGATTTCAGCTTTCAGATTTCCCTGTTTCCCATCCAATTCATCGAGGAGCTTTTTTTTTGCTCCCTCCACCGTGTATTTTTTGGTGTAAATGAGATACCGAAGCCGGAATAGAAGCTGTATATCCCGGAACGAATAAATCCTTCTTCCGGAACGGTCTTTTACCGGTGTAAGCAGTTCAATTTCTTTTTCCCAATACCGGAGTATATGGGGTTTAATCTTGAGTATTTCACAAACTTCGCCTATGGAATAATGTCTCATTTTTTCCGTGAAGCGGAAGGGGCGGCCTGACTGTAGGGATTTTGCGCGCCGGTTTTAAAATTGAGAAAAACCGGAACCGAACTGAAACCGAGGTCCTTCCGGATACAGTTTATTAGATACCGCTCATAACTTTCAGGCAGCTTTTTGCCCGTGTTCTTAAATGCCAGGAAATGAACCGGATTCTCTCCTGTCTGGGTCATGTATTTAATCTTAATCTGCTGCCGTCCTGCCAGGGGCGGGGGATTAGCCCGAAGCCAATTTTTCAGGTTCCGGTTTAAAAGTCCGGTATCTACGTGACGATTCAGCTGGGCATGGACATTGAACACCGCCTTTATGAGCTTGCCGATACCTTGATTTTCTTTCGCGGAAATCGCCGCTATCGGGGCGAACTCAAGGACGGGAAACAGATAGCGTACCCGGTCGGATACCGCGTTAAAGGCGTTTCCGATATCCTTCATCATATCCCATTTATTGAGGACAATGATTATACCCTTACCCCGTTTCGCCGCCTGGTAGGCAATTTTTTTGTCTTGATCCACGAAACCTTTCACCGCGTCAATCATAAGCAGAACAACATCGGCCTCTTCAACTATGCCTATTGCGCGGTTTACCGAGTAGTACTCTACCGCTTCCTTCACCTTGCTTTTCCGCCGGATACCTGCCGTATCGAGGATGATGCAGTTTCGACCGCCGAGGTTCACCATGGACTCGACCACATCCCGGGTTGTTCCGGGAATCGGGGTCACCAGGGACCGGTCATAACCGGTAAGTGTATTAAGGAGGGTTGATTTTCCGGTATTCGGCTGCCCCAGGATGGCAATCCTGACAGGTTCCAGAGCGGCGCCTTCGTACTCTCCGCTCCCGGGAAGCAGGGAAAGCCGTTCCTCCAGGACCGTATATAGTTCGTCCATGTTTACCCCGTGCTCCGCAGAGATCATGAGGGTGGAAGAGAAACCGAAGGAAAAATAATTCCATCCTTCCGCTTCCCTGGCGGGATTATCAACCTTATTTACCAGGAGGACGGATTTTTCCCGGTACGGACGAAGGGATTCGATAAATTCAGTATCTTCCCCGGTGACTCCGGTCACATCCAGCAGCAGGAGAATTATATCCGCCTCCCGGAGAGCCCGGTAGCTCCGTTCGGTAACGGAAGATTCAATTTCCCCCTGATCTGCAGTTACCCCGCCGGTATCGATGAGCCGGACAGGCCGGTCACCGATATAAACAACAGCTTCCACTGTGTCTCTGGTAACCCCAGGCGTCGGATCGGTTATCGCCTTCCGCTTTCGGACCATTCTGTTGAAAAGGGTGGACTTGCCGACGTTCGGCCTGCCCACAATGGCTATGGACGGCATCACCGGATTAGTAGGCGTGGATATCAAACCGTTCCTCCATCACTTTTTGAATATAGGCGTCAATCTCCACATACGATTTCATACCCATTACAACGCCGACCATCTCTTCCGCTTCCGCTAAAGAAACGTTCCGCAGAATCTTTTTGACTTCGGGAATACTGAATGAACTCATGCTTAACTCGTCCAGCCCCAGCCCGAGGAGAATCACCGAAGCCATGGGATCGCCTGCCATTTCTCCGCACATGCCCACTGGTATTCCCTGGGCATGTCCGCTCTCTATAATGGTCTTTATGAGCCGGAGCACCCCCGGATGAAACGGTTCATAGAGATAGGCGGTATTTTCGTTTCCCCGGTCCACCGCAATGGTATACTGGATTAGGTCATTGGTGCCGATTGAAAAAAAATCGACCTGTTTTGCCAAAATATCGGATGTCAGTGCGGCGGAAGGAACTTCGATCATTATACCCACCGGGATATTTTCCTTAAACGGAATCTCCTCCTGCCGGAGCGATTCTTTAACCTCTTCCAGCACTTCCAGTCCTTTATTAAGTTCTTCGATACCCGAGATCATGGGAAAATTTATCCGCATATTACCGTGAACCGATGCTCTGAGCATTGCCCGGAGCTGGGTTTTGAATAGCTGAATATGGGAGAGGCAGAATCTGATGGCCCGCCATCCGAGGATAGGATTTTTTTCGCTCATTCCTTCCAGTTCCGGAACTACCTTATCTCCGCCCACATCAAGAGTCCTGATGGTAACCGGTTTATTATCCATGGATTCCAGCACATACCGGTAAGCGTTATACTGTTCATCCTCGGATGGGAGCTTTCCGGGCTGCAGAAACAGGAACTCGGAACGGTAAAGCCCGATCCCGTCCGCGCCGTGAGACACAACCGCATCAACTTCCTCGGGAACTTCGATATTCGCCTCTAAAGAGATAAGCTTCCCATCCCTTGTTTCTGCCGGGAGATCGTGAAGGCCCATGAGCTGAACTTCCCGTTCTTCCCAATCCTTGAGCATACTGATGTACCGCTCTTTTGTTGCCTGATCCGGATCAATAATAACCCGGCCTCTAGTTCCGTCCACAATAATTTCTGAACCGTTTTTAACTTGCCGGGAAACATTTGAAAGACCGAGAACGGACGGAATTTCGAAAGACCGTGCCAAAATCGCCGTGTGGGAAGTTTTTCCTCCGGCGTCCATGGCAATGCCCTTAATCATGCGTTTATTCATTGCCACCGCGTCGGACGGCAGCAGATCATGAGTGACCAGGATTACCTCCGATGTCAGATCCGAGAGAGAGATCTTCTCCCGGTACATGAGATGGTTAAGCACTCTCCGTGAAACATCGTTCAGATCAGCCGCGCGTTCTTTCAGGTATTCGTTATCCGTGGAACTGAGGCGGTTCACCAGGGACTGAATCTCCTCAAAAAGGATCCATTCAACATTTTTGAGTTTTTTCTTGATATTTTCCGCGATATTTCCCTTAAACTCAGGATCCTTCAGCATAAGGAGATGGGAATCGAGAAATTTGATATCCTCAATTCCGTTTTCGTCCTTATACCTCTCCTTGAGAGTTTCAATCTCCTCGGTGGCCTTGTCAAGAGCGTCACTCAGACGCTCCATCTCCAACGCGACATGGCTCAAATCCACGTCGTATTGCGGGATCTCGGGATTTTCATCTATATAGAGAAATACATTACCAATGGCAAAACCGGGAGACGCGGGAATGCCTCTAAGATCAATCATAGCTGAATCAATATAAATCTTTTAACACGGCAGTGTCAAAC
>CAYLLE010000023.1:6594-37385 GCA_964384485.1 uncultured Spirochaetales bacterium | reverse complement strand
AAAAGGAGTTGACCGGGATTTGCTGTTCTTGGGTGCGCCTTGATCATTGAAAAAATGTCGGTGTACTCGTATCCCAGCTCACCGGATAACCTGCGCCATTCTTCTTTTATATCCATTTTTTCCTCCTATGCGATTTTCTCCGGGTATGAGAGAAGAATCAAGCTCCCCGCGGGTTGGTGTCCCCGGGTTACGGTTTTTGTTAAATAATGGTATACAAAATATATGGAAGGATTAAACTGCTATTTCGGATGCGCCCACACCCAATTTCATACCCGGAAACATACCCAGTTCCGGGAAGGATATCCCGATGGAGCGGAGAGCTGGGAAGAGTATATCGAACGGGCATTTCAATATGCCCGCGGGTATATCGATTTTTTTCCGGTAATTTATTATCCGTCGTATACCTATTACCCTTCCGGGAATTACATGAGCGAATCGGTGGGTATGAAGGACGGTTTTATTGATGAGTGGGAGATTATTAAATCACTTTCCGGGAAGTATAACCGGTCAGGGGAGCTGGTAACATTTCCCGGATATGAATGGTCCGGTGACCGCCGTTTATGGGGTGATCATAATGTGATTTATTTTGATGAAGAACGTGCTCCCCTGGATCTCTCCATGGATGCTCCCGATCTATTCGCCAATCTGAGAAAAACGGAAGCCTACGCCATACCCCATCATACGGCGTACCGGGTGGGAAACCGGGGAAAGGACTGGAGTTTTCACGATCCCGCGGTCTCTCCTGTAGCCGAGATTTTCTCCGTCCACGGTTCCTCGGAAGGAATCGGCACCCCCTTTGACATGCGGATGAACGCCAGTATGAGTCCCCGGGTCAGCGGAGGTACGATTCACGACGGGCTCGCGAGGGGAAACAAGTTCGGTATCATCGCGTCCGGCGACAACGGAAGAGGATTTCCCGGCAGGTGGGGTTACGGTTTGGCCGCGGTCTGGGCCGAAGATTTAACCCGCCGGGATATCTGGGATGCCCTGGGGCAGCGGAGGACCTACGGAATAACCGGTGACCGGATAATTTTAGATTTCAGCGCCGGCGGATATCCCATGGGCTCGGAGTTTCGGTCCTCCGGCGAGGCAGCTTTCCGCGGTACCGTAACCGGTTCTGATTCCCTGGACCGGATAGAATTGATCAGGAACGGCCGTGTTATTGATACCAGCTGCCACCGGGGAACCTGGGAGCTGCCGGCTTCAGGTGAAGTCGAGATCAAGCTCCGTCTGGAGTTCGGCTGGGGACCTCCCCCTGGGAAAGGTATTGTGATACCGGAAAAAAAGTGGACCGGCTTTCTGGAATTTCCCGACGGGGAGATTACCGGGCTGGAGCGGTGTTTTACTCGGGGAGGTCAGCGGACGGAACTGGATGGAAAGCGTGCCGGGTGGTCTCTTACCACCTCGGTGAACACAGCCCCGTTTCCGGAGAAAGAGTCTCAGCAGGCGCTGGTTTTTACCCTCCGGGGAAAGCCGGACAGCCGGGTACGGATCGTCAGTGAGTCCCGGGAGTATTCCGCGGATTTTCGGGCACTGGCCGGCGGATCTACTGTTCTGTTTCATCCGGAGGCGGCCCGGAAGATAGCGGCTGAAAAATACGGACTCATCGAATATGAAAACCAGCCGCAGAAGGAATACGCGAACTCATATAAAACGCTGATCCACAGGGCGGTACCAAGTTCAGGATACAGTACCGAGTATATGTACCGCGAAAAACCTCCTGCCGGCGAAAACTACTACTATCTCCGGATTACCCAGGACAACGGACAGGCGGCATGGAGCTCTCCTGTCTGGATTACCCGGTAAGGCGGCAAAGATGAAAACGGTAATTGACGGTGATACAATCGAAATCAGGGGTATGCGGGCAGACGAAGCAGAGAAACGGCTCCAGCTTCAATTCGAGTCTTACCGGGAATACGCGTCCGGTCCGGAGGACCCGAAATACACCGACCCTGAAACACACGGAAGGCTTCAGCGGGTCGATCCGTCCATGGAACCCCGGCAGAACCGGCTGCTTTTCTGCAACGGGAGACTGGCTTCTTCAGTGTCGGTATACCTCTGGCACTGCAGGCTCTCCGGCCTCACTCCCAAAGCCGGGCTCATCGGCGGTGTATGTACTCATCCCGATTTTAGACGGAGAGGGTTTGTCCGGATGCTCATGGGAGATGTTCTCTCGTTCATGAAACAGGAAGATTGTTCCCTTTCGTGGCTCTATGGAAAGAACCAGGTATACTCCTCTTCCGGTTACCGGGATTTTCTCCGCTATCCCCTCCTGACTTGCCGCGTTAATACGGCGGAAAACCGCGAAAATTCCTTAATTATCCGTCCGACGGACCGATTTACCGATATCTCTGAAATAAAGACTATTTACGAATCCTGGAACCGCGGTCTTTCCGGTCCCATGGAACGGAGTAAAGATGACTGGATGCACCGGGTACTCGGTCCCGGAGCACGGGAGGGATGGGACTGTTTTTCAACGGCATTGAAGGAAAACCGGATCATCGGTTATTATCAGCTTCTTCCGGACGGTTCCATCGGAGAGTTCGGCGCCGATTCTCCGGACAGCGCGCGTCTTCTGCTGGAATCGGTCGCGGAAAAGACCAAGGGTGTTCTCGCGTTCAATTATTGTTTTCCTGATTTGATGGAACTCTGCCGGAGTCTACCTGGCGCTGAACTTTCTGTTGAATACCAGCGTCACGGAATGTGGCAGCTCTTCCGGGGGGAAGAGGCCGGACTCCCAAAAGGGTCAGGCACCGATGAACTTCTCAAACTGCTGGAGGAAATCCCCTTTGTCTACTACCGGATGGACCGGTTTTGATTGATCGATCCGCCTAAACCGCAATCATCAGGGTCACCCAGGAAATTGAGCGGGGCGGTACTCCAGAGATGAAAAAGGGAATCCCGTTCGTTTCCGAGAAAGCCTTCCCAGGCTGTCGTGGCTCCGGAAGCAGTCATGACTCCCCATTCCTGTTTAATCAGGGAATAGGCCATAGATTCCTTTCCGCACCGTCTAAAGGCGGGAAGGAAGTAGTAGTAAAAATACGGGGTACAGCTGCAGAGTCTGCTGTATCCTTCAAACATGACATCCAAGGCTTTCCTTGCCTGTTCCGGGGAAATAATCCCCATGTACACCGCCAAACTGTTCGTCTCCGCCGGGTTCCGGAACAACACATTCCGGGAGCTTAACCTGCCGCTGGATGCAGGATACCCGGGAGAGGGGAGGATTCCGGTCCGGCAACCGCCGGATTACCGCGTGGATATACCGGAAACCGTTCCAGGAAAATGAGCGGTATGACTTCGCTCCTCCGGACGCGCGGTACCGTACCGAATAACAGCCCCCTTTCCGGAAAATCCAGGGCCGGTCGTGGTATCCCATTCAGATCTTTTCTTTTCCAGTAACCGGAACCGGCTGAACCCAGCCCCCGCCATCAGTATTATAACATCCGGTATTCCATCCCTTTTTTAACATGTTTTCCATTCCGTCTCCATTTTCGGTATCAACTGCCGGTACTGAAATTTATCCTGCCCCTGAACGATACATTTCCGGTCGTGTCGTTAACTCCCTGAAAGAGGAAGTTATCCTCTCCGGCCTGCCGGCGGAATAGGGTGATTTCTTGGTCCGGAAGTATTTCCTTGATATAGTTAACAGAAATTGATTTTGGATACCGGTTTTCGTGAAAATCTGATCCGAATGTATCCATCATCCAGTCGATATACCTGGTGGCGGTGACATGCCGGTTCAGATCGATGTCGAAATAAGCTGCCTTAACCTTCCATGATTTTCCTGTAGTTACATCGGCGACTTTTTCCGGCGGCTCTTTGATAGCATGGTAGTTTTTTAGCTTGGTGAATGCTTCCGCTTCCGTTCCCGATACTTTTTTCGGCCGCCGCGCCGCAAGATCCACGGCCAGCCAGCCCGACGTCGCTCGGGCGGTAACCGTACCTTCGGCATCCCGGACCAAAAAATCCCGCAAGTAGAGCAGTCTATCGATATCCTTCGGCCAGGTTTCCGTCTTTACCCGGTCATACCAGTGAAGAGGCCGTTCGATTTCCACCGTCATCCGGCTCAGCACCCAGAACAGGTTTTCTTCGGCAAGTCCTCCGAAGCCGAAACCGAGGGTGTCCGCCGATTCTATCGCCGCCTGGATAAAGATATTGATGTACCCTCCGGCTCTGATCCTCCGGTTCATATCCACGTCGGCGGAAGATACTGTGTATTCTGAATATGTTTTTTCCATGACTCAAAGAGTATTCCTTAAAACGGGAAATTTGTCGACACAATGCCGGAAAAATTAGTGGATTATCCCATAATGGATAGTTTTTCAGGAAGTACCGGGGATAGGGCCGGCTTGCCTTCACAGTACCGTCTAAGCTCATCCAGACAGTACTCACCGAGCCGTTTCCAATCGCTTCCTATTGCTCCCGCCATATGAGGGGTCAGGATTACGTTCGGCAGTTTAAGCAATGGACTGTCCTCAGCAGGAGGTTCAGGATCCGTAACATCAAGGCAGGCATTTATCCTGCCCCGTTTCAGTTCTTCGATTAGGGCTTGCTGATCCACCAGAGCTCCCCGGGCGGTATTAATAAACCACGCTCCGTTTTTCATCATACCCAGGTGCGAGCGGCTGACCATTCCCTTGAGCTCCGGCAGATTGGGAGCATGGAGGGACAGTACATCAGCTTCCGTAAATACATCGTCAAGTTCAGCTTTTCGAGCTCCCATTTCCGCGGCATCACCGGCGGAAAGATGGGGGTCATACACCAGAACCCTGCATGGATAACCGGACAGCATCCTGATGACCCATCGGCCTACCGAACTCGCGCCGATGATTCCTATTACCGCGTTTCTGAACCCGGAGAGACCTGTCCAGTTTTTCTGCCGTGTAAAGTAAGACGCTGTTTTTTCGGGGAACCGGATAAAGGACCACGCTTCCTTGATACAGAGGGTTATCAGGGCCAGACAGAATTCCGCCACAACCCGTCCGTTAACTCCCGCCGCCGAGGTTACGGTAATATTTCGGCTGAATAGTTCTTCTGTAACAAAGGACTTAACCGAGCTGGCGCCGTAGATGATAATTTTAAGATCATCAGCTTCCTTTAGGATCTCAGCATCCATCCGGGGCATTCCCCAGGTAGAAAGGATTATTTCCGTTCCGTCCAGGAGACGTTTAATTTCCTCCTTTCCGGCTCCATTCAAATGGCGGGACTTAATCCGGCAGAGAGATTCCGCCTCCCGGATCAATTCCTTACCGAATACCTTTTCAATGTGCTCCTCCGGGGCCAGAAAAACGGCTGTTTTTTTCCTATCGTTCATTGTCAAAGCTCCCTTAAATTATTTTTTTGACAAAGGATAGATTTTTTTTCATACCCGGCTCGGCGGGGGGAAGATCTTCCGGGTGCCAGTAACGTTCATATTCGTCACTTAAACTGCCGCTGTATCCTGATCTTTTTAAAGCGCGGAAAAATCTGTCCCATGGAATGTCTCCTTCCCCCATAAGACACGCTTTTCTGGTACCTTCAGGACCTATTTTCCAGTCCTTGTAGTGACAATGAAAAATATAGGGTCCGCACAGTTCTACCGTTTCTTCAGGACCTTCCTTGCCCCGGAAGTGGACCCAGGCGAAATCGAGGAGGATTCCCACGTTAGGTCTGTCGATGTCGCGGACCATCTTAACGGTGTCTTCCGCCGTGTAGGTGAGGCTGCCGTCGTGGGTTTCTATACAGAGCCGGACGTTTTTGCCTTCACAGTGAGCTGAAAGCTCCTGGATCCCTGAAACCGTTTTCTCCCAGCACTCCCTTATGGACCGGCCCTCCGGCGGCGGATCAATTCCCCCGTACAGCCGGACGAGCGGCGCGCGGAGCTTTTCCGCAATGGAAATGACTTTTTTCAGACTTTCAAGCTCCCGGAATCTTTTTTCAGTAATAAAATCCCGGTAGTATGAGGTAAGGCAGGTAACCGGCATCCGGTACGAATCGGCCCATTGTCTAAGCGATTCCACTGTGTTGGAATCGGCGGAGTCCGTATCCAGATGGCCATTTTCAGCGCATCTTATTTCTATACCGTCAAACCCTATACGGCTGAAAAGTCTCATAGCTTCTTCCAATGTAAGTTCGGGTACTCCCATAGTATGGCCGATAAACTTCATCATATTCTCCTTCAGGACGGTTATCCCTTTATTGCTCCCGCGGTAAGTCCCCGGACCAGTCCCTTTCCGTAAACAATAAAAAAGATGAGCATAGGTATCTGTACGATAGTAGCTAGTGCCATCATCATTCCCCAGTCGATCATCATATCTCCCATCATGAGCAGATAAAGACCGGCAGAAATGGTTTTTTTCAATTCAGAAGTAATAAAAATTAACGCGTATAAAAATTCGTTCCACGCTGTGATGGAACTAAAGATAGCGACTGTAGCGATTCCGGGCATGGACAGAGGCAGTATGATACGGAAATAAATTGTTGAGTTCAGCGCGCCGTCCATTCTTCCCGACTCGTCGAGTTCTTTCGGAATTGTTTCGAAATATGAGAGAAGCATCATCATGGCAAAGGGAAGTGAAAAGGTAGTATAACTCAAAATAAGTCCGGTATGAGTATCAAGCAGACCCATGCGGTAGATGATGAGAAAAATCGGCACAACGAATAAAATCGGCGGAAACATATAAACCAGTAATACCGAGCGGGAGATCAGTTTTTTCCCGGGGTAATCAAAACGGGAAAGACTGTAAGCGCCCAAGGATGCTATCAGTATCGAAAAAAAAGTTGTCAGGACGGTGACTTTTATACTGTTCCAGAAATAGACCAGAATATCCGTTTTTTCTAAAGATTTCTCGTAATTAATGAGGGTCCAGTTTTCGGGGAAAAGGGTAAGACCGCGGTAATATTCCGACTCGTGCCTAAGGGAAGCGGACACCTGCCAGAAAAGCGGCCCCACGGCGAACAGTACAAAAATTAAAATAAGCAGATATTTGAACAGCCACGCGCCTGTATTCCGCAGCCTGCTTTCTGTGACTCTCATATATTGACGCTCTCCCTTATCTTGAGTACCCGGAAATACACGAAAAGCAGGACGGCTAAAAAAATGGTCATCAGAACCGATAACGCCCCGGCTTTCCCCAGAAGATACTGTCCCCACGCGGTTTCATAAGCCAGAAGGGGAAGGGTTTCCGTACTGTTTCCAGGCCCCCCGCCTGTCATGGCGTATATATTCCCGAAATTGTTGAATGTCCAGATTGTGCGGAGAACTGCCATTACTCCGATTATCCCCCGCACATTCGGGAAGATTACGAACCTTACGGTTTGGAAGACACCGGCACCTTCGATATACGCTGAATCCAGCTGACCTTGGGGGATGGACTGCATGCCTGCCAAAATGGATATCATCAAAAGCGGAATTCCAAACCATACGGTTCTCAAGATTACCGCGAACATGGCCAATCCGGGTTTTCCGAGCCAGGGAATGGAACTTTCAATTACTCCGGCCGTCATCAGCAATTGATTCAGTAATCCGGTAAGGTCGCTGTATATCCATCGCCAAATGAAAACACTGGAAATAAAGGGAGTCGCCCACGGGATAAGGAGCAGATTCCTGAATACCGCCTTTGGTTTGTCTTTTTGAATTTTAAAAATCAGCAGCGCACATATAAATCCTAAAAGAACCTGCACGGCTACGGTGAAAAACGCGTATATTACACCGTTTTTAAGGGCATTCCACGTTTCAGGATCTTCAAGGATTCGTATGTAATTCCTAAACGCGATGAAATCGGTTCCCTTCCGGATCATACTCCGGTTGGTAAAGCTCAGGATAATATTGGAAACAATTGGATACCCGAATATGAGTAAAATGCAGAGAAGGGCCGGAATGACCGTGATAATACCGAAGTGTCTGTCGACAGCTTCAATGGTATGCCGTATCTTAGAGCCGGAAAGCCCGTCTGAGGCTTCCCGGCTGTTTATGCTGCTGTTCTTTTGTTCGATCATTCCTGCTCCGCGATCATCTGCTCCAGTTCATCCGCCGTATCGGCGAGGGCATCTTTGATTGGTTTGCCGTCTACAATTTCATAGAGCATTTCTTTAATTACGTCTGTTCCTTTAAGAAGTCCTGCATACGGATTTATTCCGTTTGCCATGCCCACGGGAGTTCCTTTGGAATATCCTTCCAGGGCAATCTCTATATCGTCTCTGGTTTCCTGGATAAAATCATTGCTCCAGAATGCGTCGGAATCCGCGGTTTCCTTGAGTACGGGAAGCATACCGCCTGGGGCATGATGCAGAAATCGAACATATTCATTTTCTGCGTAAAAATAGGGAATTAACTCCAGCCGTTTGGATTCATATTCGCTGCCGGAACACATCACCATTACCAGGTGTTCCGACATCCAGCCCGACTGTTCCTTCGCCGGCGGTCTAGCTACATCGAACTTCGGCCATAGATCCGGTGCTTTTTCGGCTATTTGAGATGAAGTGAAAAGCGGTTCAAAGGTCATGCCGCACCTTCCGCTGAATAAAAGATCGTCCCTGTCTCTCCGGGCGTAGCCGAGGCTTCCTTCAGGTGACGCGTTTTCGAGCAAGTATATGAGCATTTCCACCGCTTCCGCGTTCTCTTCGGTGTCGAGAATTACATTGCCGTCGGCATCAAAAAATGCTCCCCCGTTTGCCCGCATGAATACGTAGAGGAAGTCAACCGCAAGGGTATCTCCCTGACCCATAGGAATAACAAAACCGTATCTGTCCGGAGGATCCGTAGTAGCAGCAGCAGCTTCTTTCAGCTCTTCCCATGTCTCCGGTACATCCAGACCGGCCTCATTCAGCCAATCTGTTCTATAGTAGAAAACTTTTGCATGACCGTAATGGGGGATGGCTATATAGGTGTTGTCATAGTATAGGGTCTGTATGGGTTGGGCTAAGAAAGCGTCTATTCCGCCCAGCGCTTTGATACCGGGTTCCGCGTCCACACTGGCTCCCGCGGTGTACATGGCCAACGCGTGATCCAGGGTAGCACCGAACAGGTCGGGAAGGGTCCCCGACGCGAGACCGGTTATCCACTTGTTGCGCATATTATCGCCCCATCCGATTTTTTCCAGTTTTACTGTCCAGCCGGGATTGTCTTTTTCGAATTCCGCGGCCGCGGCTTCCAGTGACTGGATCCGGGAACCGCTGTAGGGATGCCAGAAAGACAACTCACCCGATTCCGGCTCCGCGATTTCTTCTTTTTCACCCGCTCCGAATGCAAGAAACGCGGAAAAAAGGAGAACCAATAATACGGCACCGATTCTCAAATTCATAATAATACCTCCTATTGTGTAATAGTAACACGTAAAACGTTTACATTATGGTAGCACCCTGTATTTGTGTTGTCAAGAAAAATGTTTGATTTTTACGGAATTAATCGTGCTTGACAGGAGAATAATGGAGACATTATAATGATGTAAAGGTTTAACGTTAAAGGATGCAATTTGCCTGGAATGAAAGATGTTGCCCGGATTGCCGGAGTCAGTGTTGCCACGGTTTCCCGGGTGTTGAACGACAAAGATGGAACCATACCCATAAGCCGGGAGACCCGGGACAGAGTTCTCGCGGTGGTGGACCAGGTGGGATACAAACCGAATTATGCCGCCCAGAGGCTCCGGTCAAGCAAACTAGATCACAGTATCGGGGTGTATATTCCGTGGGGATGGGAGCTTGGAGGATTCGCTTCCTTCACGGGCCGGCTCTTAGAGAGCATCAGCAAATCGGTTCACGGGATGCCCTACAGTATTACCCTTATATATTATCATCCGGGAAAAATCAGTACCCATTATGAAGAACTGCAGCGGGTAAGGGCGCACCGGATTGACGGCATGCTTATAATGGGAGCCAGTCCGGGAGATATTGAGTTTTTAGATTCGGTTTCCGGAGAGAAACATCCTCCTTTTATTGCCGTTCACCGTGAGATAAGACACGGCAACTTTGTGACTTCCAAAAACCGTGAGGGAGCCGCTAAAATGGTTTCTTCGCTTTTAGATCAGGAGCACCGGAAAATCGCGTTTATCTCCACACCGAAAACGCATGGAAGATTCAGAGACTACATATATACCCGCCGGTATGAGGGATTTATGGAAGGATATTCCCGCCGGGGGATGGTTCCGGATGAATCACTGCTCCATTTTACCCGGAAGGATGATCCGGAAACGGTAAAAAACATTCTCGAAAAAATCATGCAGAAACATTCACCCACCGCGGTTTTTACCACCCGGGACTCTCTTGCTGTGTCGGTTATCCGGTCTCTCCCCGGACTGGGATTAAAAGTACCCGATGATTTGACGCTGGTAACATTTACGGATAATCCGGAGGCCATCAGACTTATTGAACCCGAAATTTCATGTATTGTCGTGCCGATAGAAGAGATGGGCTCTCATGCCGTTTCGCGGCTTGCCGAAATGCTCGGGACCGATAAAAAGCTCCAGCCGTTTCAGGAATTTCTGGATTGTCCGATTGTAGGGTAAACAATTTCCGCCCGCGGGATCTGGAAGACCGGTTTCCGTTTGCACTGTATTTCCATACATTATAATTATGGAGAGAACAATGAAAAATCGATTATCAAAACTGTTTCGGTCATTTTTAATCATGCTCCCGCTGATGTTATTACTGGTGATGACCGCCTGTGACCGGGAAGAGGAGATAGAAGCAGCTTCGGGATATATCGCGTCGGCTGAGCTGACCAGTCAGGAGGAAACCCTTCTCAAAGCCGTTACGGGAAGCAGTTATCTGGTTTTTGACATCGATATTACCGGAGATGAGATCGGATGGATTGAATACTGGATAGAATTTTACCGGAACGGAACCGCGGAGAAGCGGATACTCGGCGCCGGTTCACGGATCGACCAGCCCCTGGAGGAACCGCAGCGGCTCCTGATCACCTTCAGTTTTGACAGCGAAGGACAGGAAGAAACCTGGAACGTGGCGCTTATTCACGGTGATTCCATGACCAGAAGCAATACCAGCACTGAGATGCCGTTCCGGTCACCCTACAGTATGACCTGGGGACAGGCTGAACATCTGGATATCTATTTTGAAGATGAAATCGTTTTAGCTGCTATTGTCGCTGAGGACGGATCTTCCTCCGGAGTCGGTATCTCGTCGGGCAGCCTGGAAGATCAGGAAGGATTGGCCAGGATTATAGAAACGAATCAGTACGTATACCTCATCAAGTGCCGTTTTACCGAAGTACCGGAGGAAGAGTAAGTGCCGATAGAACCATGCTGTGACAAGACGCAGCCGGAAGGTACAATAAAAAAAGGGAGGAAGCGAAGAGGTACCGGTTACCGAGTCTTGAAATCCGTGCCCATCAGCCCGCCGTCTCTACCCAATTTCATCCGTGGTTTACTCACATTTCCCTAAAAAAGCACCTCCCGGTGCCAACCATTGTAAACCGGTGTCAGGGATGATAGGGTAGGGTATGAACCAGAAACCCAACATCCTGTTTATTATGACCGACGATCATGCCGCTCATGCCATGAGCTGTTATGATTCCCGTATTAACAAAACTCCGAATATGGACCGCATTGCCGAGGAAGGGATGCGGTTTGATCACTGTTATGTTACCAACTCGATCTGTACCCCCAGCCGTGCGGCAATTCTGACCGGTACCTACAACCACGTAAACCGGGTTACCACATTAAGTACCCACATCGATAACCGGCTCCCGAATGTTGCCAAGCACCTCCGGCAGGGCGGGTACCAGACCGCGATTTTCGGCAAGTGGCACTTGGGGCAGGGACCGAAGCATGAACCGACAGGTTTTGACTCCTGGGCGGTCCTTCCCGGACAGGGACTTTATCACGATCCCGAGTTTATTTACCCCGACGGCAAGAGGAAAGAGAGCGGTTACGCGACAGACATTATTACGGATAAGTGCCTGCATTGGCTAGATAAACGAAACGCCGAGCAGCCCTTCTTCCTTATGTGTCATCACAAGGCGCCGCACCGGCGCTGGGAACCCGATGAAAAGCATGCCCGGATGTATGAAGATGAAGATATTCCGGTCCCCGAGACTTTTGATGACGATTACGAGAGCCGGGCGAAAGCGGCAAAGGTTTCAAAGAATACCATGTTCGATCTCATCGATGCCGATCTGAAAGTTCCGGTACCCGACGGACTCAGCCGGGAAGAGGAGAAGCAGTGGCGGTATCAGCGGTACATCAAAGACTACCTCCGCTGTATTGCTTCGGTGGATGATAATATCGGGCGGCTCCTGGATTATATCGACCGTGACGCGGAACTTAAGAACAATACCGTGATCATCTATACCTCCGATCAGGGGTTTTTCCTCGGAGATCACGGATGGTTCGACAAACGGTTTATGTATGAAGAATCGCTCAAGATGCCCTTTATTGTCCGGTATCCTGCCATGATCAAGGAGAACAGCATCTGTGACGATATCATCACCAATGTGGATTTTGCTCAGACCTTTCTGGATTTAGCCGGGCTTCCCGAACCGAATTACATGCAGGGCCGGAGTTTTGTTCCCCTCCTGAAGGGAGAGACACCTTCCGACTGGCCGGAAGCAGCCTACCACCGTTACTGGATGAATCAGGACGCGTCCCACAATATTTATGCCCATTACGGTATCAGAACCAAACGATATAAACTCATCTATTATTATAACAGAGACTGCGGAGAGGAAGGCGGCAATCCGGGAACGGACGAACCTGAGTGGGAATTGTTCGACTGTCATAAAGATCCTCTGGAGATTGAAAACCGATACGGCGATCCGGCATACGGAGATGTGGTAAAGGAACTCACCCGGAAGCTGGAAGAGGAGATGGCCCGTATCGGGGATACGCCGATGCATTGATTTGACGCATGGATGAAGCCTTCGGTAACTTCTATACATGATAGTTAAAGACAAGTTCGGAAAAACCGGACACTTGAGTTCCCGGGTGATATTCGGAGGGGTTGCGCTTGGAAAATCGGACCGGGAGAAGACAAATCAGGTACTAAAAACGCTGCTGGATTACGGAGTGAATCATATCGATACTTCGACAAGTTACGGAGATTCAGAAAAATGGATCGGCACCTGGATGAAAGATCACCGGAAAGATTTCTTTCTCGCGACCAAGATCGATTCCCGGAATTACGCCGGAGCGAAGAAAGAATTTGAAGAATCATTAAAAAAACTAAATACCAATCATGTCGATTTGCTCCAGATGCATGAACTTGTGAAGCAGGAGGATCTGGACACGGTATTCAGTGTAAACGGCGCTGTTACTGTTCTGGAAGAGGCAAAACGGAGCGGCCGCGCGTCGTTCATCGGGATCACCGGCCATGGTATAAAGGCGCCGTATCTGCTTAAACAGTGCCTCGACCGGCATCGCTTTGATTCGGTACTTCTGCCGTTTAATTATGTGTTTAGCCGGCATGATGAGTACGCGGAGGGCTTTTCTCTCCTCCGGAAGTACTGCCTGGAAAACCGGATTGCCCTGCAGACCATGAAAGCTATAGCGAAAGGGGAGTGGGGTGATCAAAAGAAAAACCGGTCATCCTGGTATCAGCCCCTTGAGGAGCAGGAGGATATCGATAAGGCGGTACATTGGGTTTTAGGCCAGTCTGGAGTATTCACCTGCTCCGCCGGAGACAAGGATCTTTTTCCGAAAGTATTTGACGCGGCGAACAGGTATTCAGGTCCGCCTTCCGACGCGGAAATGGGGGATCTTGTTTCAAGAACCGGGATGCGTATCCCGCCCCAGCCGGCATGGCCTAGAATTGACCGGTGAATGTATCCGGTATCATCTCCGGGTCGGCTATATACCGTTCCGGGATTTCCCATATAACCACCTCGGGATTTAAATCGTCCCGGGATTTGAGTTCCTGAATAAACGTCTGCATCGGAATAAAGGGCCCGTCCCCCTCAGTTGCCATATTAATGACATCAACATCCAGCGCCGCCTCCAGGGCTCCGGAAAAGTCCCACAGTTCTCCCGCGCTGTAGCTTGTGCCTGTCAGGGCCACCGGTGTTATAATTTCTCCGAAGAGGCTCTGGTTCGGACCGTTTTTCTTAATGTATTCAAACGTTTCTATACGGTCGGGCGCCGGACCAACGGTGTCCTGAAAAGCTCCTAACGGCAGAAAATTGAAGAGGTCTCCCCGGTACGTGACGATATCACCTTGTTCCCTGATAATGTCACCCCTGCTGACCGACTCCTGTTCCAGGAGCGGGATAACCGTTTCCGATATCTTTTCCGCGGCAGCGGAAGCTCCCGCCGGGGTCCAGTGCGTATCGGTACGCAAAAATACCTGACTTGACGATTTTTCCCGCAGAAGGGCTGAAAGAATATTCGAGACTTCGATATCCGATTCGTTGAGCTTCGCCAAAAATGACCGGTACCTGGTTTCCAGTTCCTCCGGCATACCCCTTCTTCCGAGGTGCTCGGGGTACACTCTGACCTTTGCCGGGACAGGCGCGATTACCAAGTGAACTCCCAGGTTTATGAGTTCCTGACGGACCTCCGTTATATACGTGATCGTTTTTTCAAGCCGATTCTTTCCGCCGTCGTAAATTGTAAACTCTTCGGCAGTATAAAGCCAGTTTTCCGCTCCGACCACGATGCCGTTTTCTCCCTCTCTGAATAGAACAAACCGGATGAACCCCCAGACATTCCGGGCGAAATCTCTGATCGGAAGTTCTTCTTCATATTTGTTTTGATATGCTGTGGTCCACTCTCCCTGCAACAAGGGCCGCAGGTCTGTGTCGGGAGGGTTCCGGAAACCCGGATTCATAAACGACAGGATTAACCCGGTGAGCAGGATACTGTTCATTAGTATAAAGGGGATCAGGAATATCCATTTCCGCTTTCCGTACAAATTGGGAAAAGGTGCTTCGCTTATCTTTTCGTTCATCATCATCCCCTAAAATTGATAATAGAGAAAGGGTGAATAACTGTCGGCGATAACTTTTAGGATACTGAGGAGAAAAAGCGGGATCACCCCATACTGAACAGCAACAGCGTATTTGCGCCGGTGTTCACCCGAGGTTCTGAGCTGTTCCCTGATCCAGGGCATCAAAAACATCAAAACAAATGTTGCCGACAGTACAGCGAGAGAAAATCCGTCCAGCTGCCAGGTAACGCGGTTTCTTAAGCCGACTCCGTTTAGACCGATCATGCCGGCGTACATTTTACCGGCGACTGCCAGGGATCCGGCTCGAAACATCACCCATCCTATTATTACAAGCAGCATTGTTCTTGCCACTGCCAGGGATCTAGGCAATGTGAACTTTTTCTGTTTATCTTTTAGTAAGCGTTCAAAAGCTAAAAGAAATCCATGGAATCCTCCCCACAATACGAAGGTCCAGGCGGCGCCGTGCCAGAGTCCGCCCAAAAGCATGACGATCATCAGATTTACATACGTTCTTGCATAACCCCTGCGGTTACCGCCGAGTGAAATATAGAGATAATCTCTCAGCCAGGAAGATAGGCTGATATGCCACCGTCTCCAGAATTCGGTGATATTCCGGGAGATATAGGGATGATTGAAGTTCTCTATAAAACGGAACCCCATCATGAGTCCTAACCCGATAGCCATGTCTGAATAGGCGGAGAAATCGATATATAGCTGTACCGTATAGGCAATGGCGCCCAGCCAGGATTCCGACAGGGTTGGATCCGTGAGAGTAAATATCTGATTTACGATTGTTCCCACAGTATCCGCGATAAGGACTTTCTTGCAGAAGCCGGCCATAAAACGGAATGCACCTTTCGAAAACTTTTCCCAGGTATGAGAGCGTGATTCAATCTGCCGGTTGATATCTTTGTACCGGATGATCGGACCTGCAATCAGCTGTGGAAAGAGGGAGATATAGGCAGCGAGATCAATATACCGTTTTGCCGGGGGAACATCTTTCCTGTACACATCGATTACATAACTGGTCGCCTGGAAAAGATAGAAAGAGATTCCAATAGGAAGAATCACTCTCCAGGGAGAGACCGGAGAGAAACCGGCGGACTTCAAAAAGAAATTCAGGGTGTCCACACCGAAATTGAAATACTTAAAGTACGCCAGTACCCCAAGGTTCAGGACGACTCCCACAGTCACCAGCAGCTTCATCCGGGCCGGACGGTCTTTCCCCAGGTCCATGAGCCGTCCGATGATGTAAGTCCAGATGGTAACGGCAATCATCAATCCCAGAAAATCAATCCGCCACCATCCATAGAAAATCCAGCTTCCCAAAACTATCCAGGCCGAACGTAACTTAAAGGGCAGGAGATAATATCCTGCCAAAAAGAAGGGCAGGAAGACGAATAGGAAGATGGTGGTGCTGAATATCATCGACTACTTACCGGTTTGAATCTCGGCTTTTATGAACAGCAGTTCCGCTTCGTCAGCTCCTTTAATTAAAAAAATGCTGTACGATTGCCCGGATTCAAGACTCTTCTCTCCAAGATCCGCTATTTTTTCTTGTCCGGAATAAACAGCCATTGAAACATCAACAGGATTAACGTTTACGGATGCCGCTTCATTTTTTACTGCTTCCGGAATGATCTCTGTGCCGCCGTCGGAAGTGCGGAGCGCGATTTGTTCGATTTCTGTAAAATTGTAAAGAACCAGCTGGGAATCTACCGAATCCTCGTGGCGTGTGTCATTAATGATGAACAGGGAATCCGGAGCCAGAACCACCGTGTAGAAACTTTTTTTCTTGGCTATAAGTTCAGCTTCCCGGCCGCCCAGCCTAACGATATTTATGCCTGGTGAAATCGGGCGGTAAGGAGTAACTTTTCCGGGTTCAATACCGCGGAACATTACCGCTCCTATCGGAAGGGTATCCGCGGTGTCATCTCCAATATTGATAATCCGGACAAAGGCTTTATCTTCAGGCGCTTTAGAACTGTAGAGCCCCTCGTCCTGAGCGGAAAGTGTGAATACTCCTATAAAAACAAAGAACAGTAGAAAGCAGCGGTGAAGATTGCTCATGTTTTCTCCTCCTGCGTAAACTTGACGTCCCTAATACAGTGAGGTAAATTTACTTCATGCCAAGAACAGCGTCAATAATAATAACAATTTTTATATTAATGAATGTAGCCCTAATCCCCGCGGCAGGTCAATCACCGGATACCGCCGCTCCCGGGACTATCCTTTCCGTAGATTTCGACCGGAGGTTCACTCCGCGGCAGATAAATCAGCTGGCTCCGAAACATTTTAAGAGTATAGATCCGCCGGACGCGAAGTACGCGGTCGATGTTTTTATCATTACGTTTGCCAGTACCCATGTTGACGGAGAACCCGCGGTGATTAAGGCTCAGCTTTTTGTGCCCCGGCTTAAGGCGGAAGAGGTCCGGCCGGCCTATATTTTCGCTACAGGTTCTACCGGTCTGGTCGATGCCTGCCGTCCCTCCCGGGCCCACATCGCGGGAATCAACTGGGGAGAGTACCGTATCCACGTTATGTCTTACGCGGGACAAGGTATGATCGGCCTGCTTCCCGATTACACCGGTTTCGGGGAACCGGACCGGCTCCAGCCCTATTACGTGGCGGAACCTGAAGCAATGATGCTTCTGGACGCCATCCGCGCGGTTAATGACTTTTTTGATATGCCTGAATATGAAGAATACTATGCCGATCCCCATCCGGCCGCTTTTCTGGCCGGTTATTCCCAGGGAGGCCACGCGATTTTCGCCGCTGCCGATTATCGGGATGAATACGCTCCGGAAGTTGAGATCGGCGGCGTGATCGGCTACGGTCCCGCCAGAGGGGTTGCCGACCTGTTCCGGGAGTTTACCGTTTCGGCTCCCCTGGTTATGTATACCTATTCCTGGATTTACGGAGAGGAGAATTTCAACCCCGCCCTGATGCTTCAGGACCGTTGGCTTAAAACCTTGGAGCAGGATGTAACTCGGCTCTGTATCGGAGCAATACAGGACTACTACCCCTGGGTCGCCGCCGAGCTGTACCGGCCCGAGTTCAACTCAGCCCTTTTTGACGGAACCTTGGCGGAGAAATACCCGAAAATCGCTGAATTAATGGAAGAAAACAGCACCGGATTGACCGGTCACGGAGTTTCGGCCCTCATCCTTCAGGGAACTGATGATGTCGTTGTTCATCCTCCCACTATGAACAAATTCGTAAATGATCTCCGGGAGAAGGGAAGCAAGGTGACCTATTATGTCTATGAAGGATCCCCTCACGATACCCGGGCTATATCGTTTCCCAGAGTGGTAGATTGGATGGAAGAAAGTATCGAATAAACGGGGCAATCCTGTTATCATGCATCAATACCAAACATGACAAGGCGGTTATTATGATTTCTGCTTTTAAAAAGCAAATCTATATAAATATAATTTTATTTTTTTTCCTATCCCAGGTTTCCGGGTTTTCTGATAGTTCGTTTTCTCCGGGAGATATTATCGATACCGAGGACACGGGGATAGTAAAGGAAGCAGATATCCGGCAAGAGTGTCTGCCCTATTTTGAGTACTTCATCGTCCCGGCGGCTCATTATGATGTTGCCACCTACCGGATCATCTACCGGAGCACCGATGTGGACGGGGAACCGGCGGATATTACGGCTCAGCTCTTTGTTCCTGTTTTCGACCGTAAAACAGAACGTCCTCTCTACGTGTTCGGTTCCGGAACAACCGGAATCGCCGATCAGTGCGCTCCTTCGATTGAAGATCCGGAAATCCGGGTACTTGGTCATTACCGGGGCTACACCATGTCTTTCGCCGGTTTAGGCTATATTTCGATCATCCCCGATTATCTCGGATTTAATGATCCGGCCCGTCCGCAAAGATACTTCAGCAAAGCCGCGGAAGCCCATGTGATGCTGGACGCGGTACGGGCGGTGAGGAACTTCTTAGAGCAAAACGGAAGCGGCGCTGTTCTTTCGGAAAAAGTATTCCTCTCCGGATATTCCCAGGGGGGGCACGCCGCTTTCGCGGCAGCTGACCTTCGGGATGAATATGCCCCGGATGTACCGATCACCGGTGTGATCGGCTACGGTTCCACTCCGAACGTAGCAACCTTGTTAAAAGAAGGACCGCGGTACGCCCCTCATGTACTCTACAGTTATTCCCAGATATATGATGATATTGATCCGGCCAAGTATTTGAAAGAGAAGTGGGCGGTTTCCCTAGCCGAAGACGTGGCGGTTATGTGTGTTACCGAATTCCAGCAGTACTACCCCCGGGATGCCCGGGAACTGTACCGGCCCGAGTTTTACCGGTCCCTATACCACGGGAACCTGGAAGATGATTTTCCCGCGCTGTACCGGCGTCTGGAAGAAAACAAGAGCGGACTCAGCGGCCACGGCATTCCGTCCCTGATCATCCAGGGGGCCCGGGACACCATCATCACCACGCTCTCTCAAACGGATTTCGCTAAGGAACTCTGCGAAGCAGGGAGCCGGGTCAGATACTTTGTTTTAGAAGGGGTCCATCATAAGTATACCCGGGCAGCAGGTTTTCAGGCTGCTGTTCTGTGGATGAACCGTCTGGTCCGGGGCAAAGAGCCGGAATCGGACTGTGAACTCCTGAAGTAGGCTGTATCCTTAAAATCATTGCTATTCCCCTCTAAAATTGTTACCCTACTGCGTATGAAGGTTGTGATAGCCGGTGCCGGCAATGTTGGTATTCAAATCGCGAAACAGCTGATTCAGGAAAATAAAGATGTAGTTCTTATTGATCAGGATACCGACAGGGCCAGGATAGCCGCGAATAATCTTGACTGTATGGTGATAAACGGTGAAGCAAATAACCGGGATATCCTGCTTCAGGCCGGTGTAGCCACGGCCGACTTTTTTATTGCCGTAACAAAATCGGACGAGCTTAACATGATAACCTGTCTCCTGGTAAACAGCGAATTCCCGGTACCGGCGACAATCGCCAGGGTCCGTAACGCGAATTACTCAAGCTCCAAAATTTCATCAAAACCTTCCCTGGGAATCAACTATATCATTGATCCGGATCTGGAAGCTGCGAGAACCATTATCCGGTCCGTGGAGCACGGTGCTATCTCGGACGTGATGTTCTTTGAAGACAGTTCGTTTCAGATGCGGACCATGATGGCCTCGAAGAATTCCTTTTTTACCGGGAGGACTCTGAAAGATGTCAAACAGAGCATCAACCTGGAATTTATCGTAGCGGTAATACTGCGGAATAAGGATTACATCATCCCCTCCGGAACCACGACCGTGGAAGAGGGGGATACCCTTTACCTTATCGGTGATTCTGAAACTCTGGAAGCCATCTTTTCCTGGGACGGAAAACACCGGGTGAACTTAAAACGCATTATTATTGTGGGAGGGGGAAGGATCGGCCGGGAGGTCGCGAAGGAACTTCTTAATAAACGGAACGCCGAGAGCAATTCACTCTTCCGGAAGATATTCAAACCCCTGCAGTCCAAGATCAGCAAGCGCAGTCTTGTGATCATTGAAAAAGATTACCGGAGATGCAAGATGCTTTCCGAACAGTTTCCCGAGGTCCTGGTGGTCCATACCGATATTTCGGAAGAGGAATCCCTGGAAGAGGAGGATTTTTCGAAACACGATCTCATAATCGCCGTGACGGAAAATCAGGAACTCAATCTTATCACTTCCCTTTACGCTAAATCTTTGGGAATTACCAGAACGGTAGCTTTGGTGAATAAAAACAACTTCATGAGAATCGCCTCCCATCTTACCGTGGACACTACCATCAGTCTGAACAATACAATGGTAAACACAATTCTCAAGTATCTCCGCAGAGGCAATATCAGGAATGTGCATGCCATCTCAGGGGGAGTGCTTGAAATTATTGAAATCTCCTGCGAATCGGGCTGCGCGTTGGTGGGGAAGAAGATTAAAAACCTCAGGCTGCCGAATTACACTCTGATTGTGTTTATCTCTCACAATGATAAAAATCTAATTCCATATGGTGAGTATACGATTGAATACGGGGATCATGTGGTTTTTATTACCCGGAAGGAATCTATACCGAAGCTTGAGCGGGTGATTGAAAGAAAAGCATGAGAGAAACAGCCGTACTCCGAGTTTTTTCGCTATTCCTGCTGCTCCTGTCATTTTTTATGCTCACGCCGCTCCTCTTCTCCTGGTACTACGGCGAAGTCGAAACCTTCCCATCATTTCATATCCCGGCGGGTATAAATGTGGCGGTTTTCGGGTTCATATCCCTCCTAATCCGGGGAAAAAAACAGGCGACCCTTTCTCCCCGGGGCGGTTTTCTGTTTGTTACTTTGGCGTGGTTCGGGGCTTCGGCGTCCGGAGCTTTGCCGTTTGTACTTTCCGGTACCATCCCAAGCTACACCGACGCTTTTTTTGAAACCATGTCCGGATTCACCACCACCGGAGCGTCAATTCTGACCGAGATTCAGAGCCTTCCTAAATCCATCCTCTTCTGGCGGTCCCTTACTCACTGGCTCGGGGGGATGGGTATTGTTGTTTTAGTTGTGGCTATCCTTCCGCTGCTCAGAAGCGGCGGTTTTCAGCTGGTGAAGGCGGAATCTCCCGGACCCTCCCTGGACAAGGTTACACCGAAGATAACCTCCACCGCCAAGATTCTCTGGTTTCTCTACCTCACTCTCTCCGCCATGGAGACGGTGCTCCTAATGATCGGCGGTATGGATCTTTTCGAATCGCTGACACACACCTTCGGAACCATGGCCACCGGCGGATTTTCTCCCATGAATGCCAGTGTGGGGCATTATCCGAGCGCCTTCATCCACATTGTGATAACCGTATTCATGATGCTGGCTGGTGTTAACTTTGTTCTGTACCATAAGATGCTCACCGGTAAGCTGCGGGAAATCGGACGGAACTCTGAACTCAAAGCGTACATCGGCATTTTCGCGGCATCCACGGTAATTATCGCGCTGGATCTGTTCCGGTCGGGAGAATATGCGACATTCGGTACCAGTCTCCGGTACGCCGGATTCCAAGCGGCTTCGATTCTTACCACAACCGGCTTCGCTACGGCTGATTTTGACGCGTGGCCGGAATTAGGCAAGATCGTGCTGTTTCTGCTTATGTTCATCGGGGGGTCCACCGGTTCCACCGGCGGCGGCATAAAGGTCGGCCGGATTGTAACGCTCTTTAAGCTGGGTATTAACGAGCTGAAACATTTAATCTATCCGCGGGGAGTATTCAATATCAAAGTGAACAAAATGACCGTCAAAAAAGACATTATTTATGTCATTACCGGGTTCTTTTTCTTCTATATACTTCTGCTTATAGTGACCACATTAGTAGTCGCTACCGCGGGCACCGATATTGAGACTTCCTTCTCCACCGCCTTGGTGACCTTGGGAAACATTGGTCCAGGTTTCGGCCGGATAGGTCCCGCCATGAACTACGCGTTCTATCCCGGGTATGTAAAATGGTTTCTCAGCTTTATCATGGCCCTGGGACGTCTGGAAATATACACGGTCCTGGTTCTCTTAACTCCCAGATTCTGGAAGCTTTAATTATCCGGAACCGTATGGTTCATGTGATCTTTTGGAACAGGTAATGCTCCGGCTCCTCCCGGTAGCGAAGCCCTTTGACGAATTGCTTAAGGTAATCACGGATGCCCGGCTCAGGTCGGAGCGAAAAGGGTAAGGCGGGGATAAAATATTTATCCAAATTACCGGTACAGATCCTGAGACAACGCCTTCTCCAAAAGGTGATCTTCTTACAGTATACCCCGGGTCATATATTCCCGGTCAATACAATTGAATGATCCGAATGAT
Source organism: uncultured Spirochaetales bacterium (assembly GCA_964384485.1). Lineage (GTDB taxonomy): Bacteria > Spirochaetota > Spirochaetia > CAYLLE01 > CAYLLE01 > CAYLLE01. The sequence continues at coordinate 14,696 of CAYLLE010000023.1, read as the reverse complement.
CCGGAGAAGCTGTTCTTGTACACAATGGAAAGGATGAGCTTGATATAAATCCCGGAGAGGACAGTAAGGTGATTAGGAAAAACTCGGAAATCGGTACCCTTTCGCCCGGAGATTACTGCTACATCCGCGTTGTCACCGAAAAGGGAAATATGGCCTGGTCCAGCCCGGTGTGGGCGGAAGAATAGCCTTCAGTGATATTCCGGCTGTTCCGCAACTACCGCAGAAGGATATGGAACAGTTCAGCCGCCGTGTTCTGGATGTATAACGACTCCCGGCCGGCAACCCACAGCTGGACGATTCTCGATTACTATCTAAGAAGAAAAGCCGCGTTCTCCGGCGAATATACGTATGATCTAACGGAATCCGTCCGGATTCGGGAGACCTTTTAGATAATTACTTCGATCTCTATCCCGGAGTACCTCACCGGTCTAAAATTGAGGGGGACCGGAAGCGGTCAGGATACGTCAAACCGGGAGCGGTTTTTTAAAGGCTGCCGGGAATGGTGAAGGGCGCCGGTAAAAAGATTAGTCAGCGGTGCTCCTGAGGATTTTCAGTTTGTCTTCGGAGGCTGATCTCAGGAATGCCGAGTCTGACCCTGATATAAAGATCCTGTATCCCATTTCGGTAACAGTCCTGACTGTATCCGGGTTACCCGCGATACAAGCCGCGTATTTGCCGGCCCGTTCAGCGGCAAGAGCCGTTTTTTCCATCAGCTTCCGTATCCGGCTGTTTTCGAGGGGATCTTCACCCACCGGTATCCCGAGCTGTACCTTCATGTCGTCGGGGCCGAACATGAGACAGTCGATGCCGGCGGTCCCTATGATGGCCTCGCAGTTTTCGGCCCCTTCCATCGTCTCAATTTGCGCGATAATGAACGGTGATTTTTCGGTGTAATAATTCCTTCCGGTAATATCAATGACCCGGCGGCCGCCGAAGGACCGGTTCCCGACGGGGGGAAAGCATCCGGCGTCCGCCGCGTTTTTCGCGTCATCACCGGTGTTTACCATGGGAATCATCAGAGCCGACGGGGCTATGTCGGCGTACCGTCCGATCTGGTCTGAGGTGTTGATTGGAACGCGGATAATCACTTGTACACCCATGTTTTCCGCTGTTCTGCAGGCGGAAAGGATGGAGTCATAGGTATGCTCTCCGTGCTGACCGTCTATAAGCACAAAATCCCATCCGGGACACATCCCTTCTATGATACCGGGGGCGGGATATGTGTTCCAGAGACCAAAAACGGTTTTACTCTTTGAAAGTTTTTCTGTGATGCTTCTTTTGTTGTTCATCGGATCAGTATATCCCATCGGTTTCACTAATGAAAGATCTACTGAAAAAGTTCGGTATCCACTGTTACAAAACTAATAAAATCTTCCATCCATTCGATTTCCGCGTTAAGGTGTCTCAGGGAATGGGTAAACAGATAATCGGCAAACCGGGTAACACCGGGAAGCCGCATGATTCTGGTGCGTTCAGCCAGGGCTTTCCGCTTGAGTTTTTCCAAATCATTAATTTTGAGCCGAAAAGATTCTATTATTTCTTCTTTCGGGAAGATGTATATAAAATTGAGGAGAACACCCAGGGGATCGATGTATTCATACGCGGAATGGAGGGCATCTGAGGCCAGAGATTTAAATAATTGTTTTCCTTTGCCGGTTATTGAATAGACTCGTTTGTCTTCCGTCTCACCCGGCCGTGTTTCCGTGACATATCCTTCCTCAAGGAAAGAAGAAAGAAAATAGTAAATAGAGCCGAATTTGATATCGGTATAATCTCCCATCCGTTCTTCTATGTGTTTTTTTATATCATATCCGTGCATATCTTTTTCATACAGCATTCCCAGGACTGCCAGCTTTGTTGTATTTATCATTGCGCCTACCTGAGAAATAGTATCATCACGCCGCAGGTCACAGATGTCGATACAACTCCGGTTATAATGCTCTGCCACCAGACCATATCCGCGGTAAAAGCGGACGCGGCGCAGCTTAAAGCGATCATCCAGCCGAGGCCGATGAGCTGCCGCCAGTTATTGATTCCTTCCGGAATAGATCCTGTCGGATTCTTCGCGAAAAGTCCGGCGATGGTTTCCGGCAGCCACATGGTTATTACGGTAGGCGCAACCATGGCTGTGCTGAAAGCGGCCCAGAGAGGCACGGGATTTACATCAGAACCGAACACCCGGGCAAATCCGAAAGAGACACCGAATCCCGCGGCAATCGCGGCTGTTCCCACGGGAACGGTAAATCCTGATTGGGCCAGGTAGTATTTTTTTTCAGGAATCGGAATAAAAGGTTTGAATGCCGGTTCAGCCCCTCTAAGTCCCAGTATGAGCGCCGTTTGGGCATACAAAGTTGAATATCCGATGGTCATAAGCCATCCGTAATTAGATAAAACTGATTGGTCCATCTGACTCTTTAGAAGGCTGAACACACCTTTCGGGTTAACAAGCGAGCCTCCCAACAGTGAAAGGAACCCTGATATACCGGTTAACTGGGTATATCTGTCTTCAGATTGGGCATACAGCGCCCATGAGGCAACAAAAAGATAAAGTATAATGGCAATAAACGTCCTGACTTTTCGCGGCATTTATTTCTCCTCATCAACAGTATAAACAGAATTAAATACAAATTTGTATAAAAATCAAGGGTGATTAGACAATCCGGTCTATCTGTAATATCCGTAACGAAAGTTACATGATCACCGTAACCTGAGTTACCGGAATTTGCCTGTGCCGCAAGCAGATAATGGAGATAAAATCGGTATTGGATGTGATTTTTCGGCCTGGCATGGAGATTGCTATTTCCGGTATGGAGGCAAGGATGCAGCGGAGTACGAAAAAATTCCTGAATTTCATGTTTTTTGTTTTTTCATTGGCAGGATTTATGGTCATATTTTTTGCTGACCGTCTGGATACAGAAATCGGAATAGTAATACCAGTTCTTCTGGTTTTCGTTTACAGCATGGCCGCGGGAGGTTTGATTCGGGGATGCTCCGATCACGATACGGCTGATCATTATCTGGATTCGATATACCTTCTTGGATTTATGTTTACCCTGATAGCTTTAGTTGCGTTCTTTTTCCGGGTCTATCAGGATATCACCGCAGAAGAAGAACTGTCAGTACTGCAAAGCGCCCTATATTACATAGGAATTTCTGTTACAACCACTATTGCCGGTGTTTTCTTCCGGAACATCATGCGGGGTTCATACCTGAAAAACCATCCCCTTCCTCAAGATAATATGGAAAAAAGCTACGAGCTGTTACAGAAAATTGCTTCCGGTTTCTCGGAAAAATATAGTAACACTTTTGGACAGATACAGGTGTTCCTGGAAGAACGGGCGGAATCTTCCAAAATTCTGGCTCAGAATGAGAAGCAGTATGCCCGTACCCTTTCTGAGTTTACCGAATCGGCCGGACAATTCCGTAATGCCCTGGATGAAAACAGGGAACGGATAAATGAAACCCTCTCCGGACTTGTCCAATCCCTGTCGGATCAAAACGGGGCCCTGACCAGGATTTATAATCTAACTGAATCCTTTACCGATGTGTCCCTCAGGCTCCGGGAGGAAGCCGGGAACTTGCCGTTAGAAGCGGTTAATCAGGAGCTGTTTCGCCTCGGGAACGGTGTGGCTGAATTGAACGCGGTTCTGGACGGCATCATCGCGGTGATTGAAAAAAAGGTGGAGAAAGTATGATCAGGAGAAAACGGAAAGGATCGGATATCATTTATTACACATTCAGTGAATTTGCTTTTCTGCTCCTTTTTCTCAGTCTCGGCGCGGGAGCGGCAGTGACGGTAAGTTATCTGGATGCAAAACAAATTATCGAAGATAAGACCCGGGAAATCGAGGTATTAAACGAACTGCTGGCGGACAAACGGTACGGGGTCGTGCCCTGCTGGAAGCGGCCCGAAGGAGCGGTGCCGGAAATTACCGGTACCGTTACCATTCACGGCGGAACCTTACTTACGGTTCTGCATCATGCGGGAAAAAGTTCACAGGTAACATTCCAGCCCGGTAATCTGAAAGAAAAGCTGATCGCGACCGTGTCCGGTATGTTCAGGGAAGAGCAGGCTTTCGCGGAAAAAAAAAGTTGTTATCTCCGGTTTACGGTGATAAATGAAACCAACAGCTATGAGCTGTATCATGCTGTTTCCCGATGTTTGTCCGATATAGGGATGGTAATTGTTGATGAATGAGACATTTCCCAAACTGGTCCGGGCGGTTCTCGTTATAACGGCATACCAAATCCGGACGGCTGCCGCTTTCGCGCGGTATTTCCTTCTGTGTACTGCCGCGGCGCTCTGGTATATAAGACCTTCTTTCAAGGAGTATTTGCCCCTGCTCAAAAAACGGTATATCCCGAGGAGCCGGGTCAGTTCTATTCTGAACGGTCTAAACAGAGAGTTCGCGGGGCGGAAGAACAGCAGCTGGAAAGGTTCCATCAGGATATCGTACCCAGGAGAACTGTTTCTTCTCCGTGACCCCCGCACGCGGAAGCTTCAGTCCCTTGTAATTAAGAATGCGTTCAGGAGGTATTTGGGGATCAGCGTGGAAAAATCTGATATCGCCCTATTAAAACAATTTTCATCCGCCGCGTGGATATTAAAATCCCTCTTGGACGCCGCGGGATATGAAACGTTCCGTATTGACGATGAGGAGAGTTTATTCTGTGTCCGGGTTGTGTATCCGGTTTTTATCCGGGGATTAAGAATCAGGTACAATTATATGCTGAGCAGCGGTGCGCGTATGGGGTATGGGGATGAAAAACCGGGCTTTAAATTCCCGGAAATACTGCCCCGGAAAAAATCGCGGTTCCGGGCGGAATCCTTCGAAGGGTGGTTCCGGACACAGCTTTCTCTGCACCGAGCGGAGACGGAAGCATCTTTTTTTGAAGGATATTTGGATTTGGTATCACTGGCTGCCGGAGGAAAACCAGGCAGATCGGGGATTCTAAAATTTTTAAACTATATGGAACAAAAAATGTTCAAGGAGGATTAGAATGAGTACATGGGGAGACCGTGAAGGCGGGAACAGACAATCCAGGGAGATCTCCCGGTATATACCGAAAGATCTTACAAACGCGGCTGACTTTTCAAGGGAACTTAATTCCATCGACAGCAATCCGACACTGACGCCGGTAGATAAGTACAAGTACAAGAAGCAGCTTATGCGGGCGGTATATCTGGCTAAAAAAAAAGAGATAAATCATCATCTTGATTCATTCGAAAATTATCTATTGGCAAGAAAAGACGTGGAGGCAAAATCCATCACCCTTGAAGCTCAAAAGGCAATAATGGAACTGGAGAAGGACCAGCTTCAGATGATGAAGGAAATAGGACTCTCCCATTCCGATGAAATCTCCAACACCCTTATTAAAGCGGGCAATATGCTGACGGCAAAGCTCCTGGAAATTGAAAACAGCACCATGCTCCCGGAAATAAAAAAGGTGACCCTGGAGAATGTCAGGAAGGTTTGGGACAAAACAGGCAACCGGATTATGGAGAGTGTTGATACCTACATGGATGAGCTCTACGAAAAAGAACGCCGGAGGATGCACTAGGTTCGGAAGAGCCGGGCAGGGAGGATCATTCCCGGGCAGGATTTGATCCTCCGCCCCGCGTTTTACCGCTGACCCTCCAGCACCGATTTCGCGGCGGGAACCATTTTAAAAAATGATTCAAGTTCTCCGCAGGGGTACTTCGGACAGTCCGCGCACGTCCGGATTTCTCTGGGAACAGCGCAGCTCCGGATAGCGCAGTTGCCGCAGTGGCTGAATTTACGGCCTTTGGAAGGCACACATCCCGTGCAGACGATGTCTTCCGGCCGAATAGTAACCCCGTATTCTTCGGACCAGGTCCGTGCGGTTTGTTCCCGGAGGGCTGGGTCATCCTTCATGGTGGCTGTATATGCCGGGCACTCGCTGCATACAAGACCGCAGTATGAAATCAGTTTCTCTTCACTCATCGGTATGCTCCTTATAATTTGCTGGATTCAGCATAGCACACCGGTGTGACAGCATTATGTCAGGTATGACCGTACCTCCGGATAATTTCCCGGGCTCTTCTGATAATCTCCTGCCGGAAAGCATCGGGCCCGATAACCTCAGCCTCCGGTCCCAAACCCAGTACGGCCGAGTAGAGCCACTCATCCAGGGGATAGGCGCAGTCAAGAATTCCCGTTCCATCCGCGGAATACCGGATCTTTTCCTGGGGAAACAGTTCCTCCATTCTGCCCCGAAGGGCGGGAGCAAACCGAACTATCAAATTGATCAGGGTGACCGGACGCCATTCCTTTTCCCAGGGCTTCCCGTCAAGATTAACCGGTCTCGGGATGAACCGTTCAGGAAGCGGCTCCGGGCCGGTCACGCGGGAAAGCCGGAAGAGCCTGAATTCTCCCCGGAGCCGGCAGAATCCGTAGAGAAACCAGTTGAATCCCTTAAGCAGCAGCACCGCCGGTTCCACTACCCGGATATTCTGTTCACCTCTAAGATTTGTGTAGGAAAACCGGACGGGGCGTTTTCTTTTTAAAGCTTTCCGGATTATGGATACTTTATCCTGAATCCCTCCCAATCCCCACCAAGGGGTTAGATCGAGCACAATGCCGTCTTCAATCACTTCAAATCCGGTTTCTTCTCTGGGCCCTAAGGCGGCGATTTTTTCAACCGTCCTGTCTAACCCGGGATCATTCATCGCTCCCGCCACGCTCCGGAGCATACCCGCGACAGTTTTTAGTTCATTCCGTTTAAACACACTTCTGCCGATTGTAAAATTTTCGGCGATAGAATAACCTCCGCCGTTTCCCTGGCAGCTTACAACAGGGATTCCCGCTAGATTTATCGTCTCCAGATCCCGGTAGATTGTCCGTTTAGAGACGGAGAAAAGTTCGGCCAGTTCTCCGGCCGTGGATTTTTTCCGTGAAAGAAGGTGCATGGTGATCGCGAGGAGCCGGTCGATTTTCATGGTGATAGTTTACTGCAGCAGGTGCGTCTTAAGCCAGGGTATCGATTTTTCTCCGCTCCACCGGTGGCCGGCGCTGAAAATATGATGGTACAGGTTATTCTCGGTGTTAAAAAGCCGGTATGCCTCTCGTGTTATTTCTACCTGCGGGATAACATTTTCGACACCGTCCCTTCCATTGAGCTCGTCTTTATCGCCGGTTTCTATAAGCAGAGGCCGGGGCGCGATCAGGGCGCCGATATCACCCATGTCGGCTTTTTCCCACAGCCCGGGGACGTAATTGCAGGAACAATTTTCCGGCATTTCCAGCAGGGACTGTTTGTATCCGTAGAAGTACCCGCTTATAACGGCTGCTTTTACCCGGTCGTCCAGGGCGGTGAGCCATAAGGTCTGGAGTCCTCCGCCGGAGAGCCCGGCGCATCCGATCCGGTCGGCATCACAATCGTCACGGGATTCGATGTAGTCGATAAGACGCATCAGATCCCATACCCACATTCCCGTGACCGTTTGACCTAACGGGAGAGCCATGGCGTTCAGGACGAAACAGGAAGATTTCAGGACGTCGGTACCGGAGTTCCCCTGGGAGGCCGGTTCCCTCCGTTCTCCGAATCCCCGGGCGTCCGGGCAAAATACGATAAACCCCTGCCGGACAAGAGCAGCCCCGTAGGCATAGTTGTACTGATCGATGGCCTCGGCGACTTCCGGTATATCCCTGACCCCGGCGGCAGCCATTTTCCCGCCCCCGGCGTGGCCGTGGGCGGCGATAACGGCAGGAAGGTGTCCGCTGCTTCCTGCCGTGTCCGGTTTCAGGACATACAGAGGCATAAAAATACCCGGTTCGGTCCGGATAATCATCCTGGTACGGGTATATCCGTCCTCTTGTACGGTTTCAGTTTTTTCCGGATTCAAGGGGCACAAGGACATTGTCTCCAGACCAATGAGACGGCTTAACGTTTCCCTAAGACGGCGTTTCCAGATTGTGTATTCTTCTTTCGAATGGGCGGTAAATCCAAGCCGCCGGGACAGGGACGTGTATCTTTTTTGGAAATAATCTCCGGCCGTATAGTACTCCATCGTATTTTCCTTTACACAACAATTTTCTATAGGTAAGATATCCTGTAAACAGACATTAGCCAATACAAAT
>CAYLLE010000023.1:0-6494 GCA_964384485.1 uncultured Spirochaetales bacterium | reverse complement strand
TTCCCGGGTCAAGCATTGCTCCATGAGGTGGTCCGGTATATCGAAGTGGAAGAGGATGAGTACCCTAAATATTTGCTGTGTAATGAATATGAAAAATACTTGTTCATTAGCAGTTAAACTCGATTTAAGTTTCATGATCTATCCTTAGAGATAACAAAGAAATAATCTAAGGAGCAATCATGAAAAAACAAATTTTCTTCTATTGTGCTGCAGCAATAACTCTGATAGCACTGGCATTTACCGGCTGCTCATCTGAACCAGATTTTGATCCTTCCGTTCAGAATGTTACCGCTACCGCGAGTGAATACGGCGAAATCACCATTGCCTGGGACGCCGTCGAAGGGGCGTTTATGTATTCCGTTTATGTTACCGATGTAGCGGAACCGGCATCCGGTGATTGGGAAAAAGTTGACCCCAATTCCGTATCAAGTTATGCAAGAACGGCTTCCTACACCGAAGGCACACCGGGAACTACCTATTATTTTAAAGTCGAGTACAACAAAGAGATGAATGGTCCACAAGCGAATCAGGAAGAGTTCGACATAGCAAGCGCGGTTTTTCCGGAAGCACAGCCCGGAATCGGTGAAGTCACCAGTGTTGAATTAACCGAAGAACTGCCGTCGGGAGGAAGCCGTTATTACGACAACTTAATTACCTGGACTCTGCAGGGCGACACGACCATGATAGCGTCATACAACGCGTATTTTAAGTACGAAGGTGTGGCTGAGTGGGCCAGTTTCGAGACCGGACTTACTGCTTCCAGTACTAAAGTAACCGAGAACGAAGACGGTTCCCTTTCTCTGGATTTAAGTGTGGGTGTTACGTATGATACCGACGAAGATGAAACCTGGTATAAAGACGGAAGACAATACTCATATAAGATTGAAGCTGTGGACGCCCAGGGAGAGGTGTTGAACGCGAAAGCAATAACCGGAACGTTTGCCTTTTATGACGAAACCCGGGATGTAACTGCTGTTTTCGATGAAGAAACAAGAAGTCTGGATATAATTTTCGCGGGATCGTCCCTGGCAAACTACTATAAAATCGAAGTAGAAGGGGATGCCGGTGCTATGGACCCGGATATTATTGCCGATTCCAATCTTACTGCCGCGACCAATACTGAGCTTGATAATTCATATTATAATTTTGAAGTAATCTATAAAGAGGCGTATACGCTTAACCAAGATTGGCCAAGCGGAACCTACACCATAAAAGTTACACCGAGTAAGGATGATACGAATTTTGATACTGATCTGACCGGTCTTGGTAATTTCCAGATACCATAATTAAAAGAAAAGTCTTACATACCATTCGGGCTGTCCGGTTTTAATGACCGGGCAGCCTTTTTTTACTGGTACGGTGTTCGTGTTCCGTTTCAACTCAGCAGTCATTTCTCTATGAGGCTCCCTTACCAGCCCGCACCTGGTGTCGCTTATCAGCCCCATGGGCTGGAGAGTTGACGACCCCGGTTTTCGAAAGGTTTGCAGATTACGCATACATCGTTTAAGACAATCGGTAGACCCATGATGGGCGATGTATAGACAGCGCCTACGCAATGTCCATACTTTCGCTGTGCATCGTCTTGATCGGTATATGTTTCTCCCGCATATTTTCGGTGAGACGGCGGACCAGTTGGCCGGCGGCCCCGGATTACGCATTTATCGTTTAAGACAATCGGTAGACCCATGATGGGCGATGTATAGACAGCGCCTACGTAATGTCCATACTTTTGCTGTGCATCGTCTTGATCAATGTATGTTTCTCCCGCATTTTTTCTTCCGCGAAAACTTGAGTAATCTCCGGGCCCGCCAAGGGCACCCTTTCTCCGCGCCAATTGCGGCCGAATCGCAGCTGAATTGCGGCAGTCATATCCGCTTCACCCTTCATGCCGCTGTCCTCAGGTTCACTCACCGCGGCGGCGCTGCCCAATTGAAGCTGCTGCTGCATGGCGCAGCATCCGGGGTATAAAAAACCCCGGAACGGGAGAACCGGAACCGGGGCAAAAATACAATAGCGAGAGAGTGTTTTATTTTGGGTACATGCCGCTTATCTTGGCATCCGAGGAAATGTACTGATAATCAGTACCGCTCTGACCAAGGTAAACTTCGTCTATCTCTTCGTTATAACTTACTGAGAAATCCTGACCCTGTATTGTCAGATTGTAATTGTCGTCGATGAACCAGGTATTGTCTTCTCCGAAACCCGTTTCAGTGAGTACTATTTGTTCAGTACCGCCAACCACGGTCCAGGTACCGATCAAGTTATCCATGGTGACATCTTCATCATCGATGGTAACAGTTGGTTCCGGAGCTTCGGTCCAGCGGTAGACAACATCATCCTGGTCCCTTAGTTCGTGATTGTAATAATCTTCCGCCATCAGGGTGTTGTAGGAATCATCCTCAAAAAGTACGTATAATTTAAGCCCGTAGGGAGATTTTATGCATTCGGTAAAGTTGTCACCAGCGCTTGCCGAGGCATCCCAGTAGTAATCTGTGCCGAAATTATACTTGTTGCCATTCTCCGCGTCATATATGCGGTAACTGTCCTCATCATACACCTTGCTCGGTATCGAATAAAAGGAACTGTCGTCGAGGGTATCGTTAACCACATAGATTTCTCCGGAATCGCTGGTCAGGGTGAATACTTCATCCTCGTAGGCTACCGTGTAGGTTTCAGTGTTTTCGGGTCTGCCGCTGTAGGTATCGGCGTCATCGTAGTAGGTTATTGTAACTGTAGGTCCGGTTTCATCTTGAGCCTCGGTGAAGGTCCAGGTAAAAACGTCTCCAAGTGTCAGGGTGCCGTCGGAATGGGTGCCGAAATGTCCGGCCCCGGTGTGGCTCATAATGATGTATTTTTCCGGAGTACCTCCCATATACAGGTAGGATCCGTCTACATCACTTTCTTCAATGGCGGGCGGTTTTGATCCGCATGCTGAAAAGACAGCCGCCATCATCACTACAACTAAAACGGGAAAAAAAATTCGAATGATTTTCTTTGTTTTCATGTTTACTCCTTCTCAAAAAGAATCTTCTGCTTAAAACTGTATTAAGCCAGTCTTAAATCAACCTTAATTCGGCAGTTAAGATTCATGGGAGGAGAGAATATGTTTACTCGCCTGGGGAATTATACCCTCTGCGGAGGGCCCCACATTTAATAGATAATTACCGCCCCTGCTGTTAATGGTAACCAGGAGACGGAGCAGTGTCTCCGGGTCTTTCCAGTTTTCGTCAAAATATTTATAACCCCAGGTGTCGTTCAGGGTGGCCGGTAATCCTTGCCGTACGGGTAGCGTCGACGATGTAGCGCGGCGCCAAACCGGGGCGTGACAGAATCATGAAGATCAGTCCTCGGCACGGATATTGCGGACGCGGTTGAGAATGTCGACGCTGTAGCAGAAATATCCGATTTCTTCACCGTCATGATACCGCCGCACCACCAGAAAATCAGAAGAGGGGGGAATCTGGATCAGAGTGCCGGACGCCTGTTTCTTCCGCAGTTTCCGCTTTTTCATCACCGATTCCAGAGAATACGTATTGCCTGAACCCAATTCATAATAAGCGTGCTGATTGGTATTCTCGGCAATATCGATTATCTTCCAGATGACTTTTTTCCGGTGGGCCGCGTTATCATTTTCCTCTACCTCCACCGTCATCCCCGGTTCGATCCGGAGGTCTTTCCAATAGAGTTCCATGGGACGTCCGGATTACCTTACCGAAGCGCCCAAGGTGAGGCTTAAGGTGGAAAGATAATTCGCTGTAGCATCGGTAACGCTGTCGGTCCAGTTCTTGTCCGGATACTCGCTTACCCCCGCGGCGCTTCCTCCCAGGAACCGGAGATTGATGAACGCGTTAATATCATGCTTGAGGAAATAGCCGGCCCGCAGTGAAGCGTCCAGGATGGAACCTTCAAACTCAAAATCAGCGCCGTTGATAATGGCCGATGAAGCGTAGAGTCCGGTCGCGTCCAAAAGGAGGTAAAATCCGTTTTCAAACTCGTACCTTCCGAAAAGGTGCAGAGCCGGGACGGGACCCAGGTTCTGGCTGACCGTAAGATCGGCCTGCGGACCGGTGCCGTCGGAGACGCCGATCTCCTTGAATACTATGGAAGCGTTACGGAGCTGAAATGCCGCGCCTATACCCAAATCGATGTTGTCCTGCTTGAAAAAATCGTATCCGTAGGTGAGCCGGTAAAACGGAAACCCGTAGCTGATTTCCATGGCCGTTCCCGACTCAAAGGTTGTGCCGTCAATAAGCACATCATCCTGAAATTTCACCTGGGTAACGATCTTCAGGGGCTGGTAGAGGAAGGATATTCTGTGCTGATCCGTAATAACGATACCCGCGGTAAACCGCTTGAACGGAAACAGAATTTCTTGACCCCCCTGCCGGATAAAATTGAAGTTGGTTGCGGTTTCTTCGGGACCGAGGCGAAGAGTATGGTTGAGCAGTTTTACGGTGCCGAATTCGGCTTCCAGAAAAACCCGGACAGAAGCTTCCTCCCTGTTCAGCAGGGAATCCCGGGCGGATAATGTAAAGAGCGGAAGTATTAAGAACACAGCGATAATACATTTTTTCATATCAATATCCTTTTAAATGGTAGAATATTAAAAAGGTAGATATAAATCGGCAGCAGGACAAGTAATAAAAGTTATAAAATAATAACTTCTTTTTCGGAAGGCTGGGAGGAAAGTATCTCGTATTCCCTTAGACACATGATAACCTGGACTCTATTGTCGACTCCGAGTTTATCGAAAATGTGAGTCACATGGGTCTTCACTGTCCTTTCGGAAATCAGAAGTGCTTCTGCATTTTCCATGTCCCTCCTTGAAACATTTAGTTATTGGAATCAGAATGTCGGGAAAAGGAGATTGTTTAAAATGATCGAAAAAATAACAATACCGGAGCCGGCAAAACGGCATCCCATAGACAGGTTTGAACACCATTTCCGGGAATGTGTCGGAACCGGACGGGTCGATCTGGCTCTGCAGAAATCGTACCTGGACGCGCTGCAGATATGTCAAAACGAAATCGGGTTCAGACGTATCCGCGGTCATGGTATTTTAAGCGATCAGGCCGGGGCGTATCAGGTCCGGAAGCTTCCCAGGAAAGTGGATGTCGAGGATATGGAGCCGCCGCTTCATAATTTTACCCGGATATGCCGGATAATTGATAACTGGCTTAACACAGGAATAGAGCCCTTTATCGAACTTGGATTCATGCCCTCGGAATTGGCCGGCGGTGATGATACCGTTTTCTGGTGGAAGAGTAATGTCACCCCGCCCTCGGATTACGGTAAATGGCGCGATCTGGTAAGCGGTTTGGTCCGGATACTCGTGAAAAGATACGGTTTGGAACGGGTCCGAACCTGGCCGTTTGAGGTTTGGAACGAGCCGGATGTGGGATTCTGGATGCCCGAGGGAGATAAGCAGGAAGCGTACTATGAGTTGTACCGGCACACCGCGGAAGCGTTAAAGTCTGTGGATCCGGATATTCCCGTGGGCGGTCCCGCTACCTGTCCCGCTTCAAATGAATGGGTGCTGGACCATGTGGATCATTGTGTTCAGAACGGAATACCCATCGATTTCGCCTCTACCCACTTGTACATGATCCATCAGACCCGGATCAAGGGAGAGTTCTTTCAGGGTGATTTATATCCGCCGGAAAACCGGCTCAGGCAGGCGGAAAAAATCAGGGATTTCTTAAAACGGAGCCGGAAAGCGGACATTCCGCTCCACATCACCGAGTGGAACACTTCCTACAGCCCCCTGGATCTGATGCACGAGACAACCATGAATGCCGCCTACGTGGCCTGGTTTATATCTCATGCCGACAGTCTGTTCGATTCCTATTCCTACTGGACCTTCTCGGACGTCTTTGAGGAAAACAACATCTCATCCGCGCCGTTTCACGGGGGATTCGGTCTGGTAACGGAAGACGGTATACGTAAACCGACCTTCTACACGTTCGCTTTTGCCGCGGAGCTCGGTACCGAAGTTGTCTACCGTTCCGATACCGTCTTGGTAACTACTGATCCAGAAGGCGGCATTACCGCTCTCTGTTACAACTTAGCCTTGGATACGGAGGACGCTGAAGAAAAAGAACTCCTCTTCGAAGTTCAGGTCCCCTGGAGGGAAGCTGCCGTCCTTGTCCGGGAGGTAAACGATGATGCCGGGACAGGTTTTACCGCCTGGAAAGCCCTGGGAAGACCCAGGTATCCCGGCGCGGAGGAGATGGAAATTATCCGGAACGCCCAGTATCCCCGGCAGACGGTGTCAACGGCTCAGATCCGGAACGGTAAAGCCCGGGCAGGGATTACGGTGCCGCCGAATGGAATCGCCCTGGTGAAGCTTTTTGAGCGGCAGGATATGTCCGCCGAATACCGGAATCTGCCGGAGAAGGAATGGGGAGTGGACCGGACGTCGAAATAGGTAATGATTTCCCAGCAATTCCCGGTGATCACATTCGCATTAAAATTTATAAATTGTTTTATTACAA
>CAYLLE010000022.1:0-38158 GCA_964384485.1 uncultured Spirochaetales bacterium | reverse complement strand
TATGAAATTATTGCCTCTTCTCAATCACAGAAGGAGTTGACCGGGATTTGCTGATTCATGCACGTCCATGCAGAGCATATTGTCCGGGACGGGATGATTAATATTTCATCCGGCTCCGGATTTCACGCTCGGCCTCTCTGCTTTGATCACGCCGTTTTATAGTCTCCCTTTTATCATAAGCCCTTTTTCCTTTTCCGAGACCGATCTGAACCTTGACCTTCCCGTCCTTTAGATGAAAGTTGAGCGGAATAAGGGTATACCCTTTTTCATCTACTTTTCTTTTCAGTCTTTTAATCTCCTGTTTATGAGCAAGGAGCTTTCTATCCCGGTCCGGATCATGGTTATGAATGTTTCCGAAAATATAGGGAGTTACGTGAAGACCGATCAGCCAGAGCTCATGATCCCTGATTCTGGCATATGCGTCGGAGAATGAAAATTTATTCGACTTCACCGATTTAACTTCCGTTCCTTTAAGTTCGATCCCGCACTCTAACGATTCGTCGAATGCGTATTCATGCCTGGCGCGTCTATTATCCGCAATTATCGAAGAATTTTTTTTCTTTGCCATACTGTTTTTTCCTAACGTTTATTTCTTTAATATAAGAACGGGACGAAATCCGAGGAAAGGGGTACACCAGAAGGGAGGCTGATTTCCCCGGGCGGTCGGCTTCACTTCACCGTTATTGGCCCATGAACCGCCGCGGACTGAAGCAGCCACTCCGGGCAGCACGGTTTTCATTTTTTCGTTCAGCGGCGGGTTAGGGAAATACCAGTTTCCGCACCATTCCCAGACTCCGCCGCTCATGCCGCTTAAAGATAATTCACCCGCGGAATATTCTGTAACAGGGGAGAGCGCCGCTTCTTCGGGAGATTCTACAGCACCGTTCAGAAGCGCGGCATATTCCCACTCCCATTCATCCGGCAGCCGCACGGAAAAACCAGAAAGCTCATTTCCATATTTCCTGTTAAGCCAGGAGCAGAAGGCTTCAGCTGCGTACCGCGAAATGAACGCGGCCGGTATATTCTGCTGTTTCTCCCATTCCTGAAAATCAGAAAGGTAATCATTGGTGACAAAACCGCCTGCTATAAGTTCCGGGATGTTATCACGCTGCCATTGAGGATTCTCTCTCAGGAACATCATGTACTGCTCACGGGTAATTTCTGTTTCCAGCATATAAAAATCAGGGAAACTTCTTCCGCGTTCTCCGGATTTCAGATTTCCTCCGGGAACAAGAGAAAAATTGAATTTTTCCCCGACCGTAATTGCCATCCGGGTTCTACTGTTTTCGGGAAATACTTCCGGTTCTTCTTGCGCCTGATCGTTAAGAGCTAAAGCTTTTTCTAATTTATCCATAGCTTCTAATTCAGATTCCAAATAGGATGACACGGCGGAGGGAATTGTATAATCTTTATGAACATGTATGAATTTTTGCACTAGCTCCGCAAGACCATTCCCGGTAAGAATAAGGGAATCTCCTGCTGCAATAGCGGAACCTTCCACCAAATCCGCAAAAAGCCATTTAGACGTGATATTCTGTACCGATTCCTGAATGAGTAATTCAAGAAAGGGCGACCCCCCCGCACCGGCACCGACAAAATCTGCCGCGGTGTCCGTCAATACCAACGGGACAGGATACCTGAAGGTAGATTCACCGGTCATTGCCCAGCTGGAAAATTCTTTAAAACTGTACCGGACGTATGCCTCCGGATCGGTTAGATCGAGCTGGATGAATACACGGCGCTTTCTGGGAAATAAAAGAGAACCCGGAACCCTTCCTTTAACCGTAATATTTTGTTCTGATGATTCGAAAAAATGTTTGGATACAGTCAGCTGATGACTTCCCGAAGAGACAAAACCGCGGTAGGGAGTCGAACCGACCCGGACACCGTCGACAATAACGGATGCTCCCGCGGGTTGGGAATTGATTATAAGCACCGATCCGTGATTCCGCATTCCCGGAAAAATCACGAGAAAAAAAATAACGGCAAGGATGAGGATCGAATAAATTATCGTCAAATATATACCGGGTTCGACCCCGAGGACAGGTTTCAGTTTTACCCGCTCTTCTTCGGCGCCGTTCATCTTTTTATTTTTCATAGAAAGGAATTATACGATTCAGGATTCCCGCTTGTCAACGGAGCTGGTTTTTTGATACCCTTACCGTCATCATGACCTTGGAAACATGGAAAAAAAACATAACCCTTAAAACCGAAAATTACCTTACCCGACGGAAGGCAAAAAAAATCCGGAAAAAGGAAAAGAAAAAGAAGAAAAATGTAATACTCGACTGGATAGAAGCGTTTCTCTGGGCGGCGGTCGTGGTATTATTAATAAACCAGTATTTATTTCAGGCATACCAAATACCATCCCGGTCCATGATGAATACTCTGCTGATCGGGGATAGAATATTTGTGAATAAACTGATTTTCGGACCGGAACTGATCCCGGGATCCCTTAAAATATCCGGTTTCCGCGAACCCCGGCGCGGGGAAGTAATCATTTTCGAAAATCCCACATATATAAGCAAGGGTCCGGCGTTTGATGTTGTCCAGCGTCTTATCTATATGCTGACCCTTTCCATGGTAGACATTGACCGGGACGAGGAGGGCAACCCGAGACCTCATTTCCTGATCAAACGGGCTGTAGGAGTTGGCGGCGACAGGATCAGGATGAATCTCGGCAAACTGGAGATAAAACCTCAAGGTGAAAAGGCATGGTATCCGGAATCCTCATTCACGGAATACGCCGGACTCAATTATCCGGTAAGAAGGCTGGCGGAAACCGAAACTATCGATTTTGCGCGGTACAGCGGGCTCAGGCAGGGATACCGGGACGCTGATGCGGACACAAGCTCGCTCAATATCCCGGTACCCGATAGCGGATCCGGGCCGCCGGAATCATTTGTTGTCTCGAAGGGGCGCGAAGAAGGCATGTATCAGGCAAGGCCCGATATCAACAGATACACCAGGGCATTCTGGATCTCGGAAATGGGATGGTATATTCCTGAAGACCGGATTTTCCCTCTTGGTGATAACCGGGACAATTCAAGAGACGCCAGGTACTTCGGTCCGGTAGCCCAGAAAAAAGTGCTCGGAAGAGCCATGTTCCGTTACTGGCCACCAGGCAGAATCGGCGAAATTAAATAGGAAACAGGATGCCCAGATTTTCAGCGCAGAATAAATACGCCTTTTCACATCGACGGAAATCGGTAAAAAAAAGGATTTTTCAGGGAATCCTGCTGATCTTATCGCTCTTTCTGCTTTACCGTGTTACAGTCTCATTTTTTATTTCTCCATACCGTATTCAGTCTGCATCCATGATTCCGTATCTCGAAAAAGGCGACCGGGTGGCAGTAACGCCCCTGCTGTACGGCATGATGAATCCGTTCAACAACCGGATAATAAAACCTATCCAGTCTCCCAGACGGGGTGACGTGATACTGATCGTACCTCCATATTATGAATATCCTTCCCCGTTAAAAAGGTTACTGAATCCTGTAGTTTTATTTTTTACCCTCGGATATGCCGATCCGATTACCGATCACGGCTCGGAATGGAACACGGGGTATACCGTTAAACGGGTAGCCGGACTGCCGGGCGACACGGTTCGGATAGAAAATTTTACCGCGTACATCAAACCTTCCGGGGAGAATGATTTCGTATCGGAGTATAGTCTTGCCGAGAACAGCTATTCCGTCACAAAGGAGGGGATGCCGGATGACTGGCCTGCAGAATTTCCCCTTTCAGGAACATCACCGGCAGATCGTGTCCTTAAATCAGATGAATACTATGTTCTGGGTGATAACAGGACAGCTTCAATTGACTCCAGGCACTGGGGTCCCGTATCACTTCAGCGTATCCGCGGAAAAATTATTTTCCGATATTAGAATAATGCCTGAACTGCTTGACGGAATAAAAGAACGGGACTTCGGCCGCTGCCCATCCCTTTCTCTCTATATTCACATCCCATTCTGTATAAAAAAGTGTTCATATTGCGATTTTTTCTCAAGGCCTTTGGGGGGGACCGAAGCTTTCATCGAACGGATTATCGAAGAACTGAAGTACTTTCTCGGCTTGATAAGCCCCGATTCAGTGCCGACTGTTTTTATCGGAGGGGGAAATCCGCCGCTCATGGGTCTCGGGGCTCTGCAAAAACTTTGCGAGAGCATAAATGCGATATTGCCGAACCGTCCCCGGGAATGGACAATAGAGAGCAATCCGGCTCAAATTTCTCCGGAATTTTGCCGTATGATCGGTGAATCCGGGGTAAACCGGCTGAGTGTAGGCGTACAGACCCTGCGGGATGATCAGCTATCCCTGCTCGGAAGAACCGGTTCCCGGGAAATGACCCTCCATGCTCTTGATATAATATCATCGAATTGGACCGGAAAACTGAATGTGGACATGTTAAGCGGCATTCCCGGCCAAAAAATCGGCACAGCTGAAACAGATGTTCTCGAAGTATTGCATTTTGAACCCGGCCACGTATCATTATACGAGCTGACAGTCGAGGATAATACCGATTTACAAGAAAGTATCGACAGCGGCAGGATTTCCGCGCTTGATCATACTTTATCTGCCCGGATTTACACCGCCCAGCGGAAAATACTCGAAACAAACGGTTACAGCCGGTATGAGATATCAAACTACGCTCTCCCCGGTAAAGAATCCCTGCACAATCTCGGTTATTGGCAAATGAACCCGTATCTCGGAATCGGCCCCTCAGCCGGCTCCACCCTTCCCGGGAATGACGGTCCGGTAAGACTATCCGCCCGGGCCTCCCTGCCTGACTGGAACTACAAAGCGGAACGGATCGGTCCGGAAGACTTTCTGTTCGAACACATCATGATGGGAATGCGCCTCGCCGAAGGTCTCGAACGGAACCGGATTAAAAAGATTTTCGGTTACCCTCCGGATGAATACTATCCGGAAACGGCGGGGAGATGGAATTACCGTAAATTCCTCTCGTTCCACGGGAAATATTTTACCCTTATCAACGGAGGGATAGAATATCTTAACGCTTTTCTCCGGGACATTCTCGGCGAGGTACCGGATAAACCGATCAATCCGGTACCCGACTGGGGCGGATAATCACCATTTTTCTCTATTCAAAATTTTATATTTGATAATATAGTTTGACCCGCCTGCCGGTTTTGCGCGGTTTAGAGTGCTCTCGGACATGCTAAACTGCCGAAAAAGGGGTTTTATCCTGCTCTTTTTTCTGTCTGGATGAAAAAAAACGGTCCGAAAACGCCTGTGTACAGGCGCAGACTCCGGATAGATAAAAAAGCCGGATTTTTAGATATTTTCAACCCCGGCAAAATGCCCTGAAAATCGGTATCCAATTTAAACATATTATATATTTTAACAATTCCTTTGCCCTGAACAGACATCCCGTTTGTACAAGTTGCGCAAATGGGGCAAAAACGGAAATTCTGTATTTATCAATATAGAATTAGCGGGCAGCCGGGGCACACGCGGCGCCGCGGAAGACCGAATCTTGACACCGGTCTGTTCACCGTGATAACGTTTATACAGATCACTTAATAAGGAGAACATACGCATGTCCGGTCATAGTAAATGGGCGACTATAAGACATAAAAAGGGGGCTGCCGACGCAAAGCGGGGTCGGCTGTTCACAAAACTAATAAAAGAAATCTCAATTTCCGCAAGGTTAGGGGGAGGCGATTTGGACGCCAACCCGCGGCTCCGGACCGCAGTGATGAAAGCTAAAGAAGCTAACATGCCTAAAGACAACATCGAACGGGCGATAAAGAAAGGGACCGGGGAACTGGAAGGTGTAGATTATACCGAGATCACTTATGAAGGATACGGACCCGGCGGTGTCGCTGTTTTGGTTAACTGTCTTACCGACAACAAAAACAGAACCGCTGCTGATATTCGGAATATCTTCACCAAAGCCGGCGGAAACTTGGGAGAGACCGGATGTGTTTCCTACATGTTCAACCGGAAAGGAATCATCACCTTTGATTCCAATGAATATCAGGAAGACATTGTGCTCGAAAAGGCCTTAGAGGCAGGAGCTGAGGATGTTGTTACCGAGGGGGAAATCATAGAAGTCAAAACAGAACCGGAAGATTTTGAATCGGTCCTGACCAGTCTTCAGGATGGCGGATTAACACCGACCGTTTCAGAAATAGCCATGATTCCCGACGCTCATGTTTCCCTGGAGCCTGACATGACCGTCAAAGCGCTCAGACTTGTTGAAACGCTGGATGATCACGATGATGTACAGGATGTCTCAACCAATCTGGATATTCCTGATGATTTCGAAATGCCGGAGTAAGCCACAACGCGGACTAAAAGAGCGATATATTATAAATAAGGCACGTAATTCATGAAAAGCGCGGTGCGGATTCTCGGAATTGATCCAGGTCTGGCTTCCACCGGATTCGGGATCATCGAATGCGGACCGGTCTCCTACCGATATATCGCGCATCATACGGTAGCAACACCATCCGGAATCGAAATCGGAAAAAGGCTGGAGATGATTCATGACGGATTACTCCAGATAATACGGGAATATCATCCGAACGAAGCGGGAGTGGAAAGTCTCTATTTCGCAAAAAATATCACCAGCGCCATTCCGGTAGCTCAGGCAAGGGGAGTGATACTGCTGACCCTGTCCATGGAAAATATTCCTGCCGCAGAGTATCCTCCTCAAGCTATAAAACAGGCTCTTGTAGGAAACGGGAGGGCGGAAAAAGGGCAGGTTCAGGAACTGGTAAAAATGCTGCTGCAGCTTTCGGCGGTACCCACGCCGGACCATGCGGCGGATGCCCTGGCAGCTGCAATCTGCCACAGCAACACAAGCGTTATATACAAGCGGATTAAACAAGCGTGCAGAGGAAACGGGGATGTTCAATAGTCTTTCAGGTAAAATCACTCATAAGGGGAGCAGTTCCCTCAGAATATTGACCGGCGGAGTCGAATGGGAGCTGGAGGCATCACCGAATACTATTTCATCTGCGCCCGGCACCGGAAACAGCGGTTCCGTGCTGGTATATCTCCACCACAGCCAGGATTCTTTAAAACTGTACGGATTTTCCGAAGAAAATGAGCGGTTTCTCTTCCTGGAACTCCTGAAGGTTTCCGGAATCGGACCGCGGCAGGCCCTGCGGATCCTTTCGGGAAGTTCCCCGGATTTGCTCATCGGAATTCTGGAGTCGGGAGACGCCGATGCATTAAGCCGTGTTCCCGGTATCGGAAAAAAAACAGCACAGAAGATACTTCTTGCCCTTCAGGGGAAATTAACTATGCCGGGAGATTCTTCTTCACACGGGCCATACAGCGATATCGTGGAATCTCTCCACGAAATGGGATATGCGAAAAAAGCGGCCGAGGAAGCAGTTGCCGCAACAAAGCGGGAAATGGATCGGGAAGGTACATCGTTTAAAGACCCGGAAACCGAAGAAAAAGAAATATTCAGACGGGCCCTTTTAAATCTCGCCTAAACCAAAGAGAGGATGATTTTGAGCAGCTTTTTGAACGGAAACGCGGGACCTGATGACTCAATCGAGAATACCCTGCGGCCGTTGTCTCTGAAGGATTTCCAGGGACAAAAAAAAATAAAAGATAATTTATCGGTATATATTACCGCCGCAAAGGAACGGGAAGAATCTCTCGATCACGTGTTCCTATCGGGTCCGCCGGGATTGGGAAAAACTTCCCTTGCCGGCATAATGGCCAATGAACTAGGGGTTGAATTCAAGGTGACATCGGCACCGGCCCTGGAAAAACCGAAAGATCTTGCCGGAATACTCACAGGTGTGACTCCCCGGGCTGTTTTTTTCATCGACGAGATCCACAGACTAAAACCTGCCCTTGAAGAAATGCTCTACATCGCTATGGAAGATTACGAACTCGACTGGGTCATCGGCCAGGGTCCTTCGGCGAGAACGGTGCGGATTCCCATCCATCCTTTCACGCTGGTAGGAGCCACGACGAAAGCCGGACTGGTTTCAAGCCCCCTGTACAGCCGTTTCGGCATTAATGTACGGATAGATCTTTACAGTCCGGAAGAAATTGAAAAAATTATAATCCGGTCCGCCGAGATTTTGGGTATTCCGATAAACCCGAAGTCCCTGGGAATGATCTCCAGGTGCTCCCGGGGCACCCCCCGGGTTGCCAACCGTCTGCTCAGGCGGCTCAGAGATTTCGCTCAGGTTCTCGGAAACGGTGAAATCACCCCGGAAATCGTCGGAGAAGGGTTTAAACGAATGGATATTGATGCCGAAGGGCTGGAAAAGCATGACAGGGAAATCCTAAAGGCGATTATCTCTAAATACGGCGGAGGTCCGGTAGGGGCGGAAACCCTGGCTATCACCGTCGGAGAGGCGATGGATACCCTGGAAGACTTTTACGAACCATACCTCATTCAGCGGGGTTTCTTAAAAAGAACTCCAAGGGGACGGGTAGCAACCCCGTCTGCCTATAAACACCTGGGACTGGAACCGAACAAGAATGAAGACCAGCAGTTTCTCCTTTAACCTCCCTCCGGAACTCATCGCGGCTCATCCGGCTGAGGGCAGGAGCAGTTCCCGGCTCATGGTATGCAGCAGAAATACCCGGAAGCGGATTCATACCCATTTCCGGGAGTTACCGGATCATATCCCGGACGATATGATGATAATCCTCAATAATACCCTGGTAAGAAAAGCCCGGCTCTTCGGGACGGCCGAGGAAACCGGAGGACGGGTAGAATTTCTTCTCGTTTCGCCTTCAGAGGACCATCTTACATGGAAATGTATCTCCTCCAAGAAGAAAAAGCAGAAACAGGGAAAACGGTTTAATTTCCCGGGAAATGTTGCGGGTGAAATTTCCGGGAAAACGGAGGAATGCCTGATAATTCAGTTTGACCGTCCTGTTGATGATCAATATCTGCAAATTCATGGTCAGATTCCTCTGCCTCCCTATTTAAAGCGGGAACCCGAACCCTCGGACGAGAAAAACTATCAAACTGTATACGGAAATATACCCGGATCAGTGGCTGCGCCTACGGCGGGGCTGCATTTTACTCCCCGGATCCTGGACGAATTAGCAAAAAAATCTATTCCGGTTCATCCTGTAACCCTCCATGTCGGTATCGGCACATTTCTGCCGGTGCGGACCGGGACGGTGGAGGAACATCGGATGCACAGTGAATGGTATGAAGTACCGGAACACACAGCAGAAATGATAAACAGTCACAAGAAAGCAGGGGGAAGAATTTTGACAGTCGGCACTACTTCTACCCGGACGCTTGAAACCGCGTGCCGTAACGGGAAAGTAATCCCGGGAGAGGGGGTAAGTTCGCTTTTTATTTATCCGGGATACAGCTTTAAAATGGCGGATGCTCTCATCACCAACTTCCACACCCCGGAATCAACGCTGCTCATGCTGGTATGCGCCTTCGGCGGAACCTCATTTATGCTCGATTCTTACCGGGAAGCGGTAAAACTCAGGTACCGGTTTTATTCATATGGAGATTCCATGCTGATTATCTAGCTAATAGGTACCCGAATCCATCTCCTGGAATTTTTTTCTGACAGCTTCCAGTCTCGCTCTGTGTTCTCTGATGATATCGGCATAATCGAGGTCTCCTGTTTCGATCCGGTAATTCAAATCTTCCCAGTACTGAATTTCTTCCAGATTCGAGTAATAGTACTGCCATGCTTTTTTAGACCAGAACTCAGCTTGTTCCCAATAAATCAGGGCAATATCGAATAGGTTTTCCGCGGTTTTCAGGCTGTCCAGATTCTCTTCTTTCCAGGGATAATTATAAAAATAGGCATGCTTTTTCGTGTATTGCGAAGCCCAGTCCAGATAGGACTCCACAAGGAGCAGATACAGCCGCATCCTGAACAGATACCGGTACCGCTTCCATTCTTCCGGCGTCTCAATAACCGCGTGAGCCCAAAGGGGATTGGCGAAATCAGCCTTTAGGGATTGTTCCACCCAGCCAATATTTTCAGCTACATCGGCGGGATATTGATAAAGCTGGGTGTGGTACAGATCAAGAAGCTGCTCCGCGTAGGTCAAATTATAACAATGTCCCTGATATACAGGCAGAACAATAAATATAAATCCCAAAAGGTAGAGCCGTTTCATACTTTTTATATCGGCGGGATGTTTAAAAAACTCCAAATTTCGTCTGTTATTGTTTCGGGAGGTTTAAGACCGTCAATCCTGAGGATTTTCATGGCTGTTCCGGAGTAAAGCGTCAACACCTGCTCATATCCTCTGCTGACTTTCATCTGAAAATCTTCAGGATCATACAGTTCTTCCTGATCTCTGCCGGAAATTCTGCTCCTGCATTCACCGACCGGCACATCAAGGTAAATAAGATATTGCGGAAGGGGAAAATTATTATTCAGCTCCAAAACCCAGGAAAATCCGCATTCCACGGATTGGTACGCTAACGAAGAAAAAAAATACCGGTCGGAAATAACCCATTCCCCCCGGGAAACCGTATCGGCAATCCCTCCGCCCGGTCCGTACAGATGTTCATTCCGGTCGGCGGCAAATAAAAGCGCCACAGTCCGGGGGTCCGCCTGGAGCCGGCCGGAAAGTATATCCCGGATAAGACGGCCGGAGGGCAGATCGGTAGGCTCAGCGGTTATGCTGCAGGGAATGTTCTCCGCGGAAAACTTTTTTGAAAGCAGCCTGCTCTGAGTCGTTGTGCCCGCGCCGTCTAATCCTTCAAGCACGATAAATGAGTTTAAAATTGTGTTGTTACCATTCACAAAGCTATACCTTTTATTAAGTAGAACCTCTATCAGTTGCCGTAGGTAGGTTAATTGATACTGTTGGAAATTGATAGATATTAACTTCTGAAATCTTTATTTTTTTGACCGATTCTGTTATTATAAGATGATCCTATATGGATGAAAAAAGAAAAAACACTGTTCCCGGCATCCTGGGAGATACCATATTTTGAAGAGTATTAAATCCCTTGGAAGAATTGCCCTGCCTGTTGGGATTCTGATAGTCCTATTTCTCCTCATTGTATTCGTGTTTAAGCCCCTTTACGGGGAAATAAACCGCCGGATAGAAGTGCTTAAAACTGAACTCATCTCCGGTATCGAGAATACAATCGGAAGACCGATAACCTATGGAAGCATATCTCCGTCCCTTTTCAGGGTAATCGAAATCCGGGATCTGACAATTCACGGGAGAGATGAAGCCGGAACGGAAGTTTTGGTCATCAAGAAGGTCCGGATTTACTACAATCTCCTTACCTTGCTTTTCAAGGATCCGGCTGAATCATTCCGGCAGATAAAAATAGAGGATACCCACCTCGTCCTTGATACCGAAAAAGACACGGAATTAATAAAAACAGTCGCTGATCTGCTACAGCTCGGTAAAAAAGATACCGCGTCTGAGATACAGTTCGATCACACCTTTACGGTAACCGGGAACAACCTGTCCGTTGCTCTTATCTCACCGGATTGGAATGCCTCGATGGAACAGCTCTTCTTCAGAATCAAACTCAATCCGGAATCGGTTTCTCTCGAAGGGAAGGGCAATTTATCAGGTTCATTCACCCTCGATCCCCTGGAACCGGTCACTGGAAGCGGCCGGATCGAGCTGACAGGTGATGCGGCACCGGACTTTTCCTGGACGAACATAACTCTATCGTTCAATGACCTGGAATCTAATCTGTTCAAAATAACCGATCAGACGTACGATATCGATTTCCAGGAAGGAAGAAATCTGGTTCTCCGGAAAATAGGCGACAATCTTCCGATAGACCTTGAACTTACGGTAAATCCGCAGGATCAAAGCGGAGCGGCAGTTTTTCAGACGGACAGATTTGTACCGTCCGATCTCATCACATTCCGGGGATTCCTCGAGTCTCTTAATCCCTGGCTTGATACCGCGGTCACAGGGAGCGGCCAGGCGTCTTTCTCGGAGGAAGACGGCATCAATTATACCATGGACTTTGCTGAATCTGCACTCGATGTAGCGAAAATCGCGGACAACTTCCCGCTGGAGGATAAGTACACATTTTCCGGGTTTATCGAAGGGAATGAAGAACAGGCCAGCTTCGAGAATCTAGAAATAACTTCATCAGCAGGAACAATTAATTACACCGGTTCTATCGGCTTCAATGATTTTACCCCGGAAGGATTCTTCAAACTTACAGATGTTAAACTGGACCCGTATCCGGTGCTCTCCGCGGAAATAGCGGTTAATAAAGAGGGCAGATCCTATTTGGGAAAAATAACAGATTTAAATTACGGCGGAATACCGGTGAGCAGCCTGAATATTTCCGTAACACCCGCGGAAGAACAGATTCACCTTCTCCTCCAAGGATCGTTCGGGGATACCGTAAACCATACCCGTATCAGCGGAGCATATTTTCCCGAATCCAAAGATCTAACAATTGACGGGAAGATTACCGGGATAAAAACTTCTGTTCTGCGTGAAATCGGGCTCTTAGTCCTGCCCGGGCAGGAAATTCCCGAACTGCCCGGAGCCGCGGAAAACTCCAGAACAACAGCACAGGTGAATTTATCCATAACTCCGGCGCGGCTGAACGCGGAAGTACCGAAACTCCTGCTGTACAACCCCGGTGAAGATTCACAACGGCTGCTTCTCGCCGGCTCCTATGACGGAAGTAAACTGAAGATAAACCGGATAAAGGGGAGTTGGAATGATATCACAATAACGGGAAACGGCTCCGCCGATTTTTCTGCTGAAGAAATTCATTTTTCGAGTGATTTTACACTCCGGGAAATACCGTATTCCATCGACGGGACCTATGTTAAAGACCAGGGGCTTACCGTCACCGGGCTGCACGGCGTTCAGGCGTCATTTTCTTTAGGACGCGGGAATGAAATATTCGTTGAAGTGAAAGGGGAAAACATACCGCTTCCGCTGGGTAATGAATCTGAAGAGTCATATGTTTCGGCTGAATTTTTCGGAATCTTCTATTCACCCACCGAATATGAAATGAGGGTGAATAAACTTATCCTTAAAAATCTTCCTTTTGTTCCCGGTGAAGATTCATTTGTCTCCCTATCAGGCAGTATTTCGAACGGAACAGGCGATTTTTCCGAGGTTACCTTTAGTGATACCGTTTCCCGTATGACCGGCACAGGATCAGCGGCATTTATTCTGGAAAAAGAATATTCAATCGAGAGCGCGTTCAGATTGGAGGGTCCTGCGGATCAGGAGCGGATTGCAGGCAGTATTCGGTTGACCCCTGATCTGCTGAGTATAAAAAGTACCCTCCGGAACACCCGGATAGAGCGCCTGGGAGAGGAAAATCTCACCGGTTTGCTGTCCGGAAACTTAAGTTTGAACAAAAAAGGAAAAGGGGAACCAGAGCTTTCTGCGGTTATATCTCTCGAAAAAGGAGCTTACAAAGAGACATCCCTTTCAGGGAAAGGAGCGTTCCAGTATAAAGATAAATTATTTACCGCATCAGACCTGGAGGGAAGCATCTCCACCCACAGGTTCCGGACCGGAGAAGTGGTCTTCCGTCTCGAAACCGGAGACATTTCCGGTAACTTAGGATATACGGGAAACTTTGGAGGCGAAAACCTGGACCTCTCGGCCTCTTTTGAAGGCAAAGCCGCTCCTGTTTCTTTATCCGCGATAGATACCCTCATAAGGAGTCCGTTCAATATTGATGCCCGGATTGAGGGAATTCCCTTCGGCCAAGGGGGACCGGAAGATATACCGGATGGAACTCCGGAGCCTTGGGACATTTACCTTACAAGAAAAGACAGCCTGATTCGTGTAAACGGGGGACCGGATGACTGTATTCGGGGATTTCTTGAAGAAGGGGGCAATTTTCAGATAGTCCTCTCCGACCCGCTGCCGGTGAATTTTGACGCCCAGGGAAGCTTTATCGGATCTGAAATAGAAGCGAATCTGAACAGGATAACTTTCGATATCAAAAGCATATCTTCCTATTTGAATCTGGGATTTCTCCATTTTCTAACCGGTAATACATCCGGAAGCCTAAGGGTCACCGGACCGGTAAATGATCCTGATTTTTACGGAACTATTACAATTACCGATGCTACAGCCGATCTTGCAATTTTTCCTGACATCGCCGGTCCGGCTACAATCCATTTGGTATTTCAGGAGAAAAACCTCAATCTTAAACGGTTCAAGGCAAATGTAGACGGAAGGAGCGGTTATATCGACGGAGCATTTATGATCGATCACTGGACGCCCGGAGAATTCCGTCTAAACATAGAAAGCGAAGAGAAGGAGGGGATAAATGTTGTATACAATTTCGGAGGACTTTCCGTTGACGGATACGCCCGAGGTGAACTGAGCATCTCCGGAAACAGTGATTACATCTTGCTTGAAGGAGATATCACTGCCGATTCCACCATTATGACTGTCGGAGAAGCACCGCCTAAAGGTTCGGGGGATGAACCGTACGATATATACCTTGACCTGATCCTCCGGTCCGGCCGGGGAGTTGAATTCTTGTGGCCCAGCAGAAATTTCCCCATCCTTAGGAGTTTCGCGGAAACTAATCAGAGTCTGCATATAACCTATGAAAGCATCTCCGAATCCTTCGGGGTAAATGGGGATATCGGCATAAAGGGGGGAGAAATATTCTATTTTCAGCGGAGTTTCTACATTAAAGAAGGATACATTTCTTTTAATGAAGATGAATCGGCCTTTGACCCCCGGCTTGCCGCGAGAGCCGAACTCCGGGAGGCGACCAGTGAAGGCACGGCAAAAATCAACCTGATTGTCGATGAAAGCCGGCTGAGTGAATTTTCTCCAAGGTTCGAATCGGATCCGCCGATGTCCGATGCTGAAATCGCGGCCCTTCTCGGTGGCAGCCTCTTTTCGGATAGTCAAGGAGGAAACGAGCTTTCGTCAGCCCTTTTCCTGACCAGTGATATAATAGGACAATTCGGTTTTATGCGGAGTTTTGAACGGACCCTGCGGAATGCCTTGAACCTTGACCTTTTCTCAATCCGGACCCATCTTTTCGAGAATGTTGTCCGGGGAATTATGAACGACCCCCTTGACAACAACATGCTTTCTCTTGGAAAGTACCTTGATAACACGACGTTATTTTTGGGAAAATATATCGGCAGCGATCTTTTTCTGGAGATGCTGATACAGTTGAGAACGAATCAGCTTGGTACGGGAGCGGGAGCTTTCAGCGGCCTGCAGGTAGATTCTGAGTTCAGTCTGGAGTGGAAAACACCTTTTTTTCTCCTGGAATGGGAATTTCTTCCGCGGCATCCTGAAAATCTCTTTATCACGGACAACAAGCTGTCATTTTCCTGGAAATTTTCATTTTGACAGGAAAAATGAGACTTCGGTGTTGTAATTATTGCAGAAGGAGCATATATGCGCAGAGTATTTACAGGATTATTCCTACTATTTATATTATTTCCGCTTTTTTCTCAGGATGAAGAAGAATGGTATTACGGAAAACCGATCGAAGACATTGTCTTTGTCGGCCTGAATACCGTTGATCCGGATGTACTGGAACCGGTGGTAAAACCCTACATCGGCAAAAAATTCTCGATCGATCTTTTCTGGGAGCTGAACGAAAAACTCACCGAACTGGATTTTTTCAAGGAATTCATTCCGAAGGCGCTTCCGGGAGGAGATCCTCCAGAGTCGGAGGTCATTATTCAGTACGAGGTGCAGGAACGGCCGGTTGTTGAAAGCCTTTCGTTTTCAGGAAACAGAAGAATTCGTGAGCGAAGCCTTCTGGATGTTGTCGTGATTAAGGAAGGGGATATGGCGTCTAACCTGGCCATTAAGGAAGCGGAAGCAGCTATCCGGCAGCTCTATCTTGAGAAAGGATTTCCGTATGTTGAAGTCAACGGAGTACTGGAAGCAGGCGAGGATGGTAATACCCTTACGTTTGAAATTGATGAAGGTGCCCAGACCGTTATCAAGGAAATTAATTTCGTAGGAAATTCTTTTGCTTCCGGCAGTACCCTCCGCGGTGTCCTTGAGAGTAAACAGCAATCCCTTTTTAACAAAGGTATTTACCGTCAAATTAATGAAGAACAAGATATCGAAAATCTTCTGAATTACTACATGGATAAGGGTTTTATTAATGTTTCGGTTCCGGCAGTAGATAAAGACATCGTGGAGGATCCGGAAAACCAGCGGAAATTCATCATACTGACATATCATATTGAAGAAGGAGCGCAGTACACTTTCGGCGGTATGAATTTCGAAGGCAATCAGATTCTTACCGAAGAAGAACTGCAGGAAAAAATCCGGCTTGATACGGGCGACATCCTGAATTATGGAAAACTCCGCGAAGACCTTCGGACCATATATAACAGCTATTACGAAAACGGATATGTCGATGTTTTAATTGTTGATAATACTGTCGTTGATGAAGAACAGAATATTGTGACTTACAACCTGAGCATCACCGAGAATGACCGGTCTTATATAGAAAATATTATCGTTACAGGGAATGAAAAAACAAAGGATCATGTTATTCTGCGGGAACTTCCATTTCAGGAAGGAGAAATCTTCAGTTTCGGCAAAATACAGCAGGGATTAATGAACCTGAATAATTTGCAGTATTTCCAATCGATTAGTCCGGAAACACCTCCGGGAAGTGCTGAAGGACTTGTGGATCTCATTATTAATGTCGAGGAAATGAACACCGCGGATATTCAATTCGGAGTGAATTTCGGCGGGGGTACCGGTTTCCCTCTCGCGGGCTACGTAAAATGGCAGGATAAAAACTTCATGGGCAGGGGTCAGGTTTTCGAAGTTGAAACTGAAATTTCTCCCATTAAGCAAATGCTTTCCTTTAATTTTCAGGAGAATTGGCTGTTCGGCTACCGGTGGTCAGGAGGCGTAAATCTGACCATGAACCGATCGAAAATCACGAATGTTCCTCAGGACTTTATAGCACCTATTTTTCCCGGCGGCACTGTTCCCGATCCTTACGACGGACACTACCTGTTTACCGAAGTAACCGAATATAACGGTCTGACATATCAACCCGGAGACGCGTTTCCCGGGGTACCCGACGCCGAAACGATAACAGCCTACAATCTTAAGACCGATTACGAATACGCGAATGACAATAATATCGGAGTCCCTGATGAATACCTGATGTCATACATAAATTGGGACCTGTCCTTGAGCGGCAACACCGGATACCGGTTTATTACCCCTTTAGGAACCCTGTACACCGGAACTTCCCTAAGTACTACCCTGGGATACGTGAATTATGATCCCACAAAACACAGACCCGCCGATCCGATACTTCGGGGGAACCTGAAAGATTGGAAACTCACCAACCGGTGGACCTTAACCGCATACTTGGATAACCGGGATATTGTTTACAATCCTGAAAACGGCTATTTCATCAAACAGTCACTTACCCTGACCGGCGGTTTTCTCTTCGGTTATCGGCATTATATCCGTACATCCACGAAAGCGGACGGATACATCACCTTATGGGACATCCCGGTAGGAGAACGGTGGAGCTTTAAAACAGTACTCGCTCTTCATTCCGGCATCTCTTTTATTCTGCCCCAATTCTGGGTTCCCCAGGGATACGACCGGCTGGAGACTCCATCGGAGCTGCATGTGGACGGGATGTATATCGCCAGAGGATGGTCCAGAAAGAGCGGACGGGCCCTGTGGGATAATTGGCTCGAACTCAGGATTCCCATTCTGCCGCAGATAGTGTGGTTTGATACGTTCTTTGACGCCGCGGCTATTTGGGATCAGCCTTCCATGATCGGCTCTCTGGGTATCGAAAATATGTTATTCGGTTTTGGAGCCGGCGTTAGATTTACTATCCCCCAGTTTCCGATACGGCTCTATCTTTCTAAACGTTTTAAAATTGAAGACGGATCTGTACAGTGGCAGGAGGGTAATATCTTCAACGATACCCTGGATTTTGTATTCGCCATAGGCTTTGAAATATATTAAACAGAAAAGGAGATTATACTAGATGAAAAAAATATCCATACCGATAATCGCGACAGCCGCGGTTGCAGCATTTTTTCTGCTTATGAACCCGGTCTCGGTAGGTACGGAAGACATAACAACAGTCTGCGTGGTGGATTACGATGAAATAGAGCGGAATTTCTATAAAGAAACGGAAGCTTACCGGAATATACAGAAAATCATTGATGAACGGGACAATGCTATCCAGGAAATCCGGGAAGAAATTGATGACCTTGAACAGGATAAAGTTAGTGCTATAGAAAATAACAATTCCCTTCGTGTCCGGCAGATAGAATCTGACATCCTTGAAAAGCAATATACCCTGAAAGAAGTCAAACGGACCTATGACAATAGAGTTGAATCGGCAAAAAAACTTTTTCCGGATGATTTTCTCACAGAACTCTACGACGCGATCGATTATGTCGCCAGTGCTGAAGGATATACCGTCGCGATAAACGAAAATGATCAGTCTGTGTTCTGGTACAGTCCTTCAGTAAATATTACGGCACAGGTGATTGATTATCTGTTGAAGAAACGCTGATTTATATTAGGACATCCGAATATGGCTGAAAACGCCACACCCATGATGCAGCAGTACACCCGGATCAAACAGGATCACCGGGACGCTATTCTCTTCTTTCGGCTTGGTGATTTCTATGAAATGTTCCAGCGGGATGCCCAGGAAGCTTCACGCATCCTGGGCTTGACTCTGACTGCCCGCCACGGAATACCCATGTGCGGGATACCGTACCACGCCTCCCATAATTATATTTCCCGGCTTCTTTCGGCCGGGAAAAAAATTGCCATCTGTGAACAGATAAAGATGCCTGAAAACGGCAAAGGTATCGCTCAGCGGGAAGTTGTGGAAGTGATAACTCCCGGTACGATTGTAGAGGAGGATATCCTTACTGCAAAAGACAACAATTATTTAGGCGCGGCCGCGCTTATCCAGGGACGGGGTGGAAAAAAAGTCTTCAGTTTCAGCGTTCTTGACTGTTCCACCGGAGATTTTATCGGTACATCCTTCACAGGGGAGGGTTTTCTGGAAGGATTAAAACGGGAAATGTCCCGGTTCCGGCCGCGGGAGCTTATAATCCAGGAGTCTCTTATGGAAGAAGACTCCGTATTCAGCCGGTATATGCTGGAGCAGGAAAAAATCCTTTTGAACCGGTATCCGGACTGGCTCTTCAGCCTGGATACCGGCAGAGAGCGGCTGGCAGCATTGCTCGGAACGGCAAATCTAAAAGGCTTCGGCTTCAGCGATGAAGACCCGGAACTGATAACAGCCGGAGTACTCTTAGAATATGTAGAAGAAAACGTTAAAAGCCTGCTTCCCCACATCAGAAATTTCAGGAAATTCCGGAACGATGATAACCTGGAGATGGACGAAGCCACCCAGCGTAATCTGGAAATAACCGGGAATATGCAGGACGGCAGCAGGCACTATAGTCTCATTTCGGTGCTTGATCACACAAAAACGGCTATGGGCGGACGGCTTTTAAAAAAGTGGCTCCTGTCCCCGCTGCGTTCGGCCGGAAAAGTCCGGAACCGGCTGACTTTGGTAGAAAAACTCTACCGGAATCAGGGAAATCTGAACCTTATTAGAGAAAAACTGGGAGAAATACTCGATCTTCACAGGCTCTCCGCCCGTTTGGGGATGGATAAGGCCCATGGAAAAGATCTCCTCGCTATAAAAACATCTCTAAGGGAAATCTTTACCCTGCATGAAATAATTAAAAACTGGAATGATTTAAACGGTATGGAAATACTTTCAGAAAAAACTGAAAGGGAGTGCGGCACGATTTATGATATCTTGGAAAGCGGATTGACCGAGAATCCTTCTGTACTCCTTACTGAAGGCAATCTGATACGGAAGGGATACAGCGGAGAACTGGATGAGTTGAGAGAACTTAAAACCAGCTCAAAAAAAATACTGAATCAGTACCTGGAAAGAGAAAAAGAAGAAACGGGGATTCCTTCCCTAAAGATAAAATACAATAAAATCATCGGACATTTTTTAGAAGTAACAAAAGTCCACCTTCCATCCGTTCCCGATCACTTTATAAGAAGACAAACACTGGTGGGAAGTGAACGCTACACAACCGAAAAATTAGCGGATCTTGAATCAAAACTGAATTCCGCCTCTGAAAAAATCGTAGAATTGGAAAGAACCCTTTTTCTGGAACTGCGGAACCGTATCAAAGATAAAATAGAAACGGTGCTTACCGTATCCGACCGGATCGCTGAACTGGACAGCCTCCAGTCCTTCGCCTACGCCGCCACGGTAAATGGTTACACAAAACCGAAGATATCCGAAAAAAACGTGCTTGCCATCACCGGGGGCAGACATCCCGTGGTCGAAAATTACCTGCCTGGTGGAGCCTTTGTTCCGAACAGTCTATCCCTGGATGATGAAAGCCGTTTTGCCCTTATAACAGGTCCAAACATGGCGGGAAAATCAACCTATCTAAGGCAAACTGCACTTATCATTCTCATGGCCCAAGCCGGATCCTTTATCCCTGCTCAGGAAGCGGAAATCGGTATCGTCGACAAAATATTTTGCCGGGTCGGCGCCTCGGACAATTTAGCCAGAGGAGAATCTACTTTTCTGGTGGAAATGAACGAAACCGCGCACATCCTCCGCTCCGCAACCCGGAAGAGTCTCATCATTATGGATGAAGTAGGCCGGGGAACCAGTACGAATGACGGGCTTTCCATTGCCCGGGCGGTTAGTGAACACATCGCCCGTGAACTCGAAAGCAGAACCCTGTTCGCGACCCATTTTCACGAGTTAACCGGTATGGATCTTCCCGGCATGATCAATCTTTCGCTGAGCATCACCGAGGACCGGGGAGAAATCGTTTTTTTAAAACGGGTGATAGAAGGTCCGTCAAACAATTCGTACGGAATACATGTCGCGAAACTTGCCGGTATTCCAGAAAGGGTTATTCATCGGGCCCAGCAATTACTTGAAGTCCTCGTGACCCGGGAAAAAGCACCTGTCCACATCCCGGCAGCACCTCGGGAAGCAGAGGAACCGCCCCAGAGATCGCTTTTCTCGGACGAAGAAATGATCCTGCAGGAAATCCGTTCTGTTTCTCCCGAAACCATCACCCCTTTAGATGCTCTCAACCTGATAGACCGCTGGAAAAAAATTTGCGGTTCCGGCGGCTCTCATTAAAAAGGCCGGATTCATTTGAATTTCTCTACCGAAAAAAACGGTTATTACTGGTGTGGAGTACATCTTTTCCCTCTTATTGAACATTGTGTATCCCGAATGGTGCGTGATATGCGGTACCGGTCTTCTTATGGAAGATTTTTTCCGTTCTTATCCGCTCTGCCGCCGCTGTGAACAGACAATCAGGTTCAGGTCGGAAAGGCTGTGCCGAACCTGCAGTAAACCCCTGATATCGGAAAGGAACATCTGTCTCCAATGCAGGGAACGGGAATTCCTCTTCCGCAACAACTATTCACTCATGTCTTACCGG
This sequence comes from uncultured Spirochaetales bacterium, assembly GCA_964384485.1. Lineage (GTDB taxonomy): Bacteria > Spirochaetota > Spirochaetia > CAYLLE01 > CAYLLE01 > CAYLLE01. Next base: position 16,736 of record CAYLLE010000022.1, on the reverse strand, counting down.
GGTGTCGAAAAGCTTCTGATCAGGGCATATAAATTTCAGAACAGGAAAAATCTTTCCCGCTATTTATCCGGAATACTTCATAAAGTCATATTATTCCGGTACGGAAGCTGTCCGGTTGTGCCGGTACCTCCCAGGCCGAGGGGTAAACGGAAACGCGGATGGGATCCTTTGGAGAGGATCTGCCGTGAACTGGACAGCCGATACAGCATAACCATCCTCCGGTGTTTGAAACGGAAAGGAGGAAAACAGCAGAAAACCCTTGATTATGATAAGAGAATCACCAATATGCGCGGAAACATCTACCCGAAAAAAGATACCGGAATACCGGAACAGGTCATCCTTCTTGATGATGTCTTTACGACCGGAGCAACCCTGAATGAATGCACCCGTATTCTCCATCAAATCGGAGCGAAATCGGTTTTTTGTATAACATTAGCAGCGGACTAGGAAATACCGTATCAATTATTGACATTATCAGGATGAATTGCTATATTCATGGGGTATTCATCTTGGTGTTCGGTGGCAGAGAGTCGAATGTTCGGCTCTTTTTTTTCGCAGTTTTTTCCATCAAAAGTATAAACACCCCAAACAGCAGGAGCGGAGGCAGATAAAAAGTAGATAATGGCCAAGTACAGTAATGCAGTAATATTCGAGGATATAGAACCGGTAGTAAGTAATTCAGGATTTGAAATCGTTGAATTAAATGGTACCGAACGGCGGGAAGCGCTGCATATTTTTATTGCCGTCTACCGTAGAGAAGGGGTTACCGCGGATGATTGCGCGGAATTACACAGGTTGATCAAACCGAGAATTGAGTTGATAATGGAGCGGCAGGATATCAGTTTGGAGATTGCATCTCCCGGAATTTCCAGGACTTTGAAAAGTCCAAAGGAATATAAAATTTTCATGGGAAAAGGAATAAAAATTCTGCCGAAAAACGGAGACGATTGGATATACGGAATTATTAAGCGGGCTGATGACCATCAGGTAGAGGTAAACACGGGAGATGAAATAATATCAGTCTCCCTGGATAATATTCAGAAAGCAAAACTGGACTATACACAGGAGGTCAAATAAAAGCATGGCTTCTGAACTGGGAGAAGCAATAAGACTTCTCGTACAAGACCGGGGAATCTCGGAAGAATTAATCATGAGAACTATAGAAGATTTTCTCTTGGCAGCATACAAGAGGAAATTCGGTTCTGTAGACAACGCAGTAATCCGCTTCAGCGATGACGGCAGTGACGTGACCGTTTTCTCACAGAAGAAAATCGTTGAAGAAGTAGAAGATCCTGTTAGGGAGATCGCCTTAGATGAAGCTTTGACCTTTAACGAAGAAAGTGAAATCGGGGACGAACTCTTGATCGAAATAAACCCCCGAGAATTTGACCGTGTTTCCATTCAAAGCGCGAAACAGAAAGCCCGTCAAACTCTAAGGGATATTCAGAAAGATTATCTGTATTCCGAATACAAAGATAAAGTCGGAGAAATGATAATTGGATATTACCAGCGGGAACGGAACGGGAATATCTACGTTGACCTCGGTAAAACTGAAGGGCTGCTGCCGAAACGGTATCAATCACCCAGGGAAGTATATCATCCTGGAGACAGAATTAAATCGCTTATTTATGAGGTGACTAAGGCGGAAGCGCGTCTTGAGATCATCCTCTCGAGAACTCATACCGATTTTATTAAGCGTATCTTTGAACTGGAAGTCCCGGAAGTTTACGATAAAACAGTAGAGATTTTTAAGATTGTCCGGGAACCTGGATACCGTACCAAAATCGCGGTCTATTCAAACCGTGAAGATGTTGATCCTGTGGGAGCCTGTGTTGGCGTAAAGGGCGTAAGGATTCAGGCTATTGTCCGTGAATTAGAGGGAGAAAAAATAGATATCCTGAAATACGATACGGACGCGCAGCTTTTCATAAAAAACGCGCTATCTCCGGCAGAGGTATCTCATGTAATAATGCTTGATGAAGCCAAAAGACAAGCACTTGCGGTAGTTCCGGAAAATCAGCTCTCCCTGGCAATCGGAAAACAGGGACTCAACGTCCGGTTAGCCAACCGGTTAGCAGACTGGAGTATCGATGTTAAAACTGAAGCCCAGTTTTCAGAGATGGATATTACCGCCGAAACCAAAAAAGCGGTATCACAACTGTTTGGCGACATTGAGGAAGAAGAAGGAGATGAAGAAATTACAGACATCTCCGAACTGCCGGATATTCCGGAAAATGTTGTTCAGAAATTACGTAATAATGGTATAAATCTCATTGAAAATTTAGTATCATTATCCGAAGAAGAACTGCACGGACTTTCCGGGATAACGGATGAAGAAATTGAAACGGTAAAACAGATAATTTCTGAGAATGTAGAAATTATTGAACAGGAAGGCGCGGAAGAAGAATCGGGCGAGACAACGGAAAAAGTTGTTGAAATTGAAGAACAGAAAGAAGGAAAAGAACCATCCGACGAGGAAGAATATCAGGAATATGAAGAAGAGACGTTTGAGTGTCCTGAATGTTCAGCTCCGATAACAATTGATATGACATCCTGTCCAAACTGCGGTGTCGGATTGAGTTTCGAAATAGAAGAAGAGGACGAAACTTCAGCAACAGAGGAGTAGCCTCAAGAAAAACAGCAGTCTGAGCACGGAATAAACAGTGCTTAAGATTTTAACCAAGGATTAAAGGTGATTTATGGCTGAAGATCAGGAAAAGAAAAATAAACCCAAAGCAACTCTTATTAAACAGAAAAAGGGAACGCCACAGCCCCGGACGGAAGCAGCTTCGGAAGAAGAGAAGCAGGACAAAAAGAAGGTCCGGGTGGTGATAAAGAGCAAACCTCAAAAACCTAAAGTAGTTGTTAAAACTGAAAAGAAGCAGAAAGAACCTGAAGTAAAACCGCCCGAAGATAAGCAGCAGCCGGAAGCGGAAATTCGTCCCGTTCAGAAAAAAGAACCAGCCGAAAGCCGGCGTCCCGAACAGCGGAACCGTCAGCAGAGTACGCGGGATTCCCGCCCTTATAACCGGCAGGGAGGCCCTCAGCGGCAGCCGAGAGGAGACAGACCCTCCCGGGACAACAGACCCTCCCGTCCCGGCGGTTATGAAGGCAGGGACAAACCGAAAAGACGGGACAGCGGTCCCTCCAGAGGTCCATCAAAACCGTACAAGCCGACCCCGCCGCCGCCTCCTCAGGAATCGAGTAAACCGGCCGGGAAAAAATTCTATAAGACAAAGAAAAAAGACTTCCAAAAACGGGACCGGGTGCAGGAAAAGCATCAGGAAAAGGAAATTCACTACAAGAAGAAGACCACGCAGCGGGCAAATCCTGTACCGAAACAAATTGATATCATGGAAGTCATTACCATCTCGGATTTGGCAAAAAAGATGAATCTTAAAGCATCAGAGCTGATAGGAAAACTTATGAGTATGGGAGAGATGGTAACCATAAACCAGCAGATTGACGCAGAAACAGCTGAGATGCTTGCGTCTGAATTCGGCTGTAAAGTAAATATTGTTTCATTATACGACGAGACAATCATTGAAACAGAAGCGGATAAAGACGAAGAACTTGTATCCAGGTCTCCGGTAGTAACCGTAATGGGACATGTGGATCACGGAAAGACCAAACTGTTGGATACAATCCGGTCAACCGATGTTGTAGCCGGTGAGCACGGTGGTATTACTCAGCACATCGGCGCGTACAAGACTCAACATCAAGGAAAAAGCATAACATTTCTAGATACTCCCGGACACGAGGCATTCACACTGATGCGGGCAAGGGGAGCGAACATCACCGATATCGTTGTTCTGGTGGTAGCCGCGGATGACGGAGTAATGCCCCAGACCGTGGAAGCAATCCACCACGCAAAAGAAGCAAAAGTGCCCATCATCGTAGCAGTCAACAAGATTGATCTGCCCAACGCGAACCCCGACCGGGTGAAACAACAGCTTTCCGAACATGAACTTATTCCGGAAGACTGGGGGGGAAGTACCCTTTTTGTTAATGTTTCAGCGCTGAAAGGTGATGGTGTCGGAGATTTAATCGAAACAATCCTCCTGCAGTCTGAAATGCAGGAACTGAAGGCAAACGAAGACTGTAATGCCCAGGGCACCGTAATTGAATCAAGAATTGATCAAGGCCGGGGGATTATCTCTACCGTACTTATTGAACGGGGAATCCTCAAAATCAGCGACAGCTTTATCGCGGGGGTTTATCCCGGTAAAGTACGGGCAATATTCAACGACCGTGGAGAGCGGATTAAATCCGCCGGACCGTCTACCCCGGTAGAAATTCTCGGATTTACCGGCATACCCAACGCGGGTGATCCCTTCCAGGTTACTGAAAACGAAAAAACAGCCCGTCAGGTCGGAGATAAGCGGCAGGAACTAAAGAAAGTCGAGGAAGCCCAGAACGTAAAGAAAATTACACTGGATAACCTTTATGACAGCATACAGGAAGGCGCGATTCAGGATCTCAAGGTAATAATCAAGGGTGATGTACACGGATCGGTCGAGGCAATTCAATCGGCGCTGGAAAAACTTAGTACGAAAGAAATAAGACTTCAGGTGATCCATGCCAGTGCAGGAGCGATAAACGAGAGTGATATCATGCTTGCTTCAGCTTCTAATGCAATCGTAATCGGTTTTCATGTACGGCCGACTCCTCAAGCACAGAATTTGGCGGAACAGGAAAAAGTGGAAATCAGAAAATACAATATTATCTATGATGTTGTTGATGATATCCGGTCCGCAATGGAAGGACTGCTTGAACCGGAACTTCATGAAGAGATAATCGGTGAAGCTGAGGTCCGGGACACATTTAAAGTACCGAAAATAGGCATGATCGCTGGATGCTATGTTTTATCAGGGAAAGTCCGCCGAAACAGCAGTGTTCATGTAATACGGGACGGGGTACAGATCCAGACGGGGACCATCTCTTCTCTCAAGCGGTTTAAGGATGATGTCAGGGAGGTCGAATCGTCCTATGAATGCGGTATAGGAATCGAAAACTTTAACGATCTTAAAGTGGGCGATAAACTTGAGTTCTTCCAGATAAAGAAAATAGCCAAGAAATTGTCGGAGAACAAAGAATGACAAGTCACCGGCTTGAACGGGTCGCAAATCTCGTCCGTGAAGTAATCAGTACCATGATTATAAGGAATGAGATCAAAGATCCGCGGGTAACCTCGATGCTGTCACTTACCGAGATAAAAATCGCAAAGGATTTCTCGTCCGCGAAAATAGGGGTGTCAGGCTATATGCCGCCGCCGCGTCTTGACACAGCTGCCGAAGGACTCAATCATGCCGCCAAATTCATCCAGGGACGGCTTGGAAAGAATGTTCATATACGGACGGTACCGAGGCTCATCTTCTATCCTGACCACGCAATAAAAGAAGGATTTGAAATGACCAAGAAAATTGATGAACTATTTCCCGGTGGACCGGAAGAAGGAAGCCAGGAAACCGGAGAGTAATCCGCAGATCATGAACACATTTACTCATAAAAGAACGGCAGGCGGTGTTGTTCTTCTTAATAAACCATCCGGTATAACTTCCTTCCAGGCATTATATCCCGTAAAAAAAGCCATTCCCGGAAAAAAAATCGGGCATACCGGTACCTTAGATAAGTTTGCTTCGGGATTGCTCGTTATTTTGACGGGACCGTTTACAAAACTCAATCAGCTTTTCATCAATTTCGGTAAGGCATACAGGGCTACATTCACCTTCGGGACCCAAACGGACACCTTAGATCCCTCTGGTACCGTAACAAAAACCGCACCACCCCCGTCTGAAGACAGTATCCGGAGCCGCCTTCCGGAATTCCTGGGAAACATACTCCAAATTCCGCCCGAATATTCCGCAGTTCATGTAAACGGCAACAGAGCATATCAGCTGGCTAGGAAAGGAAGGGAGGTTGATATTCCCCCCCGGAATATTCGTATTGATGAGTTTTCGCTGGTAAGCAGCCGGAACTCAGAAGCTGATTTTTTTATCCGCTGCTCAAAGGGAACCTATATCCGGGCTTTAGCAAGAGATCTTGGAAAAATATGCGGTTCGGCCGCTCATGTAACCAAACTTGAGAGGGTGGAAGTAGGCCCTTTTTCTTTAGAAGACGCAGTCCCTCCCGAGAAATTTGATCCGCACCGGCACTTGCTTACTCCCGAAACTTTTCTTTCAAAAATTTCGGGTATCCGCAGCATCAAGGTATCGGAATACGAGAAAAACCGGATAGGCCACGGGACTCCTCCGGAACTAGTACTGAGCCCCCTCTCTTTTCCCGCCTTGTACGCTGTTTTCGGACCCGGATCAGAATTGGCGGCATTAATTGACAACACCGGAGACCGGGCAAAATACCTTCTGGTGATCCCGCCGGAGACAAAGTGATATGGGCGTATATTTCTGGCAAAACAACAGCAGAAGGAAAATCTTAGAATCACCCCACTCATTCTGTATCGGAGTCTTTGACGGAGTACACAGGGGACACCAGACACTAATCGAAAAAACCGTCAACAACGGGCAGAATCTGGCACCCGGAGTCATCACCTTTGATCCGAATCCTGCTCAAGTATTCCAGTCCGGCAGTTTTCCCGGTTTAATACAGTCGATTAACCAGCGGATACAGAAATTTACATCCAAAGGTCTTGAAGATATAATTATTATACCGTTCTCAACGGAATTTTCCCAGATTCCCGGTGTCGATTTTCTAGATCTGCTGCTGTCAAAAATAGCCCTGGAACACCTGGTGATCGGGTCTAATTTTCACTGCGGAAGGAATATGGATACTGATTCGGAGGACGCGGCCGCTTTTTTACGATTCAAGGGTGTACGGGTTGACATAGTACCCCCTGTTGTCGATAATGGGATACCGATCAGCAGCACCAGGATCAGAAATCTTATTCTGGCAGGAAGGGTCGATCAGGTAATTCCTCTAATGGATTCACCGTACATCTTAGAAATTCCAGAAGGATGCACCGGAACAAATACTGCCGGTGCGGTATTGAAATCAGAGATACGGCAGGTGCTTCCCGCACAGGGTGAATATTCGGGCTGCATCATCGATTCGCGGGGAAAAAATATTGCCTGGATAGATATCTATATTGATGAAAAATATGTAAATTGGTATAAAACAACTACTGAAGCAGCAGAATCCGAGAGATTCAAGGAAAAAAATAGAAATTATAATTCGGGTTTAGTTTTTTTAAAGCCCGTACGTATAAAAAAGAGGAGTAGAGAACACCATGCCCTTAACAAAGGAAGAAAAACAGGAAATTATTAAAAAGCACGGAAACGATGAAAAAAACACCGGCAATACTGAAGCTCAAATAGCGCTTCTTACGAAACGTATCCAGATGCTTACGGAACATTTTAAAGCTCATACCAAAGACCACAATTCACGGGTAGGTCTGCTCAAACTGGTAGGACAAAGACGTCGTCTCCTAAAATATCTCCAGAAAAATGATCTGGATAAATATCGGGCTTTAATCGGCGAATTAGGTCTTAGGAAGTAGAAAATCCCCCTCCGCGGGGGTTTTTTATTCCCTTTATTGTCCCGTATGCAAAATAGTCATATACTAAGTACAAAAGGAAAAATAAATGCAGCAGATAAAAATCCGAATTGGTGACAGCGATCTCATTCTAGAAACTGGAAAAATGGCTAAACAGGCCAACGGAGCAGTGTTCGCACAGTATGCAGGCTCCGCGGTAATAGCTACAGCATGCTGTGCGGACACCCCTGAAGAAGATTTAGATTTTGTTCCTCTTCAGGTTGAATATAATGAAAAATTTTATGCCGCGGGCAAAATACCCGGCGGTTTTCCGAGAAGGGAAGGGCGTCCGAAAGATAAAGAGATATTGGTATCACGGCTGATCGACCGTCCTATGCGGCCGCTCTTCAGCAAAGATTTTAAACGTGAGATTCAGATCGTTCCCACGGTTATTTCCAGCGATATGGTCCACACTCCGGATATTATCGCCATGGTGGCCGCGTCGGCCGCAGTAGTCGTATCCGATATACCTTTCGATGGACCGGTAGGCGCAGTCCGGATCGCGTCGGTAAAGGGTGAACTGATCGTGAATCCCACATTTGAGCAAATTGAAGAAAGTGAACTTGAAATTGTGGTAGCGGGAACAAAAGAGGGAATAACCATGGTGGAGGGAGGTGCTCAGGAAGTACCGGAAGAACTCCTTATCTCCGCTATTGACACCGCTTTTCCTGCCATTCAGGAAATTTGCCGAGCCCAGGAAGAACTCCGCAGCGCTATTGGTAAAGAAAAGCTTCCTCTCCTCGTATCGGATAAAGATATGCCTAATGCTGAAGAAATACGCGCTTTCGCGTATCCGCAATTAGAAGAAGCTAATTTTGTAAAAGGAAAAGCAGAAAGGCATAACGCTATAAAAGAAGTCATTAAGCGGACAAAAGAAAGATTCGAAGATTCCATAACCGAAGAGTATCAAAAAATATTTAACGGTATGATGGAGGACATGGAACAGGAAATTGTCCGCAAGTCCATAATTGAACGGAAAATCAGAACAGACGGACGGAATCCTGAAGATATCCGGCCGATCACCTGCGAAATCGATATTCTGCCTCGGCCCCACGGTTCCGCCCTCTTTACCAGGGGTGAAACCCAGGCCCTGGCCACCACTACTTTAGGAACGGTTTTTGATGAAAAACTCATTGACGACATAGACGGAGAAAAACGGTACGAGAGTTTCATGCTTCACTACAACTTTCCTCCCTTTTCTGTGGGTGAAACAGGCAGACTCTCCACTGGACGCAGAGAAATTGGACACGGCCATCTTGCCCAGCGGGCACTGGAAGCGGTGCTTCCGGGGAAAGACAACTTTCCATATACAATCCGGGTGGTAAGTGAAATACTGGAATCAAACGGTTCCTCCTCCATGGCTACTGTCTGCGGCGGATCGTTATCCCTCCTCAACGCCGGTGTACCGGTTAAAAGACCAGTAGCCGGTATTGCTATGGGTCTTATCCAGGAAGGAGAGAATTCTGTTATTTTAAGTGATATTCTGGGTGAGGAAGACCATCTGGGGGATATGGATTTTAAGGTGGCCGGAACGAAAGACGGAATTACCGCGTTCCAGATGGACATCAAAATTTCCCGGGTGGACAGTGAACTTCTAAAAAATGCTTTAGAGCAGGCAAAACGGGGGCGGCTGTTCATTCTTGACGAAATGGACAAAGTTATTGATATTCCCCGGGAGAATCTCTCAGAGTTCGCGCCCCGCATTTTATCGTTTAAGGTTGATCCTGATCAGATCGGTCTTCTAATTGGTCCCGGAGGGAAAACCATCAAGGGTATCTCGGAAAAATTTGATGTGGACACCAATATAAATGATAACGGGACCGTAACTATTTATTCCAAAGAAAAAGCCAGCGCGGAAAGCGCGAAAGCGGCTTTTATAAAACTGATGGAAGAACCTGAAGTCGGTAAAACGTATGATGGAACGGTAAAAAGAATTGTAGACTTCGGCGCCTTTATTGAATTTCTTCCCGGTAAGGAAGGTCTCTGTCATATTTCTAAAATGGCGGACCGTCGGATCAATAATGTGAACGAGGTTCTGGAGTTGAACCAGGAAGTACCGGTAAAAATAATCGAAATTGATAAGATGGGAAGAGTTAATCTCAGTCTTATCTATGATTCAGACAAGAATGAGGACCGTAATAATTCCAGAAAAAGGGACTCCCAGAACCGCCGGAGACCGCCGAGAGACGGAAATGAGGAACGAGAGTAGAATCCGGATTCCCTGCACAGGAAATCCTGAATTGCTGCCGATATACTCATCAGAACATGCAGCCGGTGCGGATTTGAAAGCATCTATATCCGCCTCTCAGGTAATAAAACCGGGTGAACGTGTTCTGATTTCTACCGGAATCAGAACGGCAATCCCTGAGGGATACGAAGGACAAGTCCGGCCCCGGTCCGGACTTGCGGCTAAGCACGGAATTACGTGTCTCAACTCGCCCGGCACGATAGATTCTGACTACCGGGGAGAGATAAAGGTGATCCTTATTAATCATGGTCAGGAAGACTACAAAATCGAACCCGGAGACCGGATCGCCCAGTTTGTGATTGCTCCGGTAACCAAGGCGCATTTTTACAGTGTTCCCGAGCTGGAATCATCGGACCGTGGAAGCGGGGGTTTCGGTTCTACGGGAAACTGACCGGAGTTCCCGGCAGGTGATATGGCAGGCAGACATTACTTTCGGATATCTCTATATGTTTCCAAAGAGTTCTTCTTCTCGTTCTTAGTAACATTTCTTTTTTTCTTTTTTATCTTTTTTGTAAATAACATGCTCCTTTTAGCAGAAGAAATCCTTTCGAAAAATGTGCCGCTGAAGGAAGTTGTAAAACTCATAATCTATATGCTTCCCCAGGTAGTAGCCCTGGTGTTTCCATTTTCCACTCTTGTCAGCGCGCTTATGGCTTTGGGCAGATTGTCTTCCGATAATGAACTAATCGCAATGCAGACCAGCGGAATCCCCCGGGGAAGAATATTCCTACCCATGCTTTTTATCGGCCTTATTTTATCGGTAACCTCTTTCGTCATCAACGATTATTTCCTGCCGTTGGGAAACATCAATTTCAGCCGGCTGTACCGGAAACTGATCTATTCAAATCCCGAACTTGAGCTTGAGAGCAATACGATCAAAAAATATCAGGACAGAATTATCATCACCGGAGATGTTTCGGAAGGGAATATCGATGATATTCTGATCATCGACCGGGCTGAAGGCACATCGGATCAGCGAATTATTTCCGCCGCATCAGCCGCTTTAGGCGAAGGAGAAACGGAATTCGGTACGGGTGCCGAGGAGGGCGTCATCTCATTGCGTCTGACGGATGTAGAGTCCCACAGTGTGGATCTGAAAAAGGACGGAGCGTTTGATCACGCCGCCGCCTCGGGTATGATTTACAACATTCTTTTGAAAGACCTGAGTTTCGCGCTCTTCAATCCGACGGCCCGGGAAATGTCTTCATACGATGTGTATATCGATATTCAGGAACAGGCGGCAAAACTGGAAACACTCCGGCAAAATCAAAAGAAGAAAGCGGTTCTTGCCGAATTCGCGTTTATTCAGCTCTATCATGAAATGGCAAAGGCGGTGGGTAATAATACCTCGATTGAACGGGCCCTCGGGGATCTTCAGAAAGAATTAACCGCCGTCAGGCAGGAAAAAGAAAGACAGATAACCTCCCGGACACTCCAAATAACTCGTTTGGAGTTTTTCAAGAAGTTCTCCATTCCCTTCGCGTGCATTGTGTTTGTTGTGTTCGCGTTTCCGGTCGGTCTGCTTACCAGGAAAAGCGGACGTTCTGTGGGTTTCGGCATAGGTTTGATAATTTCGGTCCTGTATTGGGGACTGCTTATAGGTTTTCACACTTTCGGTATTCAGCAGCCTGATTTTCCGCCGTTTCTGGCCATGTGGATGCCGAATATTGTTATTTTTATTTTGGGTATTCTATTCTTCGGTATACGGTGGAGCCGCTGATGATTCTAGACAGAATGACTCTAAAACAATTCATACCTATTTTTTTGGTTGCTATTACCTTTTTTATCCTCACCCTGCAGCTGGTTGACCTATTTGCCAACATTCTCCATTACATAAATCAAAACGTTACCGTCTCATCAGTTCTGAAAGTTCATCTTCTCTATCTTCCGAAAACTGTCACTTATTCCCTGCCTACAGCCCTGCTGTTCGGTGTCTCCTACACTATGGGACTCTTTTACAGCAACAATGAACTGATCGCCGTATACGGTTCGGGCATATCTTTGTACCGTTTTATCGTTCCCTTTGTCTTAACCGGAATCCTCTTAAGCGGCGGACTGTTTTTTTTCGAAGAAAACATAGTAATTGATACCATAACCAGAAAAAATGAACTGCAGCGGACCCTGCTGAACCGGAATGTCACCTTCAGTAACGCAAATGTTACCCGACTCAGCACTGATTCATCGGTCGTGTATCACGCCAATTATTATAACGATAAAAACATGACCCTTACGGGTCTATTGAGTATCCTGAGAAATGAGGACGGTTCTCCTCAGATACGGATAAACGCCGAGTGGGCGCAATGGAAGGACGGTGAGTGGGAACTAAATGAGGTGCGGATTTTCCGATGGAAAGAGGGGAGGATAACCGAAGAGACTGCTGATAAAGCGATAATGGAATGGATGGATCTCGAGCCCGATAAGTTTAAAAGAAAAGTCCGTGATGTGGATGAAATGACTTTAACTGAGACCGAAGAATGGATCGAATCGTTGAAAAAAGCCGGGCTTCCTTACCGGAAAGAACTAACCAAATACTGGGAGCGATACGCTTTTTCTCTTACTCCCATCATAGTTATCCTGATCTCCAGTGCTATCGGCGGGAAATTCAAAAAAAATATTCTTCTGATGAGCCTCCTCGTTTCCTTGGGTGTTTCTGTGGGATACTATGTTCTCCGGATGGTCCTGGTCATTATGGCCGAAAACGGGTATATTTCACCCTTCTCCGGAGCGTGGAGCGGAGTATTACTGTTCTTTCTGATTGCTCTTGTTCTTTTCAAAGTTTCTAAAACATAAAAACAGCAAGGATTTGTCATTGAAATTCAATATTACATCATCCGATTCTAAAACAGAAGCCCGCTGCGGTGAGCTTATCCTGCCTCACGGAAAGGTTACTACCCCGGTGTTTATGCCGGTAGGCACTAACGGCACAGTCAAAGGGGTTCATCACCATCAATTGGAGGATATGGACTATTCGATCATCCTAAGCAACACCTACCACCTTTACCTTCGTCCGGGAAGTGACGTCATAGCGGCAGCAGATGGTCTTCACCCCTTTTCCGGCTGGAACAGAAACATTTTAACTGATTCTGGGGGCTTTCAGGTTTTTTCTCTTGCTCCGTACAGAAAAATCAGGGAAGAAGGTGTATATTTTCGTTCACACATTGACGGTTCTTATCATACCCTTACACCGGAATCGGTAACCGATTTTCAGGTACTTTTAGGGAGTGACATCCAGATGGTACTCGATGTCTGTACACCGCCAGGTATTCCCAAGGAGGAAGCTTTGGAAGCCCTTGAACTGACCACCCGCTGGGCGGAGCGGAGCATCGAAGCCCGTCAAAAACATCGAGGTTACCAGGGAGTGCAGTTCGGGATCATTCAGGGCAATTTTTACACGGAACTTAGGGAGCAGAGCGCTCGGCAGATTACCTCCCTAGATTTTCCCGGGTTCGCTATCGGCGGACTTTCCGTCGGTGAAACACCCGAAATATTTTCTGATTTTCTGGAACTCACCGCACGGAAAATGCCGCAGGATAAACCCCGGTATCTTATGGGGATAGGTACTCCCGGCTACATACTTGAGGCGGTAAAAAACGGTATCGATATGTTTGACTGCGTTTTCCCCACAAGAACTGCCCGAACAGGCTCTGTTTTTACCGATCACGGCAGAATTACTCTAAAAAATGAAAAATACCGGAAAGATATGAATCCTATAATGGAGAACTGCATGTGCGAAGTATGCCGCCGGTACTCCAAATCTTACCTTCGGCACCTTTTTAAGAGTTCAGAAATGCTCGGCCCGATGCTCGCCTCGGTGCACAACCTTCATTATCTAAGTGAATTTGTAAAAAATATACGACAGAGTATACAAACCGGAAAATTCGAAGAATTCGCAAAAAGTTTTCTGTACAAGTTCTCCCAATCCGATAATAAAAGATAATATGGCACAAATACCTTCATTAAGAAAATCAGGCCTTCAAACTATTATGGTTATGTCTCTTACCCTGTTGTCCCGGCTGTTAGGATTTATCCGGTTATCAGTAATTGCCGTCTTTTTTGGCGCATCCTACCGCGCAGATGTACTGCACGCGGTTTTCAATATACCGAATAATATGAGGAAACTGCTTGCCGAAGGCGCACTTTCCTCCGCATTTATTCCGGTTCTTTCCACCTCACTTGTAGATGATAAAACGGGAGGATCGGCCAGGAAAATCGTGCAGACTATCATAACATTTCAGCTTGTTCTTCTTATTCCCCTTTCAGCTTTATCAATCGCTTTCGCCGGACCTATAATCCGCACGATCCTGGATTTCCCTGTTCCTGAACAGATAGACACAGCGGTAAGGCTCTTCCGGTGGCTTATAAACTATCTGATTCTCATAAGCATAAGCGCCGTGCTCATGGGAGTTATCAATTCCCACCACCGTTTTTTTATTCCGGCATTAACCCCGATCTGGTTTTCTGTAGCCGTAATCGGTTCGATTGTACTGTTCCATAATCAGTTCGGTATTTTTTCTGTCGTTTTCGGGGTTCTCGCGGGCGGGGCAGGGCAGCTCATCTTTCAGGTACCGCTCTTCCGGAAACTCGGATATTCATACAAACTGAATTTTGATTTTTCCGATCCCGCGTTCCGTAAATTCTTGAGGCAGTGGGTACCCGTAGCGGCTACAGCATCGATATCGACGATAAATCAGCAAGTGGCCGTCTTTTTTGCCAGCGGGCTTGAGGAAGGAAGCGTTTCGGCCATGAGCAACGCTGTTGTGTTCTGGCAGCTTCCTTTCGGAATCTTCTCAGCTTCCATTACAACGGTTCTTTTTCCCCGAATGAGCAGGCAGGCGGCATTGAAAGATCTGGACGGATTAGGAGAAACTCTCCAGTACGGGTTCCGGTATCTTATAGCACTGCTTGTACCTTCAGGCATCATATTCGGATTCATGGGGAAAGAAATTATTTCCGTAGCGTTGCAATCGGGTGAGTTTGAAACCTGGAACACCATATTGACCGCCCGTGTTTTAACCGCATTTTCAGTGGGTCTTCTCTCTGTAGGTACCTACACCTTTTTTCTGCGTTACTTCTATGCCAGAAATCAGTATAAGATCCCTATAGCAGCATCTACAGCTGTTCTCATAATAGATATCCTGCTTTCCCTCTGGCTGAAGGAAACAAGACTCAGAGTGGTTGGACTTGCTCTCGCAAACTCCATATCATTTACTGTGGGTGCTGTCATACTTTTCGTCGGTTCTTACCGCAGTACCGGGGGAATACCCCTAAGGCAGACGGCTGTCACCGCCTTAAAAACTGCTGCCGCAGCGATACCCCTGAGTATATATCTTCTGCTCTATTTAAAAATAACAGGACCTTGGTGGATGGAGGGCAGGACCATGAAAACACTCCTGCTTCTCCTTATAGGAGGAATGATAGCGGTGGGGGTTATATTCTTCAGCTATGCCGTTCTTGAGGTGGAAGTCGTAAAAACCTTATTTTCAAGGAGGATAAAGAAAAAATGATCCGTACATATCTATGTATATTCTTTATATTTTTAACGCTGATTAGCTTTTCTGTTACCGCAGAGGAGCCGGTCAGATCAATAACCGATGATTGGCAGGAAACACTGCAATACGGCATCGACTCGGAAGTTATAGAGGTTATCAAAAAAATCCGGTCGCAAAAAAGGCAGGGATTTGAAGAGCAGTTATCAGAAATACTGAACAGGACAATCAACACGGAAATAATGGAAAAGATTTTGGGTTTGTTCGAAGAAACCGGGTCTACGGCAGGAATCGAACGGTCCGAAAATATTCTGGTAAATTACCGGGATTGGAAAGAATCGTTAGTAATCGGGGCCATGTCTTACCTTTCCTCTCTTGAAGAACATGAAACTGAGGTTTTCAGAGACACCCTTTACTTGATCGCCCGGGAAGGTAACGACCGGCTTGCGGCAAGAGCGGTAAAGAGTATCGGTTCTCTGACGCAGCAGGAGGATGAGACAGTTCAGGCGGACTTTCTCATGGAACTGTACGACGATTCCAGGACTCCGGCTCAGGTGAAGGAGCAGATTCTCCTGGCATTAGGAGAAATAAAAGCGGCTGAAGCAGCCGGAATGCTTGCTGATATTGTCCGGGATGAATATGAAGACCTGATTTTTAGACAATATGCCGTGCATTCTCTGGGTAAGCTTGGTGATAAAGAATATCTCCCAGTAATTACGGAAGCTTTAGCAAGCAGTCAGGCTCTTCTCCGGGCGTATGGGGCGGCGGCCCTTGAGAACATAGAAGGTGATGAGGCCACAAAACTGCTGGTAGAAGCACTGCGAGATTCATTCTGGAGGACGAGGAAATCAGCTTTAGAAACCCTGGGAAAACGCAAGGCGGAAGAGGCAGTTCCTATCATCATCTATAAAGCCAGAAAAGATCCCGAAAAGGTAATCCGGATGGAAGCATTGAAAGCTCTCGGGAATATAGGAACCCCCGATTCAATGGAATTTCTGAAGGAGACATTTGTAAATCCGAGAGTGCCTTCAGATCTCCGTATGGAGGCATTCCGTTATCTTATTAATACAGATTTCTCCCGGTACGCGGAAGAAATCACCAAAATTATCGCTGAAGAATGGGAAAAAGAGAAACCGGCCCTTCTAACCGAAATCGGCCATATTTTATCCACGGAATCGGTTGCAAGCAATGATCAGGGATTGCTGGATATCTTTCAGAAATTTCTTACCCATCCCAATATCGTAATACAGATTTACGGTATCAGAGGAATTTCAATAAACGGCTACACCCAGGCCCTTGACCGGATTCAGGAACTGACCGACGAAAAAACACCTTCAGCAGTAAGAAAACAGGCGATATCGGCTTTCGAGGAGCTGGGGGGCAATCCGAACACCCTCACTGAATCTGAATCTGAATCTGAATCTGAATCTGAATCTGAATCTGAATCTGAATC
>CAYLLE010000021.1:0-38741 GCA_964384485.1 uncultured Spirochaetales bacterium | reverse complement strand
AAATTTCGGTCAAATGGAGTTGATATGATTATTTTGGACAGCTATGATATTATATATAATTATGGCCTCTTCTGAATTAGAAAAGGTGTTGACCGGGATTTGCAGAATGGCGATGATCTTACTTGATTTGTACCGGATAACCAGTTAAAATGGAAGCATCTTAATGAATGTATCTAAAAAACTGCACCGAAGTAAAAAATAAATGTAAAACATGAATCATATTGGAATTTAGGTATGTGAAGGATGAAATGGATTGCTGATTAAAAGGCATCTCTCGGGGGCATGGTAGTTTCACATGAAGCATCTTTAATTTCAGAGTTTCAGATAATGGAATATCGAAATTGGGACGTCAAAAAGAATTTTGAAAAAATTTCATGATATTTGCTTCTTGAACTGATATAATGAATATGAACGTGAAAAAATTGATGTCCAATGAAGTCGTATTCTGCTCTACTGACGTCGGTCCGGGATTAAAGGAGTCAATACTGCATGGAAAATTTTGACAGATTTCCTGAGAAGCGTGTTTTCCATATAGATAATGAATGTTACATAATCTATATCGGTAAGGACAGGCAGGATCTCCGTCCATTCCTGCGGGTAGGGACTTCCGACAGGATACCAAAACAGATCCTTTCTGATATTTACACCGTAATAGTTCCGAATTCTTTGACTGGTAATCCGCTGTACGAAATCCGGAATGAGAGTGTCCGGGAGTACCGATACATCGGTGATCTTGAAATTATCCAGCCTTTTCGTACGTTTCTCGAGACATTCAAGACAAAACCGAAGGCGATCGAAGATTATAAACATGTAAAAGCAGATGGGAACCGGGTTCTTGTCTATTTTCTGGATAATAAAAATATTCACATTGTATATGACAACAATCTTATTTTCGATTTAAAGCAGAGGGAGATTGAAGATAAGCATTTTCTTAGGCGGGCGGATATGATGAAGGAACATGTCAAGCGTAATCCGCTGCAGATTCCATTTCACAAACTCGACCGTCCAGGATTTATATTGCTGGATAACATCACCCTTTTTTATAACGATTCCAACATCATCGCTGACAATCTAACCCCGGAATATTTCAGAGAAATTGCAAAGTACGGTATTGATCCCGATTTAGTTGTTGGTGCCGGTACCGAGGGATTATCGGAAGGATTGCTCAAATTTTTCAAGCGAAAAAAATATACCGATTCACCGGCAGTGGTTTTCTCATCAAATAAAAAACCGGTAGAAGATTTCGCGACTCTATTCCCAAAAAGCAGCAAGGGTTTGTTCGACATCAAAGTCCATCAGACTGGTGCTAAAAATTTCAAAGCCGCGGGATTAATGATTAAATCACCGGATGAAGAATCGGGGAATAGCGATATCGGAATAAGTCACGCGGATTTCCCCGGTACTCTTGTTCTGTCGGGGAAGGCCGCCGGAACCAAAGATGAAAAATCATTTGTTTTGAATAATAACCGGGGTACCCTGTCTGGAAAAGATACGGTAAACCTGTTCCGGGGTATTCCGTATATTCCGGGAAAATCGATCGATGATATTGACCGCGTTTCCGGCGCTTACGCGGTAAATGCGGGCCGGAAATTAAAAACGTTCATGGCATCCACCGAAATATCCGGTGCCGATGTTTTCATAAAATATTTTACTGCCCTGTTATCTGATGAAACTCCCGATGAAAATGCCGTTTCAATTAAATTGGAGCAGATTTCCGGTACAAGAGATCCTGCTTTCTTAGCATATCTTAACAATGTTTATTCGGCTGCGCTCCTTCTGCAGGACAAAATTAAAGATCCGGTCCTGAAGAAGATTGTCGGCACGCTGAGAGATGTCCTCTCCAAAAAGGATCTCGGATCGACGTATATTCCGCTTGTCGGAGAATTGTTCGTCCATAAAAACAGAATGATCTGTTTCTATAGAGCACTCATAGAGGGTGCGACTGAATCTGATGTACAAGCATCCCGTAAGTCCAGGAGATACATAGCCGCACTTCCGGAAGGAGACAGTTCATTTTATTTTAGTGAAAGAGAAAGACTAATCCGTCTGAGCCGTGAACTCGAACTGCCCAGGCAGAATATGCTTCAGGACCGCAGAGTTCCCGAGCCTTCAAAATCGGTTCAGGCGACACGATCAAAATTTAATGAAAAAAAACCGGCCGGATCAGTTTCTGCCGGGACTGAAAAATCCGGTGCAGCCGCATCAATACCGTCCCGACCGGACCCGGGGGCTTCACTTGCCGGAAGGGGCCGTCGAAGCAGCTCCAGCGGTAAACCCCTTCTTATAGCGGCTGCGGCTGTTGTTCTTCTGTTAGCCGGGTTTTTGATTTGGTGGTTCGGCTTTAGAAACGGCCGAACGCCTGCCGGACAAGATATAGCGGCAGCCAACGGTGACACCGTTGTTCAGGCCGAGCAGAGCCCTGATTCCGGCAGCGTGGAAGGAACAGCCGCGGGTGACGCTGATGAAGCGGCCGCCGGAGTTTCCGAAGAAAACGGCGAAGGATCGCCGGCCCAGGCAGCTGCGGATTCAGGAAACGGCTCTGAGCAGGAACAGGCTGGAGAGTCTCAAGATGAAACAGGAGCTGAGCAGAATGAGATAACGGATCAAACCCCGGGACAGAATCAGGATCAATCCGAAGGTCCCGCTTCCGGATCTGAAACTCAGCAGAGCTCCAGCGGAACGATAAATGAAGATCCCGGTGTGACGGAACAGCCCGAAGCAGATGTCCCGGCAAGTATCTTTGAAACACCCCGAATGCTGGAACTCCGTCAAATAGAGTTTACCGGTGAAGACGGCAGGACATATTCCTTCCAAATAACGGTGGGTGATATAATCAGAGCAACAAATATCATATCTGATCTAAACGGTTATCGGAGACTGGGAACTGAAAATAAGCCGGGTGTAAAAGATTCCCACTGGATTTATCCCGGTGACATTCTTATAATGCCGGAAGGTGAAGAATACCGAATATCCAGGGGAGATACCATCTGGCATATCGCCGCAGGATATATCCAGAATCATACCGTTAAAGATTTAGAGCAGTTTAACACGATAATTAAAAAGATGGACGGCCGCGGTAAGGATGAAATTAAAGCTGCATTGGAAAGGCTATTAGAAAATTCATATAGTTCTTATTTCCGCAGGCTGGTAGAACAGAGAATCCAGTCATTATAGGAGGTGTTTGCCGAAACAGACGATGGATCATATGCAAGGAAAAAAGTTGTTTTCTTAAAAGAGTTATACTTGCATAAAGAAAAAAATGTGATATGTTTATTTATTGAGAAAAGGTGTTAATCACAACGAATAATTCGTTAAAAGGAGTTTGGTATGTCAGATCTTCCAAGAAGTCCAAATGTTTTTCATCCGACAAAACCATCAGCAGTCGGTTCGAGGAACAGTCTCGCCCAGGAGGGCCGAAACCAGAAAGATGAGTATAAACAGCTCATCAATGAGGAGGCCGATAAAGTCCTCAAAGATATAATGGTTAAGCTGCCTGAAGAAGTCCTGGAAAAACTGGATGTTATGGGTGGCCTTAAGGAGAAACTTTATAACTATTTTAACCAGAACTATCAAAACATGTTCAACCGGTACATAGTAACCACTGAAGACGAAATGGTGAAAAAAGTCCGGAACTACATGGATAAAGAAGAAACAAAGGTTCTGGCCCGTTATACTCCGAAGGATATCGCAGAGATGCTGGACGCCATCGGTGGTTCCGATAAGTTCAACACCGGTGAAATTGAAAAATCTATCGTCAATATGTACGGCCATCTACAAGGCCATGTGCAGCGCGGTTTAAACGATCTTGAAAATGATACAAACGCGCTGCTCCGCCAGAAAGCAGATGTCGGAGCATTTATCCGGGGTGAAAACGCGTATTCAATTGTAAAATGTGCGTTTAAGGATAATGCGACAAAACCGAAAACAGTTACCGATGTAAAACTTTCTGTAAACATTCTTGATTCTGAATTAATAAGTCCGATTTTCCAGTATCAGAGTACTGTTGAATACATCATTAAAGATCAAATTGCAAACACAATCATGAACTTTATTGACCGGGAAATCGAGGAGCTTCAGGATCAGCTCGTTGATGAAGGAAAGGAAGAACTTTCCGACGGCGAAGTGATGTTTGAAAAAATGAAAAGGGTTCCGGAATACACCGATGACGAAGCTGACAATGAGCAGTCAAAACGGTATACGTTCCTGGCAAAAAATCTTATCGAGAAAATCGAAGGGCTTAGAGCAGAAATTGATCCGAGTGAATTCGATCCGCTCAACATAAGAGAAAATCTAAAAAAGATTGTGGATATGGAAAATATAAGGAACAGAGGTTTTAATACCGCGATCAATTCCTTAACCTCCATTCTTGATACCAGTAAAATGGGGTATCAGTACATCGAAAACCTAAAAAATGCCCGTGAACTAATCGTCAGGGAATATGAAGATACCGATACGGTACATCTGCCGGATGAACGGTATCAGATCAGGATGAAGTACTACGATGCGACTCAGCTTCAGATGGAGCAGACTGCTTACGACAAGCAGATTGAACAGTTCCATAACGAAATTCTTCATATTAATGAAGTTGTAGAAGCTGTTTATCTTTCCAATAAATCAAACTTCAAGGTAAATGATTTTGACGATCTGAGCGCCAAAGTAAAGGGAACCATTGCCAAGAAGGTTAAGAAGAACAAAGAAGAAGAGCTCTACGAGGATAAAGAAAAAACCTGGAATGAGATGTCACTGATAAAACCGGAAGATACGGATGTTGAAAAACTTAACAACACCTATCTCTACGAGAAGGATCTATACAAGAAAATTCTCAGAAGATCCCGGGAAAGGGTAAGACAGATCTACGGTTATGAAAATCCGCAGGTACGGGTTATCCTTGACAAACGGATTGATTTCCTTGAACAACAGTTCGGACAGTTTGATTACCTGATAAATCCGTATCATGTTCAGCCGGGGCTTATTCTTGATATAGACATCTGCAGTATCAAACGGAAGAAATATACCCTGAATTCCATGGCGAACGTCCTTAACGAGTTCCTCCATGGCGTATCAAAAGGATTCCAGGACGCGGCATTCGCATCTTTTAAACGCCGCCGTTCCACGGTTCGGGATGATATCTCTCAGAGTTTTGCTTATGAAGATGATATCAAAGCACAGGTGCCCGATTCTTCCCAGAGCAGTTTTTCGGAGTCGGAAGGTTCGGATGTTGAAGGAAAAGCTGATGTAACACCTTCAAGGAAAAGGGGAAAATCTTCAGACGACCTGCAAGAGTTATAATTTATGATAGAAAACGAATATAACTTTCTGTCCCGCAAAGCCGGCTTTAATGCCGCTTTGCGGCATTTTCGTACCGTATCATCCTATATTACGGAAATATCTCGGGGAGAGAATGTTGCTGATTTAATCAACCGTTCTCTGGATGATGGGGATATACAGCGGTTTCAGGTTAAGTCAATCATCAGTGCCATGCTGGTGGACAAGTACGGTTATGCTTATAAATCGTACAACCTGGAAGAAACTATTGAAGATTCGGATAAAGTCGTTGACACGATTTCCGAATGGACGAATATTGATTTCGTAATGGCGTATCACAACCCCCAGACCGGACTCGTTGTAATCAATCCGGTTATAAAAGAACAATGGGAAGGCGTTCTGCCTTTAGTTCAGGATGAACTGGTTGTTGTCTACGCCGGCGGGATGAATGAGGATGTGGATGACGATGTAATCCAGTCAGCGGCGGAAGATTTTATCAAGATTCTCGCCGGTGGAATTGTCCGGGGTAAAAAAGCGTATACAGGACCGCCGAGAAGCGCCCAAAGTTCAACCCTCATACGGAAGGAATCGCCTGTTTCACGCACAGCGGGTACGTCATCCCAGTCGGTTAAGCCGGCAAAAAAGCGGATGACCCCGAAGAATGCCGTGGTAGTAACAAATGAACTGTTTCATAACGGTAATGTCGAGGCGTGGAAGAAAATAATTCTGAGTTACCGCACCAAATATCCCGGTCTTGATGTGCTGATTTGGTATGAAAATGAACGTATTAATGATATAAACGCCCTCTTTAAATGGGGAAAAGTAAAGCATGGGACTCCGATCATGTTCAGTGTTGCCGGTGATAATATAAAAGATGTATCAAAGTTAAAACGGTATCTTTTCGAAGGCGCAAGTCCCAGATTCGAAGCCTTTCTAAAACAGGCGCCGGATGTTATTTTGGATCTATTTTAACCATACGATCCATGTCGAAAGGTGATATATAGGGGTAATAATGGAAAACTACTATTTGTTTAGCAGTACGGAATTTATAGATAATCCGGAGATTCTTGATTCCTTGGGAATCCGGGGTAAGCGGATTATGGAACTTGCCAAGCTGGATGCGCCGATACTGCCGGGTTTCATGATACCGAATGAAGCCGTTAGGGAATTAGGAAAACAGAAAGTACAAGTTAAGGATGTATTTGAATCTCCCTTAAAAAAAATGGGAGAAATTACAGGGAAAAAATTCAACGATCCGGACAATCCACTGCTGATTAAGGTGGTCGAGAGTCCACTGCTTAACATCATAAAAAGTATGTCCATCCACAATATAGGATTGTGCAGACAGACCGTGGAGGGGTTCGCTTCATTTGTCGGTGAAGATTTTGCGTATCACGAATACAAGAATGTTTACGCCAAAATAATAGAGCTGGATTTAAAATCCTCCGAAGATTCAGGGACCAAAAAGAAATTATCAGCGATTCAGGAAAAGCTGGAAAACGCAAAGAAAAATTCCGATATTGAAAAACTGATAGAAGAACTCGAAAACTATTATCCTTCTGAAATCATCGATGACGGCTACCATCAGCTTGCCTTCGTACTTTCCCTATTCGACCGTTTCTTCACCAGCAACGCAACGAGTGAAGACGCAGCCCTCCTGATTCAGGCGATGACCTTCGGGAATTACGGGGAAGAAAGTTTCTTCGGGACCTTCTATACACGGGATATCGTAACAGGTGAAAATGAGATAAGCGGTAATTATTTTATGAACGCCTTTGATTCTACAAAATCAGAAGGTAAATCTATTACTGATATACAGAAACCTGTCCTGAAGGTGCTAAAAAAGCTTGCAGCAGACTTAGAAGAACGGTTCAAGGAGATTAGGCAGGTACGTTTTACTTACGAAAATAAAAAGCTTTGGATTATAGATCAAATTCAGGTCCCGAATAAATCAGCCCAGGCAGAGATAAAGACACTGCTTGAGCTGCATAAAAAAGGAACCGTCGATGACGACTACTGTATTACAGCCATTCAGCCCGGAAGACTCGCTGAAATTCTCCATCCCGTTTTAGATCTGGGGAAAGGCGGAAAGACCTCGAGTGTGGAAGGCGGAATTGCGGGAGCAGTAGGCGCCGCGGTAGGGAGAGTGTTTTTTAATACAGATGCTCTTCTTAAGGCTTATAAAATCGCGATTCAGAAGAATGAAGACACGAATTTTATACTTGTTATGCCCTCGACCTTCGCGGAGGACGTAAAAGCCATCGAAGTCGCTAAGGGAGTGCTTACAAGTGAAGGCGGTTACGCGTCCCATGCTCCGGTTGTAGCCCGTAGTTTAGGGAAGGTTGCACTGGTTTTACCGGGTATTAAGTTCGAAAAAACATCGGTTAAAATCGGACGAAAGACGGTTAAGGAAGGAGATTATATTTCACTTAATGTGCCTTATTATGAACCACCTTCCATTTATTTTGAAAAACTCAGTTTGATAGAGCCTTCTCCGGAGGGGAGCGGTCTATTGGATTACCTGGAAATCGTACAGAAGGCTATCGGTGACTTTGACGTACACGCCAATGCCGACCAGCCGACGGATGCCGTTCTGGCGAAAAAATTCAAAGCTACCGGAATAGGTCTTTGCAGAACTGAACACATGTTTTTTAACGAAAAGCGTATAAATATTTTCCGGTCAATGATAATTGCAGAAAACCTGGAAAGCCGGGAAAAAGCTTTAAGTAAACTGAAACAGATGCAGGTATCCGATTTTTATCAGCTCCTGAAGATCATGGGAGAATACCCGGTTACCATCAGGCTCCTAGACGCGCCGCTGCATGAATTCCTGCCCCATACAAAAGAGAGCATGGATGACTTCATAAAATTCATGAAAGGGGTAAACAAGGGCCTTACCGAGAAAGAGATCAGATTCCGGTGCGATATGCTGAAGGAATTTAATCCCATGCTCGGACACCGGGGTGTGCGTGTCGCGATTTCGTATCCCGAGATCTATAATATGCAGGTTACCGCTTTGTTTGAAGCAGCATATAAACTTAAGAAGGAAGGTATAGACTGCAAGCCGGAAATAATGATTCCTCTTGTGATGAGCGCGAATGAACTCAAGACCGTTAGGAACGGTAAAAGGATTGAAGGTAAAGCAATTGTAGGAATCGATAACATTGAAAAAGGGGTAAGGGAAAAAGCCGGTACTGATCCGGTAGAATACAAGGTCGGAACAATGATTGAGCTACCGGCAGCTGCCCTCCAAGCCGATAAAATAGCTAGTTACGCGGAATTCTTCAGTTTTGGAACAAACGATTTGACTCAAACGACCAATGGATTATCCCGGGACGACTTCAACAGTTTCTTTACTGATTATAACGAGTTCGACATTCTCGAGAATAACCCATTCAAGGTACTGGGCAACCAAGTAAAAGAAATGATAAAAATTGCCGCGGACCGGGGACGGCTGACCCGTCCTGATATCGTAATGGGTATCTGCGGAGAACACGGGGCTGAGCCTGACAACATACCCTTTGTAAGAAGCATCGGGCTGCAGTATGTATCCTGTTCACCTTACGGAATTCCTATTGCAAAACTTGCTATCGCGCAGATGAATATCGAAACGGGAAAACAGCAGAACTAAAATGCGCGGTTATGCTTCTTGTATAGAAGCATAACCCGTTTAAATTGATCCAGAAGAAACAGCCGGATGACCGCTTCTCCCGCCCAGTCACTTACCGCATAGCGGGTGATAACGGTCATTAATTCATGATTGATGACCGTGGTGTTTGCAGTGACCCTTTTATTAGTATTGAAGTAGGGACCGAAAAATTCATTTCTAAGAGCAATATCTAAGAGCTGAGCTCCCTTCGCGTAATGGCGGTACGGTTTTTCTTCTCTCGCGATTCCCGGGACATACCGTTTGTTCATCTTTGTACTCTGGTAAAAAGTCTTTCCGAATACAGTGAACGTTTCGTATAGTTCTTTATCATCCTCAGAGCTTACAAGGGGCTTTGTTTTCAGCATTCCATTCAGTCCGGTGTGGATCTGGCGCAGGGCCTTCCGATAATTTATGCGCCGGGAACCTTCGTTTCTCAAATACACATTTTCAAGCCCATATTGATAATATGTGAGCATTCCTTCAAATAATATATTCAGGTATTTATTAAAACTCTGCGAAAATTTCGAAGTAAGCCCCGAGTTAGTTTCCATATTAACATTCGGGATTCCGGTTTCTGATGGAGGAAAAGGATCATGAAGGCAATACGTTTCTAATACAAGATTATACGCACTGTTCAGGAGAATCATTACCCGGTGAGCTTTTTCCTGCTGTTTCGGGTGGAAATCGGGATGATATTTTTTTGCCCGCTTTCTATATGCAGCTAGTAGAGCCGGCAGTGAAGGATTCGGAGGTAACCCCAAGAGTTTCAGGGCTTTTTCAATCTGCATCACGGCAGTATAATTATTTTTACTTTTTTTAGCAAGTTTTGAAGTATTCTCAATGAAAAAACGGTTAATACAAATGAAGGAGAATTTATGAAGAAGATACCTTTAGTATTAACCGCGCTGCTGCTTTGCGGCTGTGCTGCAGGTAACGATAGATCGGTTATGCATCTTTACTTTCACGCGCCTGTTTTAAAGACGTTTAGTCCCGATGTGTCTTTAGATCCTGCGTCTTTTACTGTGTACGGGTCAGGTCCGTCGGATGAAGAATTCCTTATTGAAACAGAGGGATATTCAGCGGAAATACACGAAATTCTTTGCGGAACCTGGCTAATCCGGATAGACGGACTTGATGATGACGGGAACAGAATTTTATCAGGTGAAGCGGAAACGGTTATCCGGCGGACGGAGACAAATGATGTATACGTAATTCTTTATCCGGTATCAGGAACCGGCACATTGTCTGTACGTATAGACTGGCCTGAGTCAACTTTGTCCGAGCCGTCTGTGGTGTGCAGTCTTGATGGTGATACGGGTACAGAAGTACTGGAGATGGTTGTTGACGAAAAAGGGGCATCTTGTGCTGATGATTACCCGTCAGGATACTACACTCTCAGCATCATTCTTTTTGATCATGACGATGAGGTGTTCGGAGGTACAGAAACTGTTAGGATTATAAGCGGATTCACCACCGAAGCGGTTTTCGATTTTACCGTGTATGATGCTCTTTTCCGGACCTCCGTTATGATATCAGCCGGAATAGACCCGCAGTATCCGCCACCGGTCTCCATCCAGGGTCCCGACATGGTGCTCACAGGTGAATCAGGCTTGTATTACGCTTCAGGGCCGGGGAAGATTGAAGAAACCAGGTGGTTTTTAGACGGGCACTATATAGCAGAAGGAGGGACATTTTTGCTGCCGCCGGATGACAGAAAAAAAATCAGCCGGATAGACGCTGAGACCGAAGATCAGAATGGATGTGCCAGAGGCTCAGGTACCTTACGGGTTACAGACATAACTCCCAGATGGAAGGGAGATGTAAGCTATTTTAGAAATTATAAAAACGGGGTGGGGGATATCACGCTAATGTCGGGTGTAAATGCGGGTGATGGTAAAGGGAAAGTTTTTGCAGCAGCGGGATATAACTCCGACGGAGTGGTCTTTTTTTCATACAATCCGATTAGTAACAAACTCATATTTACCGGGGCGCATAAACATTCTGAAATTACAGGGCCCTGTGCCATTGCGGCCGTTTCTTCGGGGTATATCGTGGCAGGGAATAAATCAAATTCATTAGGATTATGCGATCCCCGCGGCTATACTGATGTTTTTTCTGATCCGGAATCTGTGTGGCTCTCCGGACCCCGGGGACTAACAACCGTTGAGGAGTATATCTATATAGTAAATGAAGACAACAACACCCTTGCACTTTTTAAGCTGAATAATTCGGTTTTGACGCCGGTTTGGATGTATGATTTTTATGACGTGCCGTCCGGGTACGGCAATAAACCGAACTCAATAAAAATTTTTGATAGCTCCTCGAAAGCTGCCGTTACATTTTTTGATTCCGATACTCTTGTCATTTTCAGCCGGAACACGGAGAACGGTCAACTTGAGTACCTCACATGCTTTAAGGATGAGACCGAAGGAATCGACGGGTTGAACGGACCATCTGATATCTGTGTTAACGGTGACGGATCGGTCTTATACGTAACCGGTTATTACGATGACTCCGTTTCGGTATTCTCAAATGACGGTACAAGTATACAGTACACCGGTTGTGTTCGCCAGGGAATCGGTTCTGTGGAAGACTTGGATATGCCGAGAGGCGTATCACTATCTCGGTCCGGTGAATATCTCTATGTTGCGGCCGGCGGATCCGACGGAATTGCTGTTTTTTCAATTGAAGAAACCTCGGGTATGCCGGTATATGATGGATTATTGTTTCCCGAAACTAGACCTGATGATATGGACAGTCCCAGAAGTGTTTACGTGATGGAAGAATATCCGGCAGTATTTGTTTGTTCCGCCGGCAGCAGCACTGTAAATCATCTCGCGGTGAGGAATTACGACTGAGGACATCAATTCCCGGTCACCACCTTGTGTGATTTAGAAGTGACCATAATTACATATTATATAAAAATTTAGATCTGATTGACCGGGAATTTCCGAATATCTTTTTCGCGGAAAAACGTCTACTTCCGGTGATGCCGCTTTATATTTCCTACAAATAAATTTAACATTCTTTATTATTCTACTGCTCTGAAAATCCTTTGTAATAAAAACTTTTTATGTTATTATTAATGAGAAAGAGAAGGTGGGAAAATGCCGGAGAATTCAAATACCGGTACAGTCGGAAAAGAACGGACAGAAAGCCGTCACGATACGCGTGAACCGGATATGTATACAGTCATGCTGCACAACGATCATTATACAACAATGGAATTTGTTGTGGGTATAATAGTCTCGGTATTTGGAAAGCATGTTCTAGAAGCCGTGCAGATAATGATGGATGTTCATAAAAAGGGCAAAGGCTCCGTAGGAAAATATTCCTATGACATCGCAGCCACAAAAGCCAAACAGGTAATGCGTGCCGCGCGGGATTCTGATTTCCCTCTTAAATGTACAGTTGAAAAAGCGTGATACAGAGGAATTACTATGAAGATAAATGAAGAACTTGAGTCAATATTAAACGCGGCATATTTAGACGCAAAACAGCGGGGAAGTGAGTATCTGACACCAGAACATGTCCTATACGCGGCCCTGCATTACGAATATCCCCGGGCAATCCTTTCCGAATGCGGCGCACATCCCGACGAGCTTAGGAAGGAGGTTGATTCACACCTTAAAACTAAGGTGCCGGTTACAACAGACAGAGAGCCTGTCAGATCACTCGGATTTCAGAACGTGATAGACCGGGCTGTTTTTCACACTCAGAATGCTCAAAAGGATGATGTTGATATTGGGGACATTCTTGTCAGTCTCTTCGATGAAGATCAGTCATTCGGTGCGTATTTTCTTAAAAAATCCGGGATTACCCGGTTAAATCTGCTGGAGACTATTTCACACGGGTTAGATGATTTCAGCATGGAAGACGGATTCGGCGCAGAAGAACCGGATGAAGAATCAGAAATGGACGAAGATGCCGCTGAAGGTAAAACCCGGAAGCGGAAGTCTGCCCTAGAGACATTCACCACGAATTTGACGGATCTTGCACGGGAAGGGGAATTAGAGCCGCTTATAGGACGGGAAGAAATACTGGAACGGACGATACAGGTTCTGTGCAGACGGCTAAAAAATAATCCGGTTCATGTTGGTGATCCCGGAGTCGGAAAGACTGCCATAACGGAAGGACTTGCCTCACGGATCGTAGAGGAAAAGGTTCCGGACCTGCTGAAAGGATACCGCATTTTTTCACTTGACATGGGTACCGTCCTGGCTGGTACAAGGTTTCGGGGCGATTTCGAAGAGAGAATCAAACAGGTGATTGCTGAACTGAAAAAACAGGAAAAAATCATTCTGTTTATTGATGAAATACATACAGTGGTGGGCGCCGGGGCGGTTTCAGGCGGATCACTGGATGCAGCCAACATGCTGAAACCGGCGTTGGCATCCGGCAAAATAAGGTGTATTGGGTCTACAACCCATGAAGAATATAAGAAGTATTTTGAGAAAGACCGGGCCATGTCCAGGCGGTTCCAGCGTATCGACGTCAATGAACCGTCTGAAGAGGAAACCTTAGAAATACTGATGGGACTCAGGCCGAAGTATGAAGAATATCATAATGTACGGTATAGCGATCAGGCTCTTCAGACGGCAGTACATTTATCCGCTCAGTATATCAATGACCGTTTCCTGCCGGATAAAGCTATAGATGTTATAGACGAAGCCGGTGCGTACACGAGGATGACAACTTTCAAAGAAGGTGATGAATCCGCACCTCCCGTTGATATTGATGAATCGGGTATCGAACGGGTTGTTTCAAAAATCGCACATATTCCGGAAAAGAGCGTGTCTGTTTCGGAAAAAGAACGGCTTGGTGTGTTGGAACAGGATTTACGGTCATCTGTGTTCGGCCAGGACGAAGCAATTGAAACTGTGGTAAACGCGGTCAAGCGTTCACGTGCGGGATTTCGGAATCCAGATAAACCGGTGGCGAATTTCCTGTTTGTCGGTCCCACGGGAGTAGGGAAAACGGAAATGGCCCGACAGCTTTCGAGTACCCTGGGTATCCCCCTTCACCGGTATGACATGAGCGAATATCAGGAAAAACATACCGTAAGCAGGCTGATCGGTTCGCCTCCCGGGTATGTGGGATATGAGGAAGGCGGGCTATTGTCGGATGCCATCCGCAAAAATCCCCATTCCGTACTGCTGCTGGACGAAATAGAAAAAGCCCATCAGGACATCTTTAACGTTCTGCTGCAGGTTATGGATTATGCAACCCTTACTGACAACACGGGAAAGCGTGCTGATTTTAGAAACGTTATCATCATCATGACCTCCAACGCCGGGGCAAGAGAAATCGGCAAACCGTTAATCGGATTCGGTGACCAAACAATTTCGGCAGGAGCAATTGGAGAAGCGGTGGAACGGTATTTCTCCCCCGAATTCCGGAACCGCCTCGATAAAATTGTAGTGTTCAATAATCTCGATTTAGACGTGATAAAGCAGATAGTCAAGAAGGAATTTATCGAATTTAACCATCAGCTTGCCGAAAAAGGGGTCCGATTGGAGGCCACTGAAGAATGTATCGAGTGGATCGCCCGGAATGGATATTCCAATGAATTCGGAGCCCGAAACATTTCGAGACTAGTGGAAGAAAAGATTAAATCGTATTTCGTTGACGCGGTGCTGTTCGGAGATCTGCAGGAGGGGGGCAAGGCTGTCGCTGATGTTGAAAATGATGACATTGTGATTAAGGCGCTTGATATTCCGGGGACTGCTGAGAAATCCGCTCCGGTTGAGGATGAATAAACCGGAATTCCGGCATCCTGCGGTATTGGTATGAGCGGCGGATTTCCTTATCTAGAAGAAAATCAGAGAATCCAGTTTCCCGCTCCCGACAGCGCTTCACCGGAAGGAATTTTGGGCGCGGGAGGCAATCTTTCACCGGGAATGCTTCTGTCCGCCTACACTCAGGGGATCTTCCCGTGGTATTCCCCGGGAGAACCTATCCTCTGGTGGAGTCCCGATCCCCGATTTATTTTATTTCCCCGGAAAATTCATATTTCCAAGTCTCTGAGAAAAATTCTGCGGAAGAATATCTTTTCCTACACCTTTGACAAGTGTTTCCGACGGGTGATGAAAAAGTGCGGTGAGGTTCCCCGTCCCGGTCAAAACGGGACCTGGATTACCGGAGAAATGCTCGACGGTTATTGCAGGCTGAACGGTTTAGGGTATGCTCATTCGGTCGAAGTCTGGCAGGACGGGACTCTCGCGGGGGGGCTTTACGGTGTTTCCTTAGGGGATATTTTTTTCGGTGAATCCATGTTCGCGGAAATAAACAACGCGTCAAAATCAGGTTTTGCCGTGTTAAACTCAATTCTTCAGTCGGAGGGGTTCCTGCTTATCGACAGTCAAGTCTACACACCCCATTTAGAGCGGTTCGGCGCTGAAGAAATCCCCCGGCCTGACTATTTGAACCTGCTGAAACGTGCCCTTAAAGGTAAAACCCGGAAGGGAGATTGGGGTGATTTATTCAATAACCGCGTCAGGGAGCTGGAATTTTAAGTTCCTCCTGTATAGGCTTCAAGTTCATTCCTCCAAACCTGTTCAAGGTGGTATTCCCGTATATCTTCATTACGCGTTTCCCGGGATGATATCCGGTAAACCCGGTAGACAATCATTTTACTGGTAGCAAGGGGAAGCCGGACGGGAAACCCGTTTATATCAACCATCTGATCAAAACGGAGGGGATGATCAATTTCTTTTCGGTCACCCTCCGGATAAACTATCATATTTGTACAGTATTTCATCGGCACCATGATATTAAGAATTATTTTTTTTGACAATCTAGTTTTCTTGTCTTGTCAGCTGTTGTATTATTAAGGTAATGAGTGAATTAGAATCAAAATGGCGGACTGATTTATCGATCCTAAGACGTCAGGAAGCAAAAATTACTAAATTATACGAATCGTCTTTTGCCATGGACGGCAGGGCGATGGATGAATCGGTTGTTTTTAATTTGGCTGAGGTAAAGCTTCTGGTAGCCCAAAAACTTATTGAAGGCATTTCAAGAGTAGAAACAAATTACGCGGCTCCGAAATTATCTGTTGAATCCAGAAAAAAAATAAATGAAAGTCTGCTTTTAATTGAAAACCTTTTGTGTTCGAGAAATATACCATCCCCTCATTCCCGGAGACCGAATGTTACCCGGTATCGGGTGCTGCTAAGGCTTCTCTCACGATATGAAAATATATGGATAGAAGATGAAACTCCGAATCAGATAAGCCGGCTCGACCGTAAAAATATCCGGATCATGGCATACGCGATTTGGAAATTTTCTGACCGGGATGATAATTATCATCCCCTTATCGATCTCAAGAAATTGGGAAGGGGCACGCGGTGGCTGCTCCGCAGGCTTTTTCCCGTTCTTCTTCAGGAATCGCATGATGAATCAGCATGCGGAATAGAAGAGAAGGATGTTGATTATCATTTTAAAAATACGGTTTTACCCTTAGACCAAGCTGTGGAGCTGATTCAGGAAGAACTTCTCCCGGCTTACCTTGATAAACTGGCGGAGGATCCGCATAACAAGACCCTTCAAAAAATTACCAGCAGGCTTGGGAAGTCTCTGGAAGATCTTAAAAAAATAAGAATGGAACCCCGGGGTACTCCTCTTATAGTAGAGCAGAATTTCTGGAATGAAGTGATATTGGGTACAGACAGCAGGGGCGAATTGCTTGTTACGGTGGATATTCCCAGTTCACTTAATTCCGGAACCAATCAAGACAGAACCCAGACGTTAGTAAAATATCAAATCCTAAAATCACTGTCCGGAAGAGGAATTTGGAGAAATTTTGATGAAGAGGTCAGCCGTCTGAAGTCTTATAAAAGCGGAAAGGAAGGACGAAAACGGGACACGGTTTCGGTAATGGACGTTGAAAAACATTTTAATTCCCTTGCAGAAATTTATCCGGTGTATAACGCCGTGAATAACGCAGCTGAATTTTCGGGTCTGCTATCGGTCATGAGGGAGTACGGATTCAGGACAGCGAAACGGTATATAAGAGACCGCTTTATATCTTCCTTATCTTTCACCAGGAGTATCGCAGATATAAAAGATAATGTGCTTCGGCTTATAAATGATAATTCCAACCGTTAATAATGGAATCCGCTTCCTCCGATGAACTCCCTTAAAATTGAGTAGGGAGGAACCTGGTCATCGGGTAGTGAAACAAAATTATCTAGAAATGATAGGAGACGGAGCGATTCATGATACTGCTGATGATACGGTTTTACCTCCATGAGCAGCGGAACCGCGTGTTCCTTTAGTACACCAAGCTCATAATCTAAAGCTGAATTAAACGCGGCATCAGCGGTATCCTGGTACGGAAAAATATTTTTGTTTTCCCCTTCCCGGACACTCGGCCACATTCTGAATGTATCCAGGGCAAGGTGTCCCCTGAATTTATAATCTCTGACAAGACGTCGGATCAGACGGTTATCTGTTGTGGAAATACGGTTTCGGGAGTCGATATTAAGCTGAGTTAAAGCAGACACGTACACTTTAAATTTTCTTTCAGCAGGAATATCCGGAGTCAGCTGATCGTTCAAGGCGTGGATACCTTCCATCATGAGGACATCATTTTCCGCCAGTTCCAGTTTTGTTTTACCGAATTTACGGTTTCCCTCCTTGAAATCAAATGCCGGGATGTCGACAGTATCTCCTTTAATTAGTGAAACAAGATGATGATTGAGGAGTTCCACATCAATAGCCCATAAACTCTCAAAATCGTATTCTTTGTTTTCTTTTTTCGGTGTTTTTTCCCGAGGGAGAAAATAGTTATCCAAATTAATTACCTTCGGATTAAGCCCAAGTACTGTCAGGTGGATCGCGAGCTTTTTTGAAAAGGTTGTTTTACCGGAGGATGAAGGACCCGCAATAAGGATGATTTTACCGGATCCGTCATTTTGATCTATCTTTGCGGCAATTTCGGCGATCTTTTTATCGTGCAGGGCCTCCGCGACCTGGATAAAACCGGTAATCCGGTTTTCCTTTGCCATCCTGTTCAGTTTACCGGCCGAGTTCACATTTAAAATTGCTCCCCAGCGCTGATATTCATTATAAATCGAGAAGAGAAGCGGGCTTGGTTCGAAGGGGTGGATCTTGTAGGGATCAGCATGCCTCGGATACCGCAGAATCATGCCTCTACCGTATGAAACTACCTCAAATATACCTAAAGAACCGGTGGAAGAAGTTAAAGGACCGTGGGATAGATCGAGATATCCGTCGCACACGTGAATTCCGATCCTGTTTTCATTTCGGTGTTCCAATATCATGGCCGTATCTTCCATTCCGTTGCCGGAAAAATATTCAAGGGCATCACAGTAAGAATATATCTTCGGTTCAATAGGAAGATTTTTCCGGATATAATCCTTCATAAGCTCCGTAATCTTCCTTATTTCCTCTTCCGGTACTTCCCGTTCATCTTCGTAGTAATAATAATACCCGTTTGCTAAAGAGTGACCGATAACAAGCCGTCTGTCAGGGAACAGTTTTTGTATAACCATAGCGAAAAGAAAACATAACGACCGGCGGTAAACACGAACTCCTTCGGGATCAAAGTAGGTAATTGGTCTAAGCTCAGCATTTATGTCCAGTGGTGCGTTGAGACTAGCCACTTCATTGTTCAGATATACTGCGATTATCTCCGGATGATGAGCGGGGAAGTTCTCCTTCGTTACAATATCGTTAATCCGGGTCCCCCGGGGGACGGTAACCTTTCCTGCAGGTGTTTTGACCTGAATATTTCTATACATCTGTGTATGCTCCTTGGGTTGTGATGATGTCAGGGGGATGCTATTTGACTGATCTTTTCCGGTTTGATTGTCTCGGTAATCCGGTATTGTTCATCAGAAGTATCGATAATGACAGTATCGTTAAACCGTTCTCCGGTTTCCGTAAATAAAAGTTTTACATGGGGAGTTTTAACATTTTTCTCGTCTGTTTCTACAACCATACCGATGGAACCGTTTGATAATT
The DNA here is from genome assembly GCA_964384485.1 of uncultured Spirochaetales bacterium. Taxonomy (GTDB): domain Bacteria; phylum Spirochaetota; class Spirochaetia; order CAYLLE01; family CAYLLE01; genus CAYLLE01. The sequence continues at coordinate 19,837 of CAYLLE010000021.1, read as the reverse complement.
TAACATAACTCCCAATCGGATATATGGAGAGATTGATGATTAAGAGCTTCAGCAGCCCTTCATCATATATGGATCCGCTCATTTTAAGCATGTCCAGGATTCCCTGATGCCCGTCCAGAGCACCGCGGTGCGGCCGCGGTGATGTTAAGGCGGAAAAGGAACTGCTTATCCGGATAATTTTCGCGTAGAGCGAAATTTTCTCACCGGTAATACCCCGGGGATAGCCAGAGCCGTCTATGTGTTCCTGGCACTCTAAAACGGCCAGACAAATACTCGTGGGAAAATTAAAGGATTTCAGTATTTTGAATCCCAGTACCGGATGCGCTGTTATCGCTTTTTTTTCCTGGGGACCAAGTTTTTTCTTCGATAGATAGAGCTGAGGAGGAAGGCGTATCATTCCGATCGTGTGGAGCAGGGCGGAAGTTCCCAGCTCTATAAGCCGGTGATTCATCATCTTCAAATTAATACCCAATGCCACCGCAAGAATCGCAGTTTTGACCGAATGAACAACTATATAATTTTTTTCGTCCTCCTGAATATCCGAAAGGCGGAGAATATATTTTTTCCGGTTCCGAATTACATCAATAAGTTCTTTAATCTTGTCTGATAGCGGCTGAATAGGAAGGCTGTTTTTCGTGACAAAATCTGTAAATGTTTTTTCCGTAAAGTTCAGTAAGTCATTGATAAAAACCTGAACTTCCTTCAGCTTTTCTGATTCTTTTATATCCGCATTCAGGTTGACGCTGCTCTGTGCAGGGGCGTCCAGATCGATCACCGGAGAATTCACCTGCTCACCTACCGTCTGTACGGTTTTATATCCCCATTTCTGAAGCCGGTTTACCAGCTCCTTCGTAATGGGTGTTTCGGGTGATAAAAGAATGTATTTGTCTTCAAGATATACTTTTTCGGTAAAATAAGTGCCGGGAACAAGGGAGTTGACAATTATTTTGTTCATATCCTCTTCCACCTCACTAATAGTATAGTTTATTATTATAAAAAATGTAAATGCCAGTGAATACAGCAGTTACCGGATATATTGGGAGGAGTTTAATGAAGTTTAAGTTGATATTCATATTTTTTAATACAATTATTGTTTTTTCATTTATATTTATCTTCCTCGTTCCCATCTTGATACTCGGCGCAGAATATACCCAAGTACTCTGGTCAAAGGAGTGGATCTGGATTTTATCTTCTTTTTTTGCGGCGGTTGTAATCGGGATGAACATATTTTTCATACTTAACTGGACTTTTTTCACCCATCTCGAACGGGAGGATTGGGATGCTCTAACCGTATATCTGGAAAAGCAGATATACGAAAAAAAGAAGTACCGGAAACAGTATATCCGTATTCTTCTGAATGCGTATCTTGTAAAAGGGCAGACGGACAAGGTACATATTCTGAGGCAGCATGTTCAGGAGGAACGGCAGAATCTGCTGCTTGATTTCGCACTGCTGTTCAGTATTCCCGACATTTTGAAAAATGATGAAACTGCCATGGAATTTTATTTTAAGGATCTGCTTGAAAAAGAGGAGATAAAAAAGGGGAAGTATAAAAACATACGGTTATGGTCATATTTCCTGCTTGCCTTTACCCTGGTGGTCAGCAATAAATATGATGAAGCTGGAAAATATATAAATTACTTATTAGAGAAATATTCTGGAACGATTCTTAAGGCTTTCGGAATGTATCTGCTTAGTACTTTCCCGGAGCAGGGAAAAAGAGAAAAGGCTGATAATTTAAGAAAAGAATTTATCCGTGATATGCCCCGGGAAAAATGGTTAAAGACTGTGGAAAGGGAAAAGTCCAACCTTCTGCTTATTGTCCTTTCCCGTTTTGTGAATGAGACAACCGCCTGGCTCTATCCGGAAGGTATGATGCCGGTGCAGGAAGAAATTTCTTAAAAAAAGGATTGATGTATGCGATCTTTGCTCTCGGCTTTATTATTGCTTATGCTTCCTTCGGTTCTCATCGGCCAGGATTCATCAGAGCAGGCGTTGATCCGGGTTAATCAGTACCGGGAACTTGCGGGTCTTAATACCGCCGGCAATAACAGTCTTTTAGCAGCAGCGGCCGAAGCACATGCTCAATATCTGGCCATACATAATATCATGGGGCACTATGAATCTCCCGGAGCAAAGGGTTTCACAGGACGGACCCCTTGGGACCGGACAAAAGCAAAGGGATATAATTATGCCGGAATTTATGAAAATGTCAGTTATATCGGCATGCCCAGCGGAGCGGTTGATTCCTGGATTGACAGTGTGTATCACCGGTTTCCCATTCTTATGCCGGGTATGACGGAAGCTGGATACGGAAAAGCGTCTAACAAAGATCAATCCTTTGATGTCATGAAATATTCCGTCGAACCTCCCGGTAAGGGTTCGATCCGTTACAGTCTGTACCCTGCTGATTCCCAATACGGTGTGCCCATTGCGTTCGGCGGCGAATCTCCAAACCCCAGACCCGACAGAAGCGAATTGTCGGGGTATCCCGTGACGGTCACTGTTCAGCCCTGGAGCAGCTGGGAAAAAATTCTGGTAAAAGATTTTTACATTGAGCAGGAAAACGGGCAGCGGGTCGATTCCTGGGTCATACATCCAGGTAACGATAATGTTCTCACCACTTCCGCCGCGTGTATTCCGAAAGAGAGGCTAAAGCGGTACCACACGTACCGAGTATTTCTCCGTTTCTCAGTACCGGGAGATAAAACGTACACCGAAAGGTGGTCTTTCACGACGGGGCTTAGAAACACATCCAGTTTTTTCGGCCGTAAGCTGAAAGATCTGCGGGAAGAAAACCGGATCACATATGTTAAGCTAACAGAAGCTGCCGACTTTTTTGATTACATAGGCAATTTACTGCTTCCGGATTTGTTTTTCTCCGGCGGAACAATACCCACACTCTGGAAACAGGCCCAGTCCCTCGGTGTGGGTCATCCCTGGCAGATGCGGACAAGGACCAGCGGAGCTGATCAGATCGTAACCTATACCGATAAGCTGGATAATCTTGAATATGTGTACCGGACAACATCAGGAAAAAAGAAAATATTTATTGAGGGAACAGGAATCAGCGTTACCGTTACTCCGGATCATGCGGAGGCGGAGATATTCGGGCAGCATTATTCCGGAGACGGATTAGAAGATATTATCCAGAACATAGATAACAGATTATCCAAGTTCTAAAAATTATTGTCTGTAAATCAGCAAATCCCGGTCAACCCCTTGGGTAATTACGAAGAGGCCATAATTTCATACAATATATGAATTTATATCGGGTTGACCGGGAATTGCCGCATATTTTTTTTCGCGGAAAACGGCAATTTCCGGTGATCCCGATTTATGGAATTGCTTGTAATAAAACCATTTATAAACTTTTAATGCGAATGTGATCACCGGAAATTGCTCTCTGTAAATCGTCACCTTGACGGCATCCGAGAGCCTTCTATATAATGACTCGAGACAAATATCATCAATAAAAGGAACCAATCATGGACATCAGGGTACGCTACGCTCCGTCTCCGACAGGACTGCAGCATATCGGCGGTATTCGTACAGCGCTATTCGATTATTTTTACGCGAGATCGAAAAACGGGAAATTCATCCTGCGAGTGGAAGACACCGACAGAGAACGCTTCGATCCCAGGTCTCTGCAGGATATATACGACACATTCGCGTGGCTTGGAATTGAATGGGACGAGGGACCGGATAAAGGGGGCGACTTCGGTCCGTATATCCAGACCGAAAGAAAAAAAATATACGCCCAGTACATCTCGAAGCTTATAGAGTCCGGCAGCGCTTATAAATGCTTTACCACTGCGGAAGAGCTGGACATTCTCCGGAAAGAACAAACCGAAGCGGGGAAATCGGTGGGATATGACAGAAGGCACCGGAATCTGACTGAAGAAGAAATTAAAGAATACGAAAATGCCGGCCGAAAACCGGTGATCCGTTTTAAAGTGCCTCTTGATGGTACGACTGCCTTTAACGACGCAATCCTGGGGGTAATCAGCAAAGCCAATGCCGATCTGAGTCCAGACCCGGTGCTCCTGAAAACAGATGGGTTTCCTACGTACAATTTTGCGAATGTGATCGATGATCATCTGATGGAAATATCCCATGTTTTCCGGGGGCAGGAGTATGTACCATCCACTCCATTATATGTGCTTATCTACAAAGCGTTAGGATGGGAACCGCCGGTCTTCTGCCATCTGCCGTTTGTTGTTGGAAAGGACGGTCAAAAACTATCGAAACGGCACGGGGCCACGAGCATAATCCAATTCCGGGATCAGGGTTACCTGCCGGAGGCGCTAATAAATTTTGTTATGCTCCTCGGCTGGTCTTATGACGATTCGAGAGAACTATTCTCGATAAAGGACTTGGAAGAACTTTTTAGTCTTGAAAAAGTGAATAAAGCACCCGCTGTTTTTGACTACCAAAAACTGGAATGGTTCAATGGGATGTATATCCGGGAAAAAAATGACGATGAGCTTTACCGTCTGGTCCTGCCGTATTTCCAGAAAGCCGGGCTTGTAGCAGATCCCCCAGCATCTGCGGAGGAAGATACGCTTCGTCAGGCAGTTCCCCTGATTAAGGAACGGCTGAAAGTTCTGTCCGACGCACCGAATGTTGCCGGATTTCTTTTCCGCAGGCAAGAAAATTACTCTCCCGGAGACTTGATTCCAAAGAAGGGAGATGAAGAGACGGCAAAGACCGCCCTCCGTGCTTTAGAAGATTTAATGGGAGATTTTTTCGACCGGACTGACGAAGAGAATGAACAAATTGTCCGGGAAAGAGCGAAGGAGTTAGGAATCAAACTCGGTCAGCTCCTGATGCCTCTCCGTGTGGCAATGACAGGCAGTAACGTATCACCGCCTCTATTTGAATCTCTCCGTATCCTCGGCAAGGATGAAGTGCTGACCCGGCTGCGTACAGCCTTATCAAAATTATCGTAAAAGGAAATTAAACATTATGGCTCATAATTTAACTATGGAAATGCTGGTATCACTCGCGAAAAGAAGGGGTTTTGTTTTTCAATCATCGGAAATCTACGGTGGTCTGGCTTCCGCGTGGGATTATGGTCCCTTGGGAGTGGAGCTCAAAAAAAATATCCATAACTTCTGGTGGAAGGAAATGACACAGCTCAATGACAATATTGTCGGGCTGGATGCGTCAATCCTAATGCATCCCCGGGTATGGGAAGCCTCAGGCCATGTCGAAAATTTTACGGATCCTCTTGTGGACTGCCGGTCATGCAAACAGCGGTTTCGGGAAGATCAGCTCCCGGAGGATAATATTTCGGGACGGAAATGTCCCGAGTGCGGCGGTGAACTAACAGATGCCAGGAATTTCAATCTGATGTTTAAAACAGTTATGGGACCGGTTGATGAAGACGGTGCCACCGTCTATCTGCGTCCGGAAACAGCTCAGGGTATATATGTTAACTACAAAAATGTGCTTCAAACTTCACGTCTGAAAGTACCTTTTGGTATTGCCCAGGTGGGGAAAGCGTTCCGGAACGAAATAACTACAAAGAGCTTCATTTTTAGAACATGTGAGTTCGAACAGATGGAAATGCAGTATTTTGTTCATCCTTCGGAAGATGAAAAATGGTTTGAATTCTGGAAGGAAAAACGGTTTGACTACTACAAAAATTTGGGTATCCAGGAACAGAATATAAGGTTTAAGCAGCACGGACCGGATGAACTGGCCCATTACGCGAAAGCAGCCTTTGACATTGAGTATAATTTTCCCTTTGGGTGGTCGGAATTAGAAGGGATACACAATAGAACCGATTACGATTTAAAACGGCATTCCGAATACTCCGGAAAGGACCTAACCTATCTGGATGATCAGACCAGGGAACGGTATATTCCATATATAGTTGAAACATCCGCCGGCCTGTCCCGAAGTGTTTTGATGGTACTTTCCGATGCTTATGATGAAGAAGAGGTAAAAGGTGAAAAAAGGACCGTCCTCAGGTTTCATCCCGAAATCGCTCCGATAACAGTAGGGGTATTTCCCCTCGTGAAAAAGGACGGACTGGCAGAACTCGCGAAAGAAATCGAAAAAGAACTCAGGGATTATTTTGCCACATTTTATGATCAGGGTGGAGCAATCGGGCGTCGGTACCGGAGACAGGATGAAGTCGGGACTCCGTACTGCCTGACCATTGATTATCAGACAAAAGACGATGGCACCGTTACCATGCGGTTCAGGGATTCCATGGAACAGATCCGGATTCACCGGAATGAATTAGTGAGCAGAATAAAAAAAGAGATGAAGGAATATAGGAGATAATCAATATGGATTTTGTTTCCAGCTTACAGGTCTTAAACGAAAGAGGCTTTATTAAACAGTGTAGTGATCCTGAGAAACTGGATAAGAAACTGGCCGCGGAGCCGGTAACCCTGTACGCGGGGTTTGATCCTACCGGTCCAAGTTTGCATATCGGACACATGGTTCCGTTATTTGCAATGGCACACCTACAAAAAGCCGGTCACGTGCCGATCGCTTTAGTCGGAGGAGGCACCGCGCGGATCGGCGACCCGTCCGGGAAGACTGAGATGCGGAAAATCCTCACCTTGGAGCAGATCGGAGAAAACATTACGCGTCAGAAAAAACAAATCGCCAAGTTTATCGAATTGACCGATTCAAAAGGGCTGCTCCTGGACAACGCGGAATGGCTTGCGCCTCTCAATTACATTGATTTTCTCCGGGAGATAGGGAGGCACTTTTCCGTTAACCGGATGCTGAGTTTTGAAACCTATAAAATGCGGCTGGAGACAGGGCTTTCCTTTATAGAATTCAACTACCAGCTGCTCCAGGCGTATGATTTTCTAGTCTTGAACCAGCAGCATGGATGTACCCTTCAACTCGGCGGAGATGATCAGTGGGGCAACATTGTAGCAGGTATTGATCTTACCAGGAGAGTAACCGGTCACGAAGTATACGGTTTGACCTTCACACTGGTGACCAGGGCTGACGGTAAAAAGATGGGAAAAACCGAGAAGGGAGCCTTATTCCTGGATCCGGAAGTGACCTCCCCGTACGACTTTTTTCAGTACTGGCGGAATATTCCTGATGCGGATGTTGAAAAAATGCTCCTGATTTTTACATTCCTGGATAAGGAGGAATGCCGGGAGTTAGGCGGCTTGAAAGACAAAGAGATAAACCGGGGGAAGGAAAGACTCGCCTACGAAATTACCAAGATCGTACACGGGGAAGAAGAAGCGGAAAAAGCTATGGATTCCTCCCGCAAGGTTTTTTATACAGGAAGTACGGCAAACACCGAATCAATTCCCAGTCTGGAGCTTCCGCGGGAAGAGCTTGACAAGGGAATTGATGCCGTCGATCTTTTCGCGTCCACAGAATTGTGTTCATCAAAGAGTGAGGCCCGCCGTCTGATTAAGCAGGGGGGTGGCCGCATAAATGACGAGAAAATTACTTCTGAAGATCAAAAGATAGACAGTTCCTGGATTCAGGACGGAGTAATAATGCTTAGGGCGGGGAAAAAACGGTATTTTAAGATTGTAGTAGGGTGATGCAGTCACCCGGCGGCCGCGATGGAGTATAAACCGAAAAAGACGTCTGAATATCCCAAACGGATGAACCCGTTTCTGCAGACCATTCTCGGGACGGCGGTTATTTTTCTGTTGTGGGGCTTCGCGGCTCTCGCTGTCGGCCAGGAAATAATTCTTCCGTCTCCGGCTGCGGCTTTCGATTCGCTTTTCATTCTCTTCCGAACTCCCTTTTTCTGGAGCTCTGTGTACCGTACGTTCCTGCGCGGGATCGCCGCCTTTGCTATTGCCTTTGCTGCCGGAACGGTACTGGGAACGGCCGCCGGCTATTTCCGGAATTTTAATTTTTTCTTCCGCCCTTTTATCATACTGATCCGATCCACCCCCGTAGTTTCCTTTATCCTAATCGCTCTTTTTTGGCTGACCAGCTCTCAGGTACCTGTATTGACCGCTGTGCTCATGTCATTTCCGGTGATATGCATAAATGTAATTCATGGAGTAGAGTCAATTGACCGGAATCTTGCGGAGCTGACCGTGCTTTTCCGGTTTTCACCGGGAGCAAAGATCCGTCATCTTATTCTGCCTTCCATTTACCCCTTCCTGATATCGGGAGGTTCCACCGGTTTAGGACTCGCGTGGAAGGCGGTTGTCGCCGCTGAAGTATTGAGCAGTCCCCGATTCGGAATCGGTACGGGGCTGCAGGATTCAAGGATATACCTTGACACCCCGGGAGTATTTGCGTGGACTCTTGTGGCCATCCTGCTCAGCGCTCTCGCTGAACTCATTTTTTCTATACTCGGCAAGATGAGGAGCATACGGCGGTGACTCACATCAAAATAGAGGGGCTTGAAAAATGCTACGGTCCGAAAAAAATAATCGATAATTTAAGTGTCACATTCCCGCCGGGTCGGATAACCGCGGTTTTGGGCCCTTCCGGCTGCGGAAAAACCACGCTGCTCAAAATCATAGCAGGTCTAACTTCTCCGGATGCAGGTAATGTTATTAGGGAGCCCGGACCGGTATCGATGGTCTTTCAAGATCCGCTCCTTTTTCCATGGCGGACGGTTTTCCAGAACGTGGAGGTTGTTGCCGGGAAAATTGAAGAGAAGGATGAAAGGCATGAGCTGATTCTAAAACTGCTTGGAACACTGGGCATTCAGAATTACCGGGACGCCTATCCGGAAACTCTCTCGGGAGGCATGAAACAACGGGCAGCTCTCGCGCGTGCTTTCGCTTTTCCCGCCTCCATTATCCTTTTAGATGAACCCTTCCGCGGTTTGGATATTCCGCTTAAGATGTCTTTGATTCGGGATTTTGATCTGTTATGGAAACGGAATTCCCGTACCGCCCTGTTTGTCACACATGATGTAATAGAATCGGTGATGCTCGGAGATGAGATTTACATCATGTCTCCCTGTCCAATGAAAACCGAAAAAAAATTCACGAATGAACTGGATCATAGCGACCGGAATCCTCATCACCCCTACATTTTATCCCTGCAGAAAGAAATATATCAGTATATACTCAGCTGATTCTCGTTTCAGGATATGATATATTGATATTTGTGAACCGGAAATTACTACTTCTTCTACAGCTAACCTTGCTGTGTGTTGCCGGAGCTGCGGCACAGGATTCAACTCAATTCTATATTGATTGGTATACCGTTCTCGGCGGAAGATGCGTTACTAATCCTGTTTCGGGGGTTTCCGGCGATATATATTTCCTTTGTGACGACCGATTCCTCTATTCAATCACTGAAAACGGCAGCCGGAGGTGGAAGCTGTATATTCCCGGCAAACCGCGGGAAGTGCTGACCATGATTGTCGACGGTAACATCCTGGCCGGTGCCCGGGGAGGAAAGATTGTGATGGTGAATTCAGGCGGTCAAATTGTGTGGACCTTTGATTCAGCGGGAAACCAGGAAGTGCTTTTCCCTGTGCAGGGAACAAACGGAGAGATCTACAGTTTTACAGAATCGGGAAACATCACCGCGCTTACTCCCGGCGGCTATCTGCTCTGGAACTACGACGTGGAAACGGCTTTTTCCTGTTCCCCGGTGCAGGATTCAAACGGAAGAATCATCATACCCCTGGAAAACGGCAAGATGCTGTACCTTAATCCGGACGGAACCATTACCGAGATGCTGGATCTGAAAGAATCTGTTACCTCAATTATTTTTCCTGTTCCAGGAGCCGTTGTCGCCGGCACACAGAACGGGGAAATTATTTTTATCTCTCCAGGTTCATCTGAAGATTTGGAGGTTATTCGAAAAAAGATAAGCAGTAATCCTATAAAGCAGATGGTATGGGCAGACGGAGTCATATGCGGTGCTGTTTCGGATTCCTGTTTCTTTCTGGATGGAATTCTTGAGGAACCGGTATTCTGGAAGTCTTCCGCCGGAAATATAACCGGAGTAGCCGCGTTTTCGGCCGATCAGTTTTTTATAAGTACCGATCAAGGAATTATCCTGGTGCTTCAGAAAAACCGCAACAGAATCAGCACCATATGGGAGTACAGGACCGACCGTCCTTCCCGTCTGGAGAATCCGACTGTCTCAGCCGCCGGTCCTGTATATCTCAGCGCCTCTAACTGGTCAGTGTACAAAGTAGGGGCACCCGCTAATTCGGGTTCGGCATGGAAAAATTTTCGGGGAGATTCATTCCTTTCCGGGAGAAGTCCGGAGATGGTCAGCCGATTCGTTCGGCAGGATACCGTACCCCTGGAGTACCTGTATCTCCGCGACCTTTCGCGGTCCGGTTCAGAGAAAGACAAGATTGCGGTGATTGATTATATATATAAAGAACTTTCCGTCCCTTCCTTCAGAGAAAACCGGATATTTTATCTTGAACTGCTCTCTGAACTTTATTCCGGTTTCTGGGTCTTAAAGGGCTCGGGTACCGGCCGGGAAGGAGATTACCCGAATGTCCGGGGAGAAGCTGCTAAACTGCTTGGACTTATCGGGGGGAAGCGGGAGAGGAAACTCGTCCTGATGTATACCGGGTATGAGTACGACGGCATCGCCAAAGAGGGGATACTAAAGGCCTTTTCCGCTTTCCGGAGCGACCCGGACTACGCTATGCTGGACACTGTGCGGACTTATATAGATATTGAGAAAGTGAAGTCTCAGCCTGATAACAGGGTTGCCAGAGGCGCTCTTTCTGCTCTGCGGGGAATAGCCTCATATCACGGCAGCTCTCACGCTGAACCGGTTATTACGGTGCTGCTTTCTATAGTCCAGAACGGTTTCAGCCGGGAGGTACGCCAAACCGCCCTTGATATTATCAGGGAAATACAGAAATATTAACAAAACCTTTTAATGGGAGGCATTTATGAAAAAAGCAATAATTCTACTGATTCTGATCTGTGCCCCGTATCTTTTTTCTCAGGAAGCTGAAGTGGTCCGGGAAGAACTCCGGAGAGTAGAGGGCGCGGGAATTGAATTCCAGAATTATACAGGCACTCACGCGGAAACAAGCACGGCTGATGAAATAAGCGGAATTGGTGAGTTTATGGCTTCCCGTTTACAGGCTGCTGGTGAAGCCGACGCTGATTTTACCTATTTTGATAAATACCGGATCATACGAGCCATTGATCCCGTCTCCAATGAAGGGTTTGATGCCGATATCTTTATAATCCTTCCTGACGCAAAGGTGGATCACATCGATAATGTTAGACTCATTATTGCTTCATACTTGAATGGATTTTACGGGTATAGTCCTGATGATTCAGCATTGATTGCTTATTATGTAACGATCTACAACGCCGTTTACCGCGGAGATCTTTCCTTTTTTCAGGAGACATATAAACCTGTTGTAAACGGTTATTTGACAGCCGACCAAGCGGGAATTTCCACTGTTTACACTGACTGGCCCGGCCGTACCCGGATGGTTATCCCCTTAAGCACCGACGGCGGAGCTATTGAACCCATGGGATTAACAACAGACGCTGTGGTTGAAGATATCCGGCGTTCTGAGGACATGGGAATAGAGACACGGAAAGCAATGGTTGAGCTCAAAGAAAAAATTCTTGAAGAAGAGAAAGAACAGCTTCGCCGGGAAACCGGGGAAGTAGAGGAGCAGGAAAGAGCGATAGAGGAGCGGGCAGCCGAAACCGAGGAGGAACGGACTGATGTCAGTGAAGAGCGGGAGCGGATCGAAGAAGCGGAGATGACTGAGGATGAACGCGAAGAAGCATTGGAAACAGTCCGGGAACGTGAACAGGAAATCCAGGAGGAAGAAGAGGAGATAGACCGGGACAGGCAGGAATTAGAGCAGCAGCAGGACGAACTTGAAGAGCGTCAGGAAGATGTAGAAGAACGGCAGCAGGATATCCAGGAAGACCGGGAAGAAATAGCTGCTGATCAGCGTGCCGTGATGGAGGAAGATACCGGCAGGATTGAACTTACCGAATACGGCGCGGGTACAGGGATCCGGTTAATGATTGTCCGGGATACTCCCCTGGGGCCGGTGAGTTCCATGATTTTTTATGATACTGTTACCAAGAGTACGGAAAGAACGGCCGAAACAGCCGTCATCGCGGGTAGATCATATCTCTATAAGAATCAAGAGGTAATCGTCCTTGCTTTGGAATCTGAATCATCCGAATGGGGGACTTTGACCCGGCTTGATCCGGTTATGCTGACCGTGCTTAGTGAAGGAGAAGGGGAGGTATACAGGAACTCCACCTTGCTGTCGCGTGAAGAGTTTATCTTCGGTGTCATCCGGGATAATGGTGAGTGGATGCTCGCTAAATTCGATGAGGATCTTGAAATTGTCGCGCAATCGGAAGAGACTGTTGATCCGCTGACTCCAATCATTCCGGCCAGGGGAAGGTTATATGTCCAGCAGCCGGATGGTACCGTCATTTCGCTATCTCCGGAAACTTTGAATTATATCGAGTAAGGAGTTAAATCGTGAGCCCTAATCCTTTCAAAGGCAGAACCATCCAGATCGTGAATGATTTTTCCGTGGATGAGCAGCTTTACCTCTACCGTAAAACAAGAGATTTAAAGAAGAGCATTAAAATAAAGAGCAATACTGAAGAGTTTCGGCTTAATGATCCCGATATCGGGATATATCTGCTTTTCCTTGAAAATTCCACAAGAACGAAAGAGTCATTCCGTAATGCCGGTAAATTTCATCTGGTAAGGGTAAACGACTTTTCGTCCCAAAGTTCATCATTAGGGAAAAAGGAAACCATCACCGATACCATAAAGATGCTGGTTGGATACAGTACCCGATCCATTTTTGTAGTTAGGAGCAGACTGGAAGGTTTATGCCGCTGGCTCGAACGGGCCATGGCCAATTACGCGGCAAAAGCGGATATTCCTGTCCCTTCCTTTATTAACGCGGGTGACGGAAGACATGAGCATCCGACACAGGAATTTCTGGATGAGTTCAGCTTTTTGGAAGCGAAAAACTGGAACCGGGAGGAGATTCATTTAGCCCTGGTTGGCGATTTATTTCACGGCAGAACGGTACATTCAAAGGTGGACGGTCTAAAAATATTTCAGAAGGTTCACGTTGATTTGATTGCTCCTGAAGAGCTTGAAATGCCTGAGCATTACGTTCATGCCATGGTCCGTTCCGGATATACAGTCCGGAAATTTTCAAGTATTGAGGAATATCTAAATACAGGTGAAACGGCCGATATTTGGTACTTTACCCGGCTTCAATTGGAACGGATGGGCGAACAGCTTTTGGAAAGGGAAAACTATTTTAGACAGGCGGTGACATTTCAAAAGGAATACATTCATATGCTTCCGGAAACTACCCGGTTCTATCACCCCCTTCCGAGACACGGCACAAAACCGGTTATTCCAGGCTTTCTTGATAACACCCCTCTGAACTGGTGGGATGAACAGTCGATGAACGGATATTATACCCGGATAATAGAACTCGCTATGCTCGGCGGTGTAATCGGAGGGGATTTTTCGGGAAAGGCCAAAGAAAAATTGGATTTTCAGGATGATTTTGTAGAAGAAGCGGTTATAAAACAAAATAAAAAACCTGAATACAAGGTTGGGATAAAACCGGTTGAAAACGGGCTGGTTATCGATCATATCTGGAAGGGCGGGAATCCACAGCAGATATGGGATCATATTGATAAAATTCGTCGGATTCTGGGCTTAAGTACTATTGGATCCCATGGTGTTTTCGGTTCCAGATCCGGAGAAATGAAAGGAATTATATCACTGCCCGGATACTCCGGCCTGGATGAGCGGAGGATAAAGATGCTGGGCGCTATTTCTCCGGGCAGCACCTTAAATTTGATTGACAATTCAAAAATCACAAAGAAATATAGGCTTCATATGCCGCCGCGCATATATGATTTTGAAGAGATCTCCTGTAAAAATCCGGACTGTATATCATCTAAGGATTCAAGCGAGGATGTGATACAGGAATTTTGCCGTTCAGAAGAAAATGCATTTATATGCGCGTATTGTGAACAGCCCCACGCGTTTCAGGATATCTGGTAATTCTGGGAGAGCTTTGTCACGGAACCGGCAATTCCCGGTCAACCCGATCTAAATTTATATATTATATGAAATTATGGCCACTTCTAAATCACACAAGGAGTTGACCGGGAATTACTGTCCCGGAACGGTTACTGAGCGGAGCTTTCAATCATTTTCTGCCGAACAGTTTCCGGAAAAAATTCACGATCGCGAGCCATATCCGCCGGAAAAATCCTGGGTGTTTCAGCTTATCCAGCCTGATATATCCTTCCGCAAGCTCATCAGTAGTGAGATTTTTACGATGGGTATTTTCTTCAATTTCCATCTCAAGCTGCCGGCTCTGGTCATCTCCATCCGTTATTCTGACGGCAATGGTTTCCCAGCCCAGGCGCTTTGCCGATTCCAACCGGCGGTGGCCGGCTATCAAAACATTCTCCCTCGTAATCGTTACAGGGTTTAAAAGCCCGAACCGCTTCATGCTTTCCATAAGAGAATTGAGATCACCCAAATTCTTTCGGATACGTTTTCGAATGATTATTTCTTCAATACGCCGCTGCATATCATCCTCCTCTTAGTCGATCCAGGGGTTGTCGGTTTCTTCGTCTTCCCTGCTGCTGCCGGAAGAATCGCTGTCAAAGTCGAAATCAAACTGTGGTTCGGTGTAATCGGGGATATCTTCCTCGTCTTCATCAAAAAAATCGAACGTTACAAGTTTGTCTTTCATTTTATCCACAAATTTCGATTTCTGTTCCTCCTCCTGCACATCAATTGTACAGTACTGCCGGGGAACCGTGCCTTCCAGAAAAAGTTCAGTAATAACAGGACGGGAATAATCCTCCGGGGGGAGTAAACCGGTTTCCGCGCTTACCGAGACTTCCGCAAGACCGGAATGGGGTCTTATGAAGTTTCTCGGCGAAAGGTCTTTATGTATTTCTTTCATATATTTGGCCCAAAGAGGACCTACCGTTCCGCCGCCTGTCTGGTAAACCCCCAGGGAACTGCCGGCTTTATCGAATCCAAACCAGATAGCAGTGGTGACATAGGGGGAAAATCCAACAGTCCAGATATCGGACCAGTTCTGAACGGTGCCGGTTTTTCCTGCCATTGGAATCCCGTCATTGAATCCTCCGACAGATTCAGCCGCGGTGGTAAGTGTCCCGCCGTCATACACGGTAGATTTAAGCAGATCAACCATGATGTACGCAGTCTGGGGGGAAACTATCTGGGTGTTCCTTGATGCCTGGTCCTGGCGAAGTTTCTTTTCCGGTTCCAGAATGATTTTACCGTCTCTGTCTGTAATAAATGTGACTGCGATGGGGACAACTTCTTTACCCTGATTCGCGAAAACCGCGAATGCGCGGGCCATTTCTACGGGAGCCACGGAAATTACTCCTAAGCCGAGGGGGTATCTTTTTTCAATATTTCTTTCCACATATTCGGATTCGGGTATGTCCAATAGGGCTCCGATCCGGCTGATTGCCGAGTCAAACCCAATGTGATCAAGGATTTTTAAAGAAGGAACATTCATTGACCGTATAAGGGCCCGCCGCAGGAGAACTCTGCCCTCCCATTCACCTTTATAATTCTGAGGCACATAGGGCGAATTATCATCATTCCAAAATACTACCGGTGTATCGTATATTACGCTGGCCGGAGTAAAATCTCTGCTATCGATAGCCGCTGAATAGTACAACGGTTTTATGGAGGATCCGGGCTGGACTCTCGCCTGCATGGCACGATTATATTGATTCCCCTGTTCGAAATTACTGCCCCCGACCATGGCTAAAATGTGGCCTGTTTCCGGTTCCAGAGATATCAAGGCTCCTTCCACTGTAGTCCTATCCAATTCAGCCGTCTGCTTTTGGTATACATCCTGACTCAGGTACCTGAGTGAATTACCTTCCGTACCGAACATCAGAGATGCAATGTCAATAAGCGGATTGTACTCTTTAAAAAATGTTTTCTGCGCCTCCAGCTGATTGGACAGATCGGCAACTTTGAAGCCTTCAATATCAAACATCAAAGCCATCATATCCATCAGCGGAACAATTTCTTTGTCGGCTTTCTGAAGCTGGCTGTTGGTCCGCTCCCGGTAGTTTGCGTTAATACTGGCGTATCCGGTCCGCATAACCTCATCGGCAGTCTGCTGGTATCCTAGATCAAGAGTGGTGTGAATTATAAGACCGTCCGTATGATAATCCGTTGTTCCTCCGAGCATCTGATCAAGCTGAACACGCACGTACTCACTGAACCACGGAGCTTGATCTTCCCTGTCAAAGAAGGCGGTTGATGTATTTGAACGGGTATAGTCATAATTTGACCAAAAACGGTTATATGATCCGTCGGCTTCCTCCCTGGTCGCGTATCCCAATTCCACCATCTGATTTAAAATTTCCCGCTGACGCAGCCTGGCCCGCTCAGGGTACCGGATCGGAGAGTTTCCGCCCGGACTCGACAGCTGTATTACCAGGATTACCGATTCAGCTAGAGTGATATCTCGGGCGGAATGGTTGAAGTAGAATTGCGATGCCGCTTCGACCCCATAGGTATTATGCCCGAAAGGCATTTTATTCAAATACAGTTCAAGTATTTCATCTTTCGAATACTGCCGTTCCAGCTGGAATGCCAGCCAGTATTCGTTCAGCTTCCGCTTTATGGAAATGTCATTCGGGTCCAGGTAAACCATTTTTGCGACCTGCTGTGTGATAGTGCTGCCGCCGGAGAAATAACCGAGTCTGCCTCCGCTCACCTTTTCAAGGAGTATGTTCCACGCGGCCCGGGCGGTATACCACAAGCTGATACCGCGGTGATGAAAAAAGTTCCTGTCCTCCCTCGTGAGAAGGGCGTAAATAAGATGTTGAGGAAGCTCTTCTATGGTAACTAATTCTCTTTTTTCTTCCGAAAAGAACTCAGTAATTAAATTACCGTTCCGGTCAAGGACCTGAGAAGGAAGTTTCAATTCTTCACTGTTCATTCCTTCCATGTCCTGTAAATTTTTTGTTTTCCCTAATGCCGTGCCGACAGCGATGCCGGCTCCTGTTGAGAATATTATTACTACAGCAATTGAAATGCCTAAAATTATGTGTCTTTTTTCGGTTTGCGCCATGTTATCACAGTACGAATGGAAGGTTGGTTTGTCAAGATAAAAGAAACATTTTGATGAATCCGTTTTTTCGAGTAAAGATAAAAAAAAAAGCGGCCGGTTCATATGAACCGGCCGACATATCGGTTATCGGCTTAATATAGTAAACTGGGAGGGGAACTACATTAAGTACCGATATTCTCATTATCGTCAGAGCAGAAGGAAGCTTAACATTTTTTTCTCCTGCTCGTATCTATATTACATCCTTTTATAAATATAGGAAAGACTTTTTTAAAATGCAAATATTATGTTTCCCGGTTTTCACGGTTCATACTCTTCCTGGGGACTGACAATCACATCCAGAGCGAAGGTAATCGTGTAGTTAGTTTTTGCCTGCACCACAAAGGTCTTAGACAGTGTGTATTTATCTGTCTTGAGTGAAACCGTGTGTTCTCCGGGCTGAACGGGTACTATTACCCCGGAGTTATGTTCTATTTTTTTTCCATCCAGTACAAGAATTCCCTGGGATGGAACTTTGATATTAAGTTTTGAGAGTGCCGGTATTAATGAAATGGTTACTGTATGTATCGTTCCCTTTTCTATGCCGAACGTGTACTGTTTGTCATGAAAACGCTTTGAGGAAAGGGACAGCTTATGAAAGCCTGATTTCAGATAAAGTACCTTGTTAATATCAGATACCGGCGAACCGTCAACTTCAATAGCGGCTCCGGCGGCATTCAAATCTCTGACGGGCCGGCTGTTTTCGTCAACAACCTTAATAGATAATCCTCCCATCTCATGGAAAGAAACCCGGGGCTTGACCGAAAATGTGACCGATTTTGGAATTTCCATCCCCTTACCCAGAGGATAAAACGCGAAAAGCAGGGGAAAATCATCGGAAGATACCGTATTTGATACGAGGACAGCCTCTGATGTAGAAATCATATTATGTTCAGTTTTTGTGGGAATTTGGATGAAAAATCTGCCTGAACTCTCGAGAAGCACGTTGTAGTATTCTTGACCGTTATATCCTACTACGTGCGGATCGGGATTGGGATCGACATTTTTATATACTACGAATTCCACAGCGTTCCCATAGTTCTTCAGCTCCTGGGGAATGGTAATTTCCAGCTCAATACCCTGATGGAAAGGGAGGGGATTGATGTACTTGATGAACCCCAATTCACCTACTTTAAGAACAGCTTCCGGATTCTGTTTAGCCGAGTCTTGCGTAATTGTTATTATACTGCCGACAGGCCCCCGGATATGTTCAGCCCAGAGTAATCCCGGAACAAGGTAAATAAACATGAGGAGGCATAAAATTGGCATACATATACTTTTACGGATTTTCATTTCCCGATGTACCTTTCCGGATCGACTGGATTGCCGTTTAGCCGTATCTCAAAATGAAGATGCGGGCCGGTTGATTGGCCTGTGCTTCCCACTGTTCCTATCATCGTTCCGGATAAAACCTCCTGATTTAATACTACTGCAGTAGTGTTCAAGTGTCCATAAAAGGTTTGATAAAATGGTTCATGAAATATTTCAACATAAAACCCGTATATATGATCATATCCCTTTTTAATCACTTTTCCAGGCGCGGCCGCGGTGACCGGGGTGCCGGTGGGGACCACAATATCGAGTCCCCGATGAAAGCTGCTTATCCTGGTAAACGGATTGAGACGGGTGCCGTAGCTGGATGATATCCTGCCGCCTGACAGCGGTTTCCGGAAGAAAGTTCCTAAAAAAAAAGCCCGTTCCCGGGATTTCAGTTTTTCACCCGGGAAAATGAAGTATGTTTTTTTTCCCTGAACGGCGGGAATAGTTATCGATTTACTGCTTTTCACACTATTTTTTCTATTCCAGTAGAGGAGAAGCTCAAATTCGGTTTTAGGTGATTCGGGTATAAATAAAGCCGGAATATTCGGGATTATCAGCCTTTTCCCTTCGATCTTTTCTTTAGTCGAAGAGATTCCATTTAAACAGGCGATGGACTCGTAGGGAAGAGAAAGTTTTGCGGCTATCGACAGAATATTCTCTGTGCCTGAAGGAACGTAGGTAAAGAAAACCGGAGACGGTATGGAACCGTTTCCTTGGGACCAGCGGTAAAACGCGGATATATCTCGCTGCAGCTGGGAAAAAAGGGCATCCTTCGATGAAAACCGGGTTATTTCCGGGAAATCAGAAAAAACCGGCAATGTCATGACAGCCAGTATCAATATGAATAATGTTTTTACTCGAGAGGCCGTTTTTCGCAAAGTTAATGCCTTGTTTTTTTTCTTGTTACCGCTAATGCCACGGTACCGAGAAGAAGCACAGCGGCGGGCACCGCCGCTATAAAAAGGCCCTGAGCAAAGAGGACGATAACCACGTAGAAAAAGAAGAGGAACCCGGCAAAAATTGCTAAACTTGTCATTTTTTTTAGAAAGTATGTGAAGTTATTCTGACTGAATCGCCGTATGATCAGGACGAGTAATGCGGCGCCGATTAAAATGAGTGAAAAAATTGTAAAAAATGATTTCCACCGGACAGCGATATACCACAGAGGATACACGACAATCACCGCGGAGAGAGCGGCTGTTCCGATTGTTAACGCGGTCAGCCCGATCCATTTTAGAAGGACAATATTACCGCTGTAAATCCGTTTTAAAAAATGAGACTTGAAAAACCCGTTCATCCTGGTCTCCTTATTGGTATTTTATTCTATGATCATGATGGGAACAAGTGGTTCCGGGGGATCACCGGAAATTGCCGTTTTTCCGCGAAAAAAATATGCGGCAA